>NZ_JBHUOT010000006.1:315726-409095 GCF_042686225.1 Flavobacterium notoginsengisoli
GAGATTCTAATAAATTTACTACGTAAATTTATTACCTGCAAGTCTGCAAATAAAAAAAGCCTCTTCAAAAGAAGAGGCTTTAGTACTCAGAGCGGGACTTGAACCCGCACGAACATTGCTGTTCACTGGATTTTAAGTCCAGCGTGTCTACCAATTTCACCATCCGAGCATTATATGGTTTTGAGCGAAAAACGGGGCTCGAACCCGCGACCTCGACCTTGGCAAGGTCGCGCTCTACCAACTGAGCTATTTTCGCATTTCAAGTTTTATTAAGAACTCTACAACACTTGATTTGTTTTGTATTGCGAGTGCAAATTTAGGACATTTATTCAATTAAACAAGTGTTTTTCTAAAAAAAATCCACTTATTTTTATAACATTCTGATAACCTAAACTTTAAACTTGAAAAAATTTTGAAATTTATTTTTTGACCAGCATTCTTTTGATTTCATTGAGTTTCATCAATGCTTCAACTGGTGTAATAGCATTAATATCCAGATTTAAAATCTCTTCTTTTATCTCTTCCAACAAAGGATCATCCAAATTAAAGAAACTCATCTGCATTTCATCATTTGCCGATTTAATTCCATTTAGAGCATCACTGGAATGATTCTTCTCCAGCTTCTTTAAAAGTTTCTGCGCTTTAGAAATTACCAATTGAGGCATTCCCGCCATTTTTGCTACGTGAATTCCAAAACTGTGTGCACTTCCGCCTTTTACCAGCTTTCTAACAAAAAGAACCGTATCTTTTAACTCTTTTACCGCCACATTGAAATTCTGAATTCTCGGCATCGATTCTGTCATTTCATTCAGCTCATGATAATGCGTTGCAAAAAGTGTTTTCGCTCTTCCCGGATGCTCATGAATAAATTCAGCAATTGCCCAGGCAATCGAGATTCCATCATACGTACTGGTTCCTCTTCCAATCTCGTCTAACAACACCAAACTTCTGTCTGAAATGTTATTCAAAATTGAAGCTGTTTCATTCATTTCTACCATAAAAGTAGATTCGCCCATCGAAATATTATCTGAAGCTCCTACTCTGGTAAAAATTTTATCTACAATTCCCATCCTAACACTATCAGCAGGAACAAAACTTCCCATTTGAGCCAAAAGTACAATCAAAGCCGTTTGTCTTAAAATAGCCGACTTACCCGACATGTTTGGCCCGGTAATCATAATAATCTGCTGCGCTTCTCTATCCAGAAAAACATCATTGGCAATATAAGGAGTTCCAACCGGTAATTGTTTTTCGATTACAGGATGTCTTCCATTTTTAATATCTAATTCAAAAGTATCATCAATTTCAGGGCATACATATTGATTTTCTACTGCCATTTGTGTAAACGAACACAAACAATCCAATTGCGCAACCAAATATGCATTCATTTGAACAGGCTTGATATAGGTAGAAATCCAGGCTACTAATTGTTCAAAAAGTTCGCTTTCTATTTTATAAATCTTTTCTTCAGCACCCAGAATTTTGGTTTCATATTCTTTCAATTCTTCCGTAATGTATCGCTCAGCATTTACCAAAGTCTGCTTACGAATCCATTCTTCCGGAACTTTATCTTTATGCGTATTTCGAACTTCAATATAATACCCAAAAACATTATTAAATGAAATTTTCAAAGAAGAAATTCCCGTTCTTTCCGACTCTCTTTTTTCAATTCCTTCTAAAAATTCTTTTCCTGAAGTTGAAATCGCACGCAGTTCGTCCAATTCTTCATTTACTCCTGCTGCTATTGCATTTCCTTTAGAGATCGCAACAGGCGCATCCTGATTTAAAGTGTTTTTTATTTTTTCACGAAGTAACTCACATGCATGTAAACTATCCCCAATCACCTTCACTGCTTCCTGCGGACTTTCGAGTGCAATTGTTTTAATTGGAATAATTGCATCCAGAGATTCTTTTAAATAAACCACTTCACGTGGCGATACTTTTCCTGCTGCAATTTTAGAAATCAAACGCTCCAAGTCTGAAATCTGCTTAATCTGATATTGAATATTATGCAGAATTTCAGGATTTGATTTTAGATACGAAACTACTTCATGTCGGCTTTTTACTTTGTTAGCATCTTTTAAAGGCAAAGCCAGCCAGCGTTTTAGCAAACGTCCTCCCATTGGAGAAAGTGTTTTATCTATAACATCTAAAAGCGTAACTGCATTTGGATTATAGCTGTGATACAATTCCAGATTTCGAATCGTAAAACGATCCATCCACACATACGCATCTTCTGCGATACGTTGAATTGCTGTAATATGCTGTACACGATTATGCTGAGTTTCCGACAAGTAATACAAAATAGCTCCGGAAGCAACAATTCCTTCTTTCAATTCCTCAACTCCAAATCCTTTTAATGAATTCGTCTGAAAATGCTTCGTCAGCGTTTCTAATGCATAATCTTCTTTATAAATCCAGTCTTCTAAATAAAAACTATGAAAATCTTCCCCAAAAGCATTTTTAAAATCACTTTTATTATGCTTTGGTACCAAAACCTCACTCGGATTAAAATTCTGCAATAATTTATCAATATATTCAGCGTTTCCTTGTGCAGTCAAAAACTCTCCTGTTGAAACATCTAAAAAAGAAATCCCTATATTTTTATTGGAAAAATAAACAGAAGCCAAAAAGTTGTTTGACTTCGAATGCAACACCTCGTCATTCAAAGAAACTCCCGGAGTCACAAGTTCCGTAACCCCTCTTTTTACAATTGTTTTAGTCATTTTTGGATCTTCAAGCTGATCACAAATCGCCACTCGAAGTCCGGCTTTGACTAATTTTGGCAGATAAGTGTTAACAGAATGATGTGGAAAACCTGCAAGTGCAGTTTCTGTATCAGATCCCGCACCTCTTTTAGTCAATGTTATCCCTAAAATTTTAGAAGCTCTAATGGCGTCTTCTCCAAAGGTTTCATAAAAATCTCCTACTCTGAAAAGCAGACATGCATCAGGATATTTAGCCTTGATTTCGTTGTACTGTTTCATTAAAGGTGTTTCTTTCACCACTTTCTCTTTAGCTGCCAAATTATTATATTTTAAATGAAAAATTAAGACAGCGAATTTAGGATTTTTTGGCGGCATATTGAAAACTTCAAAAATTAAAATATTTTAAGATTTTTTTAGTTTGCAGTTGAAGTTTTTTATATAGCTTTGTTTATCATTTAAAAAAAGACCCTTAAGATGAAAAAAATAATTTTATTCGCTATGTTAGCTGTAGCTGGTATTACAGCTACTAATGCACAAACAACTAAAAAAGCTAAGGCTGCTAAAGTTGCTAAAGTTGAAGGAGCAGGAATGGCTTTTGAAACTGAAACTATTGATTACGGAACTATCGCTCACAACGCTGATGGAAAACGTGAATTTGTTTTTGTAAACAACGGAACTAAACCATTAATCATTACTAACACTCAAGGATCTTGCGGATGTACTGTTCCAACTACTCCAAAAGAGCCAATTGCACCAGGTGCTAAAGGTGTTATCGGCGTAAAATATGCTACTGACAGAGTTGGTGCTTTTACAAAAACGGTAACTGTTACTTCTAATGCTGAAGGACAGCCTACAAAAATCCTTACAATTAAAGGTACTGTTTTACCAGATCCAGTAAAAAGCTAATCTGAAAAAACATTTAAAATAAATCGAAAAAGCTTCCTTATCTTTGGAAGCTTTTTTTATGACTACAATTTAACAACAATGAGAAAACTCGAAAACAGCGAACTGGACCGTAAATCTATTGAAGATTTTAAGAAATCTGAAAAAACACCTTTAATATTAGTTTTAGACGATATTCGAAGTCTTCACAATATTGGTTCTGTTTTTAGAACCGCAGACGCGTTTTTGATTGAAAAGATAATTTTATGCGGTATTACTGCAACTCCTCCAAACAAAGAAATTCATAAAACTGCCTTAGGAGCAACTGAAACTGTAGCCTGGGAGCATCACGAAAATGTACTTGAAGTTATTGAAAACTTAAAGAAGGAAAATGTACTTACCATGGCAATTGAGCAGGTTGAAAGTTCTGTATTTCTTCAGGATTTTAAAATTAAAAAAGACCAAAAATATGCTTTGGTTTTCGGAAATGAAGTATATGGAGTAGCACAAGAAGCCGTAGCAATATGTGATGGCTGTATTGAGATTCCACAGCTTGGAACCAAACACTCCCTCAACATTGCAGTTAGCGCCGGAATTGTAGTTTGGGATTTATTTCAAAAAATAAATTGGCCAAATAATAACTAAAAGGCATTTTCCTTAAAAAATTGTGATTTTAAGATTATTTTTGCGCTTAAAATGTTATAAGTGTAAATATATTTTTTTATTATTATAAAATTGATACTTTTATAAAATGAAAAGTATTAATTTCTTAAAAATATCAATTTTATCTTTTTTCCTGCTTTCGAGTTTTTTGGGAGTCGCCCAACAATATACTACAATTCCGGATCCGAAATTTGAACAGGCTTTAATTGATTTTGGAATTGACACAAACCCTGTTATTGATGGCAGGGTCTTAACGTCAAATGTTACTGGAGTAATTTCTTTAAATGTTTCCAGCAAAGGATGTACAAATTTAACCGGCTTACAAGATTTTACTTCCTTACAAGAATTATACTGTCTTCAGAATGCTTTAACTACTTTAGATATCTCACAAAATACAGCTCTTGTTAAATTAAGCTGTGGCCTTAATATGCTTACCGGTTTAAATACTTCCAGCAACACCGCCTTAAAAGAACTGGATTGCCAAAAGAATAGAATAACCAGTTTGGATCTTTCTAACAATACTGCTTTAACAATACTGTATTGCAATGAAAACCAATTAACCAATTTAGATGTTTCTAAAAGTCCACAACTTAATTTTTTAGAGTGTGAACAAAATCAAATTGTAAACCTGAATGTTTCTGTGAATCCCGCTTTAATTCATTTAAGCTGCAACAATAATCAAATTACAAGTCTCAATATTCGTTCGAGTACACTTCTAACTAATTTAGAAGCTAACCACAATAATTTATCGAGTTTAGATGTTTCTAACAACCCTGCTTTAATCAATATTTATTGTAACAACAATCAAATAACCGAACTAGATTTTACCAAAAATCCAGCAATTCAACGTTTATACTGCGATAATAATCAGCTTACTAAATTAGATTTAAGAAACGGAAAAAACACTTCTCTTTCTATTGGTGCTTTTCAAAGAAATTCTTCCCTTAAATGTATTGACGTTGATAACGAGATTTATTCTATGACGAATTGGTCTACCTACAAAGACGCCACTAGTTCCTACTCAAATGATTGCAATAAAGTCATTTACAGCATACCAGAATTAAACGCAACAGGAGATCAAACCTATTGTCCTGGCTCTGAAATCAAGATAGTGGAAACATTTTCAATTACCCACGACCTAAATGAAACAGGAACATCAGCTGGTTATATTCAAATTTCTTCTGGCTACTCTAGCGGAGATCAGCTTATGCTTTCAAATCCAACCTTGTATCCAACAATTACTACACAATGGGATGCTATTGCTGGAAAACTAACAATTACAAAATCAGACGGAAGCGAGATTTTATACTCAGACTTAGAATTAATTATAAAAGACATTGTGTTTTCAAATTCTTCTCCAACAATATCTGGTGTAAAAACTTTTTCAATAACAATTGGAAAAGCTAATTATTTAGCTTCTACAGGACACTTTTATGTATACATTCCCACGGTTGGTATTAGATGGACAACTGCAAAAGCGGAAGCAGAGACCCTTACATATTATGGGCTTAAAGGGTATTTAGCTACCATCTTATCTGCAGACGAAGCGAAATTAATTGGAGAACAAGCCTCGGGAACAGGATGGATTGGCGGAAGTGATGCCGAAACTGAAGGTGTTTGGAAGTGGGTAACTGGTCCCGAAGCAGGAACAATTTTCTGGAATGGAGGACCAAATGGTTCAACTCCAAATTTTGCTTTTTGGAATACCGGAGAACCCAACAACCAAGGCGATGAAGATTATGCTCATATCACACAGCCCGGCGTAGGAATTAGAGGTTCCTGGAATGATTTATCAAATACAGGATCAACAGTTTCCGGAGATAACTATCAACCAAAAGGATATGTTGTGGAGTTCGGAGGAATGCCTGGAGAAGCTCCGATTAAAATTGCGGCCAGTACTCAAATCACAATTCCGGTTGCAACACCTGCCGCAGACCCAAGTCCGCTTTGTGATTCCGGAAGTTTTACTCTTAGTGCAACAGCAACAGCCGGCGCCACAATTAGGTGGTTTGATGCTCCAACAGGAGGAAATTTACTTGGAACAGGAACTACTTACACTACACCAATCATCAATACAACCACTATATATTATGTTGATGCCGGTTGTGAAGCAAATAGAAAATCTCTAACTGCCATTATTAATATTACTCCAAATACACCAGTTGCTGAAAAAAACACTTATTCTAACTGTGGCCCCGGAACCGTAACCATTAGAGCAACCTCAAATATTGGAAACATTAACTGGTTTTTAACTGAAACTGGTGGAAACAGTATATTTGCAGGAAATACTTTTACAACTCCCACAATTTCATCCAATACAATTTATTATGCTGAAGCTTCAAACAATGGCTGTATTGCCCCAAACAGAACTCCGATAAACATTATTATCTATACCCCTCCTGTTGTTACTGATGAGAATTTAACGCTATGTCAATCTCAGGACCTAATCTTAGATGCCGGAATTTCAGGAATGAATTATGTTTGGTCAAATGGAGCCACAACTCAAACTACCACAGTCAATTCTGCAGGAACTTATACTGTAAAAGTAACAAGCCCGGATCCTCAAAACTGCTCAAGTACAAAGACAATTGTCGTTGAAGAACATAAAATCCCTCAAATCGACCGTATCGTTGTGGAAGGAACAAGAGCTATTGTTTATCCTGTAAAAGAAGAAGACTATTATGAATATTCTGTAGATGGCATAAACTACCAGGATTCTTTTGTTTTTCATGACTTACCGGCTGGACTTCAAACTGCATATGCACGCGAAAAAAGTGGATGCGGACAAGTTAGCAAACCGTTTGTAGTACTTGTTTTTCCTCCATTTTTTACTCCGAACAACGATACATTTAATGATGTCTGGGAAGTAAGCGGCATGGAGAATTACCCTCAGGCAGAAGTCACTATTTTTGACCGTTACGGAAAATTAATTGCGCAATTAAGCAGATCAAAAATGAGCTGGGACGGAACTTTAAATCAAGTTCCACTTCCTGCTTCGGATTATTGGTATGCATTAAAAGTTGATGATACAATGCCTGTTTTAAGAGGACATTTTACTTTAAAACGATAATTTTAATTTGAGAATGTGATAATATGGAAATTAGATAATTCCTTAAAATGGAAAAATTCTAATTAACATATTATCTCATTTTGCTTTTAATTTCATTTAAGATAAAAATATAATCTTCGTGTCTTTTCACAAAATCACGATCAGAGACATCAATGATCAAAACATTTAAATCTGCCTGCGATTTGATGTATTCCAAATAACCATTATTGATTTTTTCTAAATATGAGGCTTCAATGTTTTGCTCGTAATTACGACCGCGTTTTTTAATGTTTTGTAAAAGCCGTTCTGTGTTTTGATATAAATACACATACAAATCAGGCTTTGGCATTTCTTTGTAGATAATATCAAACAGATTTCTGTACAAACGATATTCATCTTCCTGCAAAGTTATCTTAGCAAAAATCAGCGATTTAAAAATATGATAATCGGCTACAATAAAATCTTTAAATAAATCAAACTGAGCCAAATCATCAGATAATTGTTGATAACGATCGGCCAGAAAAGACATTTCCAACGGAAAAGCATACCTGTTCTGATCTTTATAAAACTTAGGCAGAAACGGATTATCTGCAAATCGTTCCAGTACTGTTTTAGCATTAAAATCTTCTGCAATTTTATGTACTAAAGTCGTTTTTCCTGCGCCAATATTCCCTTCAAAAGAAATATAATTAAATTGGTTTAAAGGAATTTCGTCAAGCGGATTTTCTAAATCCTGAATTATACTACAAACACTTTCGTCTGGAGTAACCGCAATTAATTCTGGTATTGTTTTATGCAAAACAGGATGTTTCCAATTTAATTTTAAATCCTGCATTGGAAGCAAAACGAAATTTCTGTTCTGCATTAAGGGATGTGGTACCTGAAGTTTCTCCGAATTGATAATTTCATCATCAAAGGCAATTAAATCAACGTCTATAATTCTGGATTGATACCCTGTTTGATTAGAGCGGATTCGTCCTAATTCTTTTTCAACCTTTAAAACCTGATTGAGTATTTTTTGCGCTGAAGAATTGGTATGCAACAATAATGCACAATTATAAAAAGCATCACTCTCAAAACCCCAGGCAGGAGTTTCGTAAAGTTTGGAAACCTGAATGACAGTACCTACATTTTGATGAATTAAATCAATACAATTTTGGATATTTTCTAGTCTGCTGCCCTGGTTGCTGCCTATCGATAAAACGACTTGATGCTGTAATTTCATAATTAATGCAAATTAACTAAAACTATTTTAGAATTAACCAATATATTTGTGAAACGACGTCTCGGATTGAATTACAACTCCAGAAGTCTATTTTGTAACATTTTGTCCTTTTTTGATACTTATAAAAAAAATATACAAATGAAATTTTTAGGAAATGTACTTGCCACAGTAATTGGAATTTTTGTATTTATGATGCTTTTCTTTTTTGGAGTCGTCTTTATTGCAGCACTTTTTGGTGGAGACGACAAGGTTTCTGTCAAATCAGATTCAGTGATTGAATTGAATTTAAAAGAAATCAAAAACGATTATGCCGGAAAATATAAAGATCCCTGGGTTACTGCTTTCTCTGATAAAAAAGGAATTGGTTTAACAGATGTTATCAATGCTATTGAAGCAGCAAAAAAAGACGACAACATCAAAGGAATTTCGATCTTAAACGATGAATCTTCTCTTGGTCTTGCTCAATACAAAGATTTAAGAAACGCACTTGAAAACTTTAAAAAATCAGGAAAATTTGTCTGGGCTTATGCCAATACTTATTCGCAAAAAGAATATTATTTAACTTCTGTTGCCAACACAATTTATATCAATCCAGCAGGAGATCTGGATTTTAAAGGTCTTTCTTCTGAAGTGATGTTCTTTAAAGATTTTCAGGATAAATCGGGAATTCGAATGGAAGTAATCCGCCACGGAAAATATAAAAGTGCTGTTGAGCCTTTCTTGGAAAACAAAATGAGTGATGCCAACAGAGAGCAAGTTACCGCACTTTTAAACTCCATTTGGACTACGGTTTCTACAGACATTTCAAAAAGCAGAAATATTCCGCTTCCAAAACTAAACGAAATTGCAAATGGTCTTTTAGCCCGAACTCCTGAAATGGCAAAACAACAACACTTAGTTGATATTATTGCTTATGAAGATGTTTATCACGATGCCATCAGGAAAGCTTTAAAAGTAGAAAAAGACGAAGACTATAACAAAATTTCAATTTTAGATTATACACAAAATAACGTTACAACAGCTTTAACAAATACAGCAAGTGACCAAATAGCAATTATTTATGCTCAGGGTCAAATTACAGGTGGCGAAGGTGATGTGAATACGATTGGAGAAGGCTCTATGCGTCGTTCTTTGCAGGAAGCGAGAAAAAATGATGATGTAAAAGCTATTGTTCTGAGAATTGATAGTCCTGGAGGAAGTGCCCTAACTTCTGATTTAATATGGAGAGAAATTGAAATCACTAAAAAAGTAAAACCAATCGTAGTTTCTATGGGAAATTACGCTGCATCGGGAGGTTATTATATTGCCTGCAATGCAAACAAAATATTCGCTGAAAACAATACTATCACAGGATCTATTGGAGTTTTTGGAATTCTTCCAAATTTCAGCCCTTTAGCTAATAAATTAGGAATCAATTCTGAGCAGGTTAAAACCCATGAGAATTCCGCAAATTATAGTCCGTTTGTACCAATTGACGAAAAGTTTAAAGCCTTTACTTTAGAGGGAGTTGAGAAAATTTACAACACTTTTGTAAGCCATGTTGCAGAAGGACGTAAAATGACTTTCGAACAAGTTGACGCTATTGCACAAGGTAGGGTTTGGTCTGGAACTGAAGCTTTAAAATTAGGGTTAGTGGATAAAATTGGCGGTTTAAACGATGCTATTGCAGAAGCTGCTAAGATTGCTAAAATCAAAAAATACAGTACTCAGAATTATCCGGAATACGAAAAAACTTTTAACGATTTAATTTCTGGTCTTCCTTTTGCAAAATCTAAAGAAACTTTTATAAAAGAAGAAATTGGAGAAGAAAACTACATGCTTATCGAGCAGGTTAAGAAATTTCAAAAACAAAAAGGAGTTCAGGCAATAATTCCTTACGGAATCAATATTTATTAATTGAAAGATGAACAAAATAATCCTTTTTTTAACGGTTTTGTTTTTGAGTGTTTTAAATGCTCAAACTAAAAAAGAACTTCCTTTTAAAGAAGCTCCGGCAATTTTAAAAATAAATAATGACCAAATATTTGGTACACTGACGACTCCGGATTTGACCAAAAAATATCCGGTTGCCTTAATCATTGCGGGTTCAGGACCAACAGACAGAAATGGCAATAATGCCATTATGAAAAACAATTCCCTGAAAATGCTGGCAGAAGCTCTTGCAAAAAATGGAATTGCATCACTGCGATACGATAAAAGAGGAATTGGAGAAAGTAAACCTGCAGGAGGAGATTCTGAAAGCAGTCTGGTATTTGAAAACTATATTCAGGATGCCAAAAGCTGGATTAATTTTTTAAGACAAGACAAACGTTTCTCAAAAGTAATTGTAATTGGACACAGCGAAGGTTCTTTAATTGGAATGATTGCCGGTGCTAAAGCGGATAAATTTGTTTCGATTGCCGGCGTGGGTGACACAGCCGATAAAATCATAAAAACTCAAATTGGCGCAAGATCAATGAAACAACTGGAAGATATGACATTTCCGATTATCGACAGTTTAAAAAACGGATTTACAGTAAAAAAAGTTGACCCAATGCTGAATTCACTTTTCAGACCAAGCATTCAGCCTTATTTAATTTCCTGGTTTAAATACAATCCACAAACGGAAATAAAAAAACTCACTATTCCGATTTTGATTTTACAGGGAAATAATGATTTACAGGTTTCTGTTAAAGATGCTGAAAATTTAGCCGAAGCCAATAAAAATGCAGAAAAGATGATTATTGAGAAAATGAATCACATCATGAAAATTGTTGAAGGTGATCAAAGTGCTAATATGGCAAGTTATAACAATGATACACTTCCGATATCGGAAACACTTATTGAAAAGATCGTTTCATTTATTCACAAGTAATAAAATAAAAAAGACTTTAAATCCGTTTGAAACTATTTCAGGCGGATTTTTTTATTCAACAAAACAAGTATTATTCTTACATTTTAAGAAAACTTTATCTTCGCACTCTCCCAAAAAAAACTATTTTTGCATGAGTCGATTTTAAAAAATTAAACCCTCAAATCTAATTATATGCTAAAGAAAGTTTTAAAAATAAGTGCCATTGTAATTGTGGTATTTGTTGCTGCATTATTTGCCATTCCGTATTTCTTTAAAGATCAGATAAAAGCCAAAATTGCCGAAGCGATTAATGAAAGTGTTGATGCTAAAGTAAGTTTTAAAGATGCTGATTTAAGTTTATTTAAGAATTTTCCAAATGCAACTGTCGGAATCGAGAAACTTGTGATTATAAACAAGGCTCCTTTTGAAGGTGATACATTGGTTTCTTTGGGAGAATTAAATTTAAAAATGAGTGTTAAAGAACTTTTCAAAGGAAAAGAAGAGCCTTTAAGTATTCAGGGAATTAGTTCTACAAACGGATTAGTTAATATCATTTTTAATAAAGATGGTGTTGGAAACTTCGACATTGCATTAAAAGACAAAAAAGAAGAAAAGAAAGACGAAGAGAGTAAACCGCTTTCTTTAAAAATTCAAAATTATAAAATCGAAAATTTTACTTTCAGATATATCGATCAGGGTTCTAAAATCAAAATGGTCATTGACAGTTTAAATCACGAAGGAACCGGAGATTTTACCAATTCCAAATTAGATTTGACTACAAAGTCTACGGCTAAAGTTTCTTTGGATATGGATAAAATGAATTACATGAAAAATGTAAAACTGACTTTAGATGCTGTTCTTGGAATTGATTTGGACCAAAGCAAATATACTTTTAAAGAAAACAAAGCTTTAATCAATCAACTTCCTTTAGAATTTGACGGATTTATCCAAATGGCTGAAAACAAACAAATTTATGATTTGAAGTTTAAGACTCCTACTTCATCGTTTACAAATTTCCTAGGCTTAATTCCATCTGCTTATGCTTCAAGTCTAGATGGCGTAAAAACTACCGGAGACTTTACTGTAAATGGTTTTGCAAAAGGAGAATTGACGGAAACAACTGTTCCAAAATTTAATATCGAAATTGCATCCAACAATGCTTCTTTCCAATATCCTAACCTACCAAAATCGGTTCAGAATATTGTAATTGATACTAAAATCATCAACGAGACAGGAATCCTAAATGATACTTACGTCAACTTAGATAAACTTTCATTCAGAATTGACCAAGATGTTTTTAATGCTAAAGCGAATATCAAAAACATCACTGTAAATCCTATTGTAGATGCGGCTTTGAAAGGAACAATCAATTTGGCTAATCTTTCAAAAGCCTATCCAATTAAAATGGATAAACCGCTTGCTGGTATTTTGAAAGCAGATGTAACGACTAATTTTGATATGGCTTCTGTAGAAAAAAGTCAATACCAAAACATCAAAAATGCCGGTACAATGAGTTTATCAGGATTTAAATATACAGATGAAAACAATAAATCTATGAACATCAGCACCGCATTGGTGGAGTTTAATCCGAGCAAAATCAACCTAAAACAGTTTGATGCTACAACCGGAAAAAGCGACATCAGCATTAATGGAGTTTTGGAGAATTTCTATGGTTTTTTGTTTAAAAAACAAGAATTAAGAGGGAATTTCAATATGAGTTCGAATCAATTGGCTGTTGATGATTTTATGACTGCCGGAGAACCTGCAAAAGAAGAAACCAAAACCGCAGCAAAACCAGCTGAAGCAATGAAGATTCCTGCATTCTTAAACTGTACTTTAAATGCAAAAGCAACAACGGTTTTATACGACAATTTAAAACTAAAAGATGTTTCCGGAAGATTGTTGATTAAAGATGAAAAAGCAACTTTAGAAAACTTTAAAACCAATATTTTCGGAGGATCGATAGGTCTTAACGGAGCGGTTTCTACCAAAGAAAAAGTACCGACTTTTGACATGAATCTTGGATTTAATCAGGTTGATATTGCACAGACTTTTACGCAATTGGATATGATGAAAAAGATTGCTCCAATTGCTGGAATTATCAATGGAAAACTAAATTCAACTATTAAGTTAAACGGAAATTTAGATGCCAAAGAATTAACTCCAGATTTAAAATCGATTTCCGGAGATTTGATTGGGCAATTACTTTCAACTACTGTAAATTCGAGCAACTCTACTTTACTTACTGCACTAAGCTCAAACGTTAAGTTTATTGATCTGAATAAAGTAAATCTAAATGATATCAAAGCAGCATTAACTTTTGACAATGGAAAGGTTAATGTAAAACCTTTTGATATCAAATATCAGGATATAAAAGTAACTGTTGGCGGTACTCATGGCTTTGATCAAACTATGAATTACAGTCTAAAATTTGATGTTCCTGCTAAATATTTAGGAACAGAAGCCAACAATTTAATTGCTAAATTATCTCCTGCAGATGCAGCCAAACTGGATAATATTCCGATTAATGCTTCTTTGACAGGGAATTTTTCAAATCCAAAAATCAGTACTGATATGAAAACTGCTGTTAGCAATCTAACAACACAATTGGTTAATCAGCAGAAAGAAAAACTGACACAAAAAGGGACTGCAGCGCTTACGGATTTAATCAACAAAAATACAAAAGCTAAAGACACAACTCAGGCTGCTAAAACAGAAAAAGAACAAAAGACGCAAGAAGTTACTAAGAAAGCCAGTGATTTGCTGAATGGTCTTTTTAAGAAAAAGAATCCTTAAATTTATAAGATGCTATCCCGATAACTATCGGGACTAAGATACTGAGACACTAAGTTTTTTAGAACTAACTTCAATAAAAAATCCTGTTCTTGATTTCTCTTGAACAGGATTTTTCTTTTATTTTATTTTAAAATTCTATTTATCCAGAATGTTACTTATGGCTTTAATAAAATCTGAAATACCTAAAATATTTGTATCCAAAGCCTTGCTACCGTTTCCGTAAGGTTCGTATTTTTTAATATTTGAACCTGAAAACAAACCTAAAGTTGGTGCTTTAGACGCACTTGCCAAATGCATAATTCCACTGTCTGCACCTATAAAAACATCTACGTTTGCCAGAACAGAACCAATTTCGCGAACATCCTTACTGTAAAAAGTGGGGGCCTGAAAATTGATTTGAGAAACATTTTCTACGGGCAAAACTTCAAAAATATTTTCGTTTGGAAATTCTTTTTTTAATTCCGCATAAAAGGGTTCCCACCAATCCGGATTATAGCATTTTTCGCCCGTTGCATAGGTAAAGATTGCGATTGATCTTTTATTAGAATCAATTATATTGTTCAGGATGTTTTTTCCATTTTCAATTTCTTTTCCTGATAATTTTAAATCTATTAAAGCTACAGGTTCTTTTTTTTCTTCTATTCCGAATTGACTTAAATAATGCCTAAAATTATAAACAGGGTATTTTGCAATATGTTCATAATCTGCATGTTCGACAATAACATTTTCAGGCAAATCTCCAAAGAATTTATATTTAGCACTTGAAAACTTAACTCCAAGTCTTCCTGATGACGAATTCTGATCAACATTTATTGCAATGTCGTAGTTCTGTTTTTTGATTAAAGTCCAGACTTTAAAGTATTTGATTAATTCTTTAAAAGGTTTTTTAGGCAGTGGGATAATTTTATCGATATTATCATAATTTTCAAAAACAATTGGAGCAACAAACCCTTTTACAAACACATCAATTTTACAATCCGGGAAAGTTTTAGTCACTTCTTCAATCAAAGGAGTAATTAAAAGCATATTTCCTAAGCGACCATTTGGTCTACAAATTAAAACTTTTTTAATTCTGGTTTTATCAATGGGCTCACTATTATTAATGCCTGAATTGCCAACATTCCTGGTTAATTTCTGCATTAGTGAACGCCTAAAAGCATTAACTTTTTTTTTGCTGCTCATGTGGTATTTGTTTGAGGTATTTGTTTTTTGAAAATTAAACTTGCTTCAACACATCAAAGCTATAATTATTCATCAACTAATTAACACAAAACCACAAAATAAATTGTAAATTTTAAATTAAAATAACTTTATAGCAAAAAAACATAACAATTTGCTAATAAAACCTTACACGTTTATTTCAACAACATATCCTTCTGAGCCTCTTACATTAAATACTGTCCCACTTTCAAATAACAAATATTGTCCTTTAATTCCAGTTAATTTACCGCTAAAAGAAGGCGTTTTATCAAGATTTAAGCTATTTACTTTTGTAGGATAACTTAAAACAGGATATTGCAAATCAAACAAATCATTTTTTTGAGAGTAAAAATATTCTTTAACCTCATCCGGAATTAAACTTTCGATTTTTACTTTTTCTGCAACCAGATCAAAAACCTCAACCGAATTCTGCAACATTTTTCTCCAATTGGTTTTATCAGTATAGTGGTCTTTTAAAGCGACTTCAGTAATTCCTGCCAAATATCGATTAGGAACTTCAACAACAGCAATTGCCTGAGAAGCGCCCTGATCTATCCAGCGCGTTGGAACCTGCGTTTTACGGGTTACACCTACTTTTATTTCACAAGCTGATGCTAAATAAACAATATGTGGCTGAAGCTGTACTTTTGATTCGTAATCTAAATCTCGGTCTGCAATTCCCAGGTGCGCTGTACTTAATTCTGGTCTCATAATCCAATCCCCAACTGCCGGACTAGAGTAAAAACAATCGTAACAAAAACCTTGTCTATATATTTTTTTCTTTTTACCGCAATTCAAACATTGAAATCCAACAAAATTGATTTCGATTTCTTTATCCAGTAATTGATTCACGTTTAGAAAACTATCTTCAAAAACTAAATAATATTGAATTGGACTTCCCAATTCGGTTTGCATTTTTGTCAGGACACCTTGATATTGCATTGCTCTTTTTATTTATATTGCTGATTTAGATGAATCAAAAGAATTAAAGTTTTTAGTGTTAAAATTCGACCTTATTAGTAGAATCTTTGTCTCAAATCGAATTGTTTTTTACAAAAAAATACTATTTTTGATATGACGGCAAAGTTACTATTTGTCGCTCGATATTCAAATTTTAAGTTTTTTGTTTTACATGGATTGTGAGATTTAAAACCTGAAATCAGTAATCTAAAAATCAAATTCATGCCTTTATCCATAATCAATTCGTTTGCCTCCTGGGTTCTTAAACAAAGGATTCATCAAATAGAGCTTTTTTTAAAATACCCAAATGAAGTTCAGGAAGAATTATTGCACAATTTATTGACGGCATCCGAAAATACGATTATTGGAAAAAAATATGAATTTTCGACAATTAGCTCTTATCAGACCTTTGCCGAAAGAGTACCTATTGCTACTTACGAAGAATTACAACCTCTTATCGAGCGTACCCGTTTAGGCGAGCAAAACGTTTTTTGGGAAACTCCTATTAAATGGTTTGCCAAATCCAGCGGTACAACAAACGCTAAGAGTAAATTTATTCCTGTTAGTAATGAAGCTTTGGAAGATTGTCATTATAAAGGAAGTAAAGATTTATTATGTCTTTATTTGAACAATAACGAAGATTCTGAGTTGTTTTTAGGAAAAAGTCTTCGCTTAGGCGGAAGTTCTCAGATTTATGAAAATAACAATACTTTCTTTGGAGATTTATCGGCAATTTTAATTGAAAACATGCCAATCTGGGCGGAATTCAGCAGTACGCCAAGCAGTAAAACTTCGTTAATGAGCGAATGGGAAACTAAAATGACGGCGATTATTAATGAAACTAAAAATGAAAATGTAACCAGTTTTGCAGGAGTTCCGTCCTGGATGCTGGTTTTAATGAATAAAGTTTTAGAAAACACAGGCAAACAAAGTCTATTGGAAATTTGGCCAAATCTTGAAGTTTATTTTCATGGAGGCGTGAGTTTTTCTCCTTACAAAGAGCAATACAAGAAAATTTTACCAAGTAAAGATTTCAAATACTATGAAATTTATAATGCTTCTGAAGGCTTTTTCGCTATTCAGGATTTGAATAATTCCAGTGATTTATTATTGATGCTGGATTACGGAATTTTCTACGAATTTATTCCAATGGATACTTTTGGAACTCCAAATCAAAAAGTAATTCGTTTAGCCGATGTTGAACTGAATAAAAACTACGCGATTGTCATTACGACAAATTCTGGTTTGTGGCGTTATTTAATTGGCGATACCGTTCGTTTTACTTCGTTGAATCCTTATCGAATTAGAGTTACGGGAAGAACCAAACATCATATTAATGTTTTTGGCGAAGAATTAATGGTCGAAAATACTGATCAGGCCATTGCAAAAGCGTGTCAGGTAACTCAAACGGAAGTTATTGATTATACGGTTGCTCCAATTTTTATGCAGGACAAAGAAAAAGGCGCTCACGAATGGATGATCGAATTCAAGAAAAAACCGGCTGATGTTGGTCTTTTCCAAAAAGTTCTGGACGAAACATTACAGACTTTAAACTCCGATTACGAAGCGAAACGCTACAATAATATGACTTTGAATCCGCTGGTAATTAACGTAGCCAGAGAAAATCTTTTTTATGACTGGCTAAAAGAAAGAGATAAATTAGGCGGACAGCATAAAATTCCTAGACTTTCTAACCAAAGAGATTATTTGGAACAGTTGAAAGAAATGCAACCAACCAAAATATAAATTTTATCCAAATCCGAACAAAACCAACCAAAATGAAAAAGAAGTTCAACGAAATGACTAGCGAAGAACTAGTTAAAACACAGAAATCATTAAAGACTGTCACCTATTTATTTGGTGTTATTTTACTTCTTTTATTTGGTCTTAACATCTTTCTTATTGCCAATAAAGGTTTCAGCGCCTCCAATGTAATTCCGATTGCATTGCTTCCTATTTTTATTTTGAATATGAATACTTTGAAGGAAATTAAAAAGGAATTGGAGTCTAGAAATTAGCAGTAACAACTTCTTAAAAAATAATATTCTTGAATTGCCACTAGCTTTAGTTAGTGATTAAAAGAGTATCAAATATTTATGGGCTTTAGTCGAATTTTTACCCTGTGTGTTCATTTTGGCTAAAGCCTATTTTTATCTTTATTATTTTATTCCTCAAGCTAAGGCAGGAGGCTATTCAATGAAAAATTATTTGCCATTCTTTTTTTAAGCTTTAAAAAGAAATTCAATCATTTTTTCTGCAATGTTTAAATGACAACAGCCCTACTCTATTTAGTTAAGTCCGCAATAAACAATTTACCTGGAAATCCTATCTCAAGATTTTTATAGTTTTCTTTCTCCATTTCGCAATAGAAATTAAAGCCTAATTCCAACATTAGGTTTTGCATATAAGTATTTTCATTGTATGCATGTCCTGTCGCATATTGTATATTGTTTTTTTTACAAATGTCCAATGCTAATGATACAAAATCATATTGCAGTCTTTTAAAGCGAAAGTTGATATTCCGAACTCCTCTGCCTATTAAGGAAAAATTTGAGATTGGGAATTGTCCTTTTTTATCAATTCCAACATAAGGATAATTATTCAAGCTATCAAAAAATGTTACTCTGCAGGCACTCATAATTTTGTTACTATCAGCATATGTTGCGATTAGATGTATACTATCGTTGTCAAATTCATCTGTAAATCCTTCAGGATATTTTTGATGGTTTATAATATTTGAACTCAAAGATGCTTCCCAAGCTTCTACACGCAATTTGTAAATTTCATTAAGTCTTGACTTGTCTGTCAAAATTGAAATAGAATAATTGTTTTGGTGTTTCATGTTATCAGATATCAACTTTCTATTATTAATCTAGTTATGTGTTTTTTATTTCATCTGTGCCTTAAAAAGAAACTCAATCATTTTTTTCTGAAATGTTCATTCCTGTCGGTATTTCTGCAATTATAAAATTGAGCGTGAAATTGACCTCTAAAACATAATGTTTATTAAAAGATGCAAACACTCAATTTTAAAATTGAGTGCCTTGAACTTTATTAACTTTTTTTGAGAATCAACAATTATCTATTATTACAACAATAATCTTCTAAAGATAAAATGAGTAATTAATCCCTAATACCCTAAAAATGTTTTAATTGCATCAAAATAAGACACAAAACATTCCTACTTATTAGTTTTCTCGCTAAGATTGATTGGATAGGATGATTTCTAACCTGTTTATTAATTTTGGCTAAAGCCACATTAGCAACTTAATACTTTATTACTTTAGCCAAAGCAGGAAGCTGTTCTATGAAAGTTACTTGTCTTATTTTTTTGTAATATTCAATATTACAAACTTTCATTAGGAAGCTAAAAATAATATCGAGAGTCTTTCTTGTATTAAGTAAAACTTTTTTAAAATGTTAAGATTTAACTTTTCAAAATATCTAGAAAATTCTTCAAGATAAAGTTTGTGCACCTATTGGGTTATACTTCAAAGTTCCATCACCATGTATTTTAGCCAACATTGATAATGGCTGTATAGGATCAATCTTTTTTCCATTTACTTCACTCCATGCTTCATCATAAAACCCTTCACTACTATATACAGCATGAGGCGGATTCCATAAAATTAAATTTTTAATGGTTGATAAATTTTCAATTGAAATATCTTTAATATCATTTGCATTGAGCCCAAGATATTCATGAATATAATAAGTCGATTCTCCTTTGTTTAAATCGTCTACAGCTCTTCTATAGCTGCGATTAATCCTATACTCATTGCGCTTAATTTCTGCCATTACAGCAAAACAGAACTTTGCAAACTCCAAAATATTTTTCGAACTTCCATCCGTCCCAAATTGCTCAAAATCACACATTTCGGCAGCACGTTTATAATTTTTGAAAGAAAGAGAATAAACTGTTTTTTTTCTATCTCTCAAGTCAACTAAAAAACGTTGATTAATGTCATCAATCACGATAGATTTGAAAACATTTTCGAATCCAAAAGTGCCGATTGCTGCTTTGATTATTGCAACAGAAGCACAATTTCCACCTCCTCCAATTTTTTTCAATAATGGTAGTTTAACTCTGCCTTGCTTAAACGAATTCATTACTTGCTCTACATTGAACATATTTGGATTATCTGTTCCAAAATTTAACGATCTGATTATTTCTTTTATTGGTTCCATAGCTTATAATTAATTATGATTTTTTGTTACAAATAATAATTCACAAATTGGCTTTAGATACTATATCTTACGATCCCAAATAAGGAGGATATTTCACAAAAACAGTTTATAAAGCAATTGTTCTATAAATTTCTTCAATTTTAATTCCTGTTAACTCCTTTTGAAAATCTACTATGATTTACTAATACAGTAATAACCTCCTAAAGATAAAATGAGTAATTAATTCCTAATACCCTAAAAATGTTTTAATTATATCAAAATAAGACACAAAACATTCCTACTTATTAGTTCTCTAGATAAGATTGATTGACTTAAAAAATGCTAATTCCACTAAACTCGCATGAGGGATAGCAGTGGAAATCCTTTTTGTCTCGTTTTTTTAACGAGACAAAAAGATTGGAACGGATAGCCCGACCCGCCTTTTTCTGGCGGGGCATGCCCACATAAAAAAACCTCAGCTCTTATTAGAAAGACTGAGGTTTTGTTTTATTTTGATTGTCGAGTTACTTGCGAAGATTTCTCCTTACGTCGAAATGACAAAAATGACGTTAAATTTTATTTTCTACATCATATCAATATATCTATCGTGGTATCCTAAAAGATATAAAACACCATCCAATCCTAAACTTGAGATTGAGGTTGAGGCGCTTTCTTTTACTTTTGGTTTGGCATGAAAAGCAATTCCTAAACCGGCTAAATTTAGCATAGGCAAATCGTTTGCACCGTCACCAACTGCGATTGTCTGATTGATATGAATCCCTTCTTTTTCGGCAATTGCTCTAAGGTGCTCCGCTTTCTTTTGTCCATCAACGATATCTCCGATATATTTACCCGTTAGTTTTCCGTCTTTTATTTCTAATTGATTCGCGTGAACGTAATCTATTCCTAACTCTTTTTGCAGATATTCTCCGAAATAAGTAAATCCTCCCGAAAGAATGGCTGTTTTATAACCGTAATATTTTAAGGCTTTCATTAAACGATGTGCTCCTTGTGTGATTGGCAGATTTACAGCCACTTTTTGTAAAACTTCTTCACTCAAACCTTCTAAAAGAGCCATACGCTTTTTGAAACTTTCGTTGAAATCAATTTCTCCATTCATAGCCGATTCTGTAATTGCTCTTACCTGATCGCCTACTCCGTTCAATTCTGCCAATTCGTCGATTACTTCAGTTTGGATTAATGTAGAATCCATATCGAAGCAAACTAAACGACGGTTTCTTCTGTAAATATTATCTTCCTGAAATGAAATATCGACATTAAGTGTTCTGGAAATTTCCATAAAACTTGCTGTCATAATAATCTTGTTTACAATTTCGCCTGTTACAGACAATTGGATACAAGAACGTGGATACTGCTCTTTTTCGACAATAGAAGTTCTTCCTGTTAATCGTATAATCGAATCGATATTCAGGTTTTGATCTGACATGATTTTGGTTACGGCCGCCAATTGTGAAGCAGCTAGTTTTTCACCCAAAATATTGATAATATAACGTTGTTTCGATTGTGATTTTACCCACTTTTCGTAGTCGTCTATAGAAATTGGAATAAATTTTACTTTAATTTCCAGTTCGTAGGCTTTAAATAAAAGATCTTTTAAAACTGGTGCAGACGAAGATCCTGCAGCAATTTCAAATAAAATTCCTAAAGAAAGTGTATCGTGAATATCAGCCTGGCCAATATCTAAAATATTCGCATCATACGCCGCCAATACAGCTGTTAAACCTGCTGTAACTCCAATTTTATCGTGTCCTGAAACTTTTAATAAAATTATCTCTTTATCTTCTGTCGCCATTTTATCTTTATTGATTTTGAAGCGACAAAAATCGACAATCTCTTGTTGATAAAAAAGAATAATCTTTGTTTTTTTGAAACGAAAAAGCACATTTTAATGTGCTTTTTCAAGTAATTTAACAATTATGTTCTACTATTAAAATAACGTAACTTTAGAATTCTCCCACTGGCGGATTTTTATCAAAACTTACCATCCAGTTTACGCCGAATTTGTCTTTAAACATTCCGAAATAAGATCCCCAGAAAGTGTCATCCATAGCCATTTCTACTTTTCCACCAGCCGAAAGTCCGTTAAAGATTTTATCTGCCTCTTCTCTACTTTCTGTATTTATAGAAATGGAAAAATTATCTCCAAAACCTACATCTCCGTATTTCGGATGACTATCACTTCCCATTAAAATAGTATTTCCAATTGGAAGCGAAACGTGCATGATACGGTTTAAAGCTTCTTCTGAAAGTGGTGCATCTCCTTCTTCTGTCGGAGCATCTTTATATTTTCCTATATAGGGAAAATCCCCGCCAAAAACTGATTTATAAAACAGGAATGCTGCTTCGCAAGTTCCGTTAAACATTAAATATGGATTAATTGCTGCCATGATGTTTTTTTTATTAATTGTTAATTATTAATTTTCCCTTAAACATAGTTCAAGGCCTATTCTCTTTCTTCTATACTAGATGTTCTGCTATTCAGATAATTCCTTGACAATTTTTAAGCTTTTTGGAAAAGCATCTTTGAAATAATCAATATGTTTTTCGATTACATCAACCTCTACATGAAGATCTACAACATCGCCTTTTTGATCCAATCTATAAGTTTCCATTGCACCGCTCCATTTCTCTGTTTCTTCATTTGGCGGAACTTCCTTATGATTTTTAATTTCGCCAAGATGTTTAAAAGCCATATATTCATTTGGAATTTTTCTTTCAATAAGACTATTCATTCCATCTGCTCCGCCTGGTCCTAAAAAATATATTTTATCCCCTTCGTTCCAATTCGATTCCGCGTGACTTCCTTCTGCAAAAGCACTTGTCCACTTTCTGTAAGTCTCGTCATCCCATAAAATCCTCCAAATCTTTTCCTTAGAAGCTTTTATATCAATATTAAAAATTAATTTCTCCATCTCAATTTGGCAATTTATTAAAGTCCATAAATAAAACATTCCAGCGATGACCGTCTAAATCGGCAAAACCACAGCCGTACATCCAGCCTTGACTTTCGGCTGGAGGAGCAAAAACAGTTCCGCCTGCTTCTTCTGCTTTTTTAGCAAGCTCATCTACTTCTTCCCTGCTTTCTGCATCAATCGAAATCAAAACTTCAGAACCGGAGTTCGTGTCAATAATTCCATTTTGAGAAAAACTGGAAAACAACATTTCTTCAAAAAGCATTACCACGAAATTATTTTCGCCCACAACCATACAAGTTGAACTTGGCGTATCGTGTTGTTCATTAAACGAAAATCCAATTTTCCAGAAAAAATCTTTCGCTTTTGCTACATCCTTAACAGGCAGGTTTAACCAAATTTGTTTTGTCATCTTTTTTGTTTTTTTTTTTGAGTTAGTTAGATAGTTATTCTTTTTTTAAACCATAGAATATAAATAAGTTATTTTAAGTTACTCTGCACCTTTGAGACTTTATCACTTTGAACCTGTAAAAAATCAATTGTTTTCTGCATAATTCTTAAAATTATCCAAAATAGCCTGCCAGCCAGCGCGTTGCATTTCTTCCGGATTTTGTGTTTCCGGATCAAAACTTTCTACGATTTCAACTCCGTCTGCTGTTTCGGCAAAAGTAATTTCGACCTTTCTTCCGTCTCCCATCACATACGAAAGTGCTTCGTTTGGTTTTACCAAAGTAAATTCACCACCAAAATCAAAACTCATACTTCCATCTTTTGCAGACATAGTTGATTTGAATTTTCCTCCTTCTCTCAAATCAGCTTCTGCATAAGGAGTATGCCAATCTGGCGAAGCAAAGCTCCATTTTGTAATATGTTCAGGTGTGTTCCAGAAATTCCACACTTTATCCAGAGGCGCATTAACCGTATTTTTAATTGTTATCATATTGTATTTTAATAGTTTACTTTTATTTATTTTTTACATCTCATTTGGAATCTGACTTTCATCCATATAAAAAACTTCCCAATGATGTCCGTCTACATCCAGAAAAGTTCTCTGATACATCCATCCATAGTCTTTTGCTTCAATATAATCTGTTCCTCCTGCTTTTATTGCTTTTTGTATTGTTTCATCCACTTTTTCACGTGAGTCTAGAGAAATCGAAATCAAAACTTCGCTTGCTTTCGAAGCGTCACAAATTTGCTTCTTGGTAAAAGTTTTATAAAACTCTTCTACCAAAAGCATTACAAATATATTTTCGTCAATAACTATGCAAGCGCCCTTTTCGTTGGTGAATTTTGGATTGGTCGGAAAACCAAGTTCATTATAAAAAGCCACTGCCTTGTTTAAATCTTTTACGGCAAGATTTAAGAAGATTTTTGTTTTCATCTTTATAAAATTACGAATTAATTAAAACAAATTTAATTTTTTAAGATTAGTTTAAAATGTCAATAAAAGTCATTTTTAGGGGCATTTAAGACAAAATGCTTATTTTTGCCAGGAAGCTAATTCCTAAATACCACAAAAATCATGAGCAAGAAACTAGGATTAATAGTACCACATGACTACAAATTGTTAAGTATTGCTGCCATTCTCGAAGTGTTTGAAACAGCAAATAAACTGAGTCCTACAACAGAAAAGCCATTCGAAATCATGATTTTTCAATCCAAAGAACAACCTGATCAGGGAAGTTTATTTGGATACGAAAGCCATTCTATTGAAAGTTCAGACACTATTTTAGACCTTATTTTGATTCCGGCCTTTACGACGGACAATATGAGTGAAATGATAAAGAAGAATAAAAATTTTATTCCATGGTTGCAAAAACAGCACAAGGCAGGAGCCGAATTGGCTAGTTTTTGTACAGGAGCATTTTTGTTTGCTGCTTCCGGTTTATTAAATGAAAAACTGGCAACTACGCACGTCGACGCCTGCAGTGCTTTTACCAAAGCTTTCCCAATGGTTAAATTAAAACCCGAAGAAACATTAACCGCCGACGGTAGTCTGTACACAAGCGGCGGATCAACCTCAACTTTTCATTTATTGATTCTTTTGGTTCAGAAATTCTGCGGCAACGAAATGGCTGTCAAAATTGCGAAGATCTTTTCTATCGATTTAAATCGTTACAAACAGAGTTATTTCAGCACTTTTAGACCCAATCATTTACACAATGACACTTTGGTTGCCATGTTACAGCAAAAAATAGAAAGTCAGTACCACACTATCGAAAAACTGGAAGAAATTACCAAAGACATTCCAACAAGCGCCCGAAACATGACACGTCGTTTTAAACAAGTTACGGGAATTCCGCCAATAGAATATCTCCAAAACATACGAGTAGAAAGCTCTAAAAAATATCTGGAACAAACGCAACTGTCGATTTCAGAAATTATCGAAAAAACCGGTTACAACGATCCAAAAGCTTTTAGAAAAGTATTTTATAAAATGGTTGGTATGAAACCTATTGAATATAGAGAGAAATTTAGAGTACAATAATTTTTAGGAGCAGATTCTTATCGTTTTTAAAAGAACCTTTAGTCCTGCTCTCCACTCTATCTTTTGCTCTGAACCCCAGAGCAAAAGGATGCCGTTTCGATCAGGGCTATCAAGCAAATTTAGTTTTTCATAACAACCAAAAATTAGGATTTAATAACCCACATTAAAACTTTTTTATTTGTTTTCAAAAGTTCGTCGATTTCTTTCATGCTTTCGTTGGAAACTGCCGGACATCCCCAGCCTTCTGGCGTTCCTTCTGGGTAAACTTCACTATCCGAAACCGCTTCCCAGGAATGTAAAACAATGGCACGACTTCGGGCATTTGAATTAGTTTTGTCTTTTCCCTGTAAAATATAATTCACTTTAATTCCCCACTGACTTACACCTCGATCCAAAACCACATATTTCCCAACCGAAGAACAATGTGAATCAAATTCGTTGCTTATTTGCGGTTTCTCTTTAGAAGAAGTTCTCCCCCATTGATTATCGCCACAGCCGTGACTTACCAAATAGGATTTCGAAACTTCTTTCTTTTTAAAATCGTAAACAAAAAATCTTTTTAATCCGGAATGCAGTCCTAAATCAATCAAAATAAATTTGTTTTGATTGAGATTGTTTGTTTTGCAGTATTGTTGAGCTTCTTTATAATAATTGGTGTAGTTGATTCCGACTTGGGGTTTCTTTTCTGAAACTTTTTCTGTTTTTTGATTGCTTTCAGATACTGCTGCTTTTTTATTTTCTTTATTACAAGAAAACCCTAAGACAGAAAATAGTATCGGAAAAACTAAACAATTCTTAATTATCATTTTCATCTTGATAAATAACTTGATT
Source organism: Flavobacterium notoginsengisoli (assembly GCF_042686225.1). Lineage (NCBI taxonomy): Bacteria > Pseudomonadati > Bacteroidota > Flavobacteriia > Flavobacteriales > Flavobacteriaceae > Flavobacterium > Flavobacterium notoginsengisoli. Next base: position 342,465 of record NZ_JBHUOT010000006.1, read on the forward strand.
ATTAAAAAAAGCATTAAACATTTTAAATTCACCTAAGTAAGAATCTTGAAAACTTATATCTTCAAATTTATTATTCAATAGTGATTTAGGAAATTTCGAATACAACAACTTCTTTTCAAGAATGTCTTCTACTTCTAAAACCAAATCTTTCATTCTTCTTGGATCTAAATTTTCCTTTTCCAATTCTTCAATTCTAGCTTTTGAAATCATCATTTGTTCCTTATGAATTATAGTATCAATTACATAATATGGAACCAATATACTTAAATACAAAGTAATTGAACATAATTCCCCATTCTCAACAACATTCAAAAAAAATGTATAACACCTGTCTTGCCAATTCAGTCTCGAAAAATCCTGAAAGTCCTTTAAAACTGAATCTTCATCAAATTCTTCTTTAATACTATTTCTTATTTTCAGATTATCATCCGAATCAAAAAGATTTATTACTGTTTCTAATCTTTTATATTCCACAGTTTCTAGATATTGCTCTTTTTGAGTCCAAGGACATATATTTTTAGGATAATATAAATAAGCTATATTTTTTAAAACTTCGTTTATCATAGGTTGGCTTGAATAAATAATCAAATGTATCTCTTTAAAACAAAGAAAGAAAAATATTACTTAAATTTTATACATAAAAAACCTACTCAAATAAATGAGCAGGTTTTCTATAAATCATATTTAGTTCAAAACTTCTAGCTATTTTAGGTTATTGAGTTCTTTTTGCATTTGATCATGCGACCAACCAGTTTCACAATCAACCATAGGTCTAAGATCCATCTCTAAATAGAAATCAACCACTATTTCTTTCCTATTATAGATATCAATGTAATAAGTATCAATGGGCTTGTAAGGGTAAACTATTACCTCCATATAAAAATAACTGTCTTTAATATTTCTAGTTCTATAAGAATACTCGCCGTCAGATGTCGTCTGAAATTTAAAACAACCCGAGCTAACCGTTGCATTACTTAATGGCTTGCCAGTTTTCACATCATAAACATGTCCACGGATAGTCACACTTTCATTTTTGCTTTTAACTTCACTTTTGCCTAATTTGATTGTATATCCACCATAGTTATATGTTGGTATAATCCTTCTTTTTTCAGAAGAACATCCACCGATAAGGTACAAACAAATAATTAGTATTGAAAAAAAATGATATCCTTTCATCTAAAAATAAACTATTTTAAGTTATTGAGTTCGTTTTGCATTCGTTTTAATGTCTCAACTCCTTCACACTCAATAATTGGTCTTTCATCCATTGCTAAATAGAAATCAATTATCACCTCCTTTCTATTATAAATATCGACATAGTCTGTTTCAACAGCTCGATGAGGATAAACAACTGCAATCATAAAAAAAGCATCACCCTTCAAGTTTCTTGTTCTAAATGAATATTCACCTTCAGATGTCGTTTGAAATTTAAAACAACCCGTTATGAGAGTTGCATTATTTAATGGTTTATTTGTTTTCACATCATAAACATGCCCTCGAACAGTCACACTTTCATTTTCAGTTTTTATTTCATGTTTACCTAATTTTACAATATATCCTCCTTTATTATTTGTTGGCATCATCTTTCTTTTTATACAAGAACATCCAGCTAAAATAAACAAGCAGCTAATTACAATTATAAATTTATATTTTTTCACAATGATTATATTTGTTCTTAATTTATTTGATTATGTTCTTTTGTCATAATCATGATTTTAACTTAAATCTCACAAAGCAAAACATTCAAGACACTCAAATTTAAAACATTGACTCTTAACATCTTGAAAAAAATATCAACTTTTTCTACTATTATCACACTAAACGGAGAATCAATTAATTTAAAATAAAATTTCTAAATTTTAATTTGTTCAATATCTAATCTTAGGTATGATTACGTAATTAACAGCCTGCTTTTTTACCTTTTTGTGTTTTTTTATTTCCATAGTCATCTTCCCCTCTAAGCTCAATACTTAGTGTGTCTGATATCCTTCTCCTATCTGCTAAAGACAGCTTTGCAAACACATCAGTCTGCTCAAGTCCTCCCCAAGCCATATCTTGATAAAACTGTTTATTTAATTTATAACCTTTACTTATTCCATAAGCCTCTAAAGCGTCTCCAACTGATTTAACAAGATTTGTTGCAATTTCTTCGTGATGATTACCATTCCATTCTTTCCTGTCCATATACTTTTGAAATAATACAGGGTAGTCAGTTTCAAAACTTGGCTCGTCACGATAAAAATAAGTTATCAAATAAGCATGTATAGACTCATGCAATATTGTTTTAGCCCAAGACAGCTCTGTAGCATTTGGAAATTGATTAATATCATAAATAGTTTTTATACCTTTTGTAGCGCCATATGTTTCAGGCAAAGTTCTTCCTGAAACCCCATAATTATTAATCCCAGTTTCCATATTCCAATTATAATCAAAAGACGGGTCGTTTCCTACAAATTTAACAATCATATTTCCTGGACCTGCATATATCTTGATTAAATCATCCAATACTTTTTTTAGGCAAGGTGGCAGCTTATCAGTATAGATTTGTTTTTGGATCGAAATTGCTGTAATTGTTGGACTAGTGTTGGTACTTCCAGCACCTCCTCCACCTGCTGCATCCCAAGAATAGTACTCAACTCCACTATAATTGTTATATCCTCCATACATATCATTCCCAAATAAGCTAGTAGGTCCAAACACATCTAAGGCATATACCAAATTGTTTTGAACTACAACCTCTCTTAATCGAATAGCTTTTCCAGTCACAGCAGTAGATTTTGTATTATTATCTTCAACAAAACAACTTACAATAACTCCATCTTTTGCTCTAAACCCGCTAATAAAATTACCCTCTAAGGTATGCGAATACAACTCTCCAGAAAAACTTCCTTTATCAGAATCCTCATCGGGATACATAGTAAACACTACACTCTTAATTTCGTTGTTTACTTTTAAAAGTAATATCCTATCACTTTGAAAACTATTATTTGTTACTAAAGGAATTACGGTTAACAGCTGATCGCTTCCGTTAATTTTTTCCTGAGAAATTTTATCAAGTTCCAGATTCTCTAATCCGTTGTTGGCTGTTTTTCCAAAAGAATTAGTTTTAGAATGGGTCAGGAAATTTTTTGCTTCATCAATCGTTACAGTCTGAATTTTACTTTCTACTTGATTTGATGCATTTTCTTCCTTTTCACAATTAAACATCAATAATGCAACACAAAATAGCATTATTACTTTTACATGGCTTTTAATTTTCCTTTTCATAATCTGAGTTTTTTAATATTTAAACTCGAATATATAAGAAAAAGTTTATAAAAAACATTTTTACTGATTAAATTATAAAAAAAAACCTACACATTTAATTGTGCAGGTTTTTAAGACGCAAAGTTTGTTTTGCTATATTTTTTTTAAGAAGCAATTTCCATACGTTTCAATAAGTTTTTACTTAAAGTATGTTCTGCGTATTCTTTGTCAATTGTCAGACTTGTATCATCAGACGTTGGCAGTTCGTACATAGCATCTGTTAAGATAGCTTCACATAAAGAACGTAATCCACGAGCCCCTAATTTGTATTCTAAAGCTTTATCTACAATAAAATCTAAAGCTTCGTCTGTAATTGTAAATTCAACATCATCCATTAAAAATAATTTCTGATATTGTTTTATTAATGCATTTTTAGGCTGTGTTAAAATCGCACGTAGTGTTTCTTTATCCAAAGGATCCATATGCGTTAAAACTGGCAAACGACCAATAATCTCCGGAATCAAACCAAAGTCTTTAATGTCTTTCGGAATAATGTATTGCAATAAATTGTCTTTATCAATATTATCTACATTTTTAGAAGTTGAATAACCAACTGCCTGACGATTTAAACGTTTTGAAATAATACGCTCTACTCCATCAAAAGCTCCTCCTGCGATAAATAAGATATTCTGTGTATTTACCTCAACAAATTTCTGGTCAGGATGTTTACGTCCTCCTTTTGGTGGTACATTTACAACTGTTCCTTCTAATAATTTCAATAATGCCTGTTGCACACCTTCTCCGGAAACGTCACGTGTTATCGATGGATTATCGCTTTTGCGGGCAATTTTATCAATTTCATCAATAAAAACGATTCCTCTTTCTGCTTTAGCCACATCATAATCTGCAGCCTGAAGCAAGCGAGTTAAGATACTTTCAACATCTTCTCCAACATATCCAGCTTCTGTCAACACTGTTGCATCAACAATAGCTAAAGGAACGTCTAACATTTTTGCAATTGTTTTGGCAACCAATGTTTTTCCTGTTCCCGTTTGACCCACCATGATGATGTTACTTTTTTCGATCTCTACTTCATCGTCTAATTGCTGTTGCATTAAACGTTTGTAATGATTGTAAACCGCAACTGACATCACTTTTTTAGTCTGGTCCTGACCAATTACATATTGATCCAGGAAAGCTCTAATCTCTTTTGGTTTCTTTAAAATTAAATCACCAATATGTTTTGCGCTTCCACTAGATTTTAATTCTTCTAATACAATTCCGTGTGCCTGTTCAATACACTTATCACAAATGTGTGCATTGATTCCGGCGATCAATAAATTAGTTTCTGGCTTTTTTCTTCCACAAAACGAACATTCTAATACTACTTTTGCCATTCTTTATTTAAGTTACTAAGCTGCAAAGATACTAAGATTCTAAGTCTTTTATTTTAATTAAAACTTAAAAACTCAATTCTTTACAGCTTAATATTTATTTTTTGTTTCAGGTTTCAAGTTTTAGGTTTCAAGTTGGTACATTATTTATGGAACCTGAAACCTAAAACTTAAAACAATTTAAACCTTAAAATTATCCTCTTCTTAATACTTCGTCGATCATTCCGTATTCTTTCGCTTCGTCAGCTTTCATCCAGTAATCACGCTCACTGTCTTTGTGTACTCTTTCGAAAGACTGACCAGAATGATGAGAAATAATATTATATAACTCGTCTTTCAGTTTCAACATTTCACGTAAGTTGATTTCCATATCTGTAGCAACCCCTTGTGCTCCTCCAGATGGCTGGTGAATCATTACTCTTGAGTGAGGTAAAGCAGAACGTTTTCCTGCCGCTCCTGCACATAATAAAACTGCTCCCATAGAAGCCGCCATTCCTGTACAAATTGTCGCTACGTCTGGTTTGATGTACTGCATAGTGTCATAAATTCCTAAACCTGCATACACACTTCCTCCTGGAGAGTTTAAGTAAATTTGGATATCTTTTGAAGCATCAGCACTTTCTAAAAATAATAATTGTGCCTGAACTATATTTGCGATTTGATCGTCGATACCAGTTCCTAAAAAGATAATTCTGTCCATCATTAATCTTGAGAACACATCTAATTGAGAAATATTCAACTGACGCTCTTCAATAATATATGGTGTCATGTTTGTTGGAGTCATTGCAGCAACGATTTTATCATAATACATTGCATTTACTCCTTGATGCTTTGTAGCAAATTTTTTGAATTCTTTACCGTAGTTCATATTTTAAGTGTTCTAAGTTTTACGTTTATAATATATCCTTCCATCAAAGGTTGTACCTCTTTCTAAAGGATGTCAATTTGTCTTATTTCTAGCCCAGATAGCAGTGGAAAGCTTTTTGAAATGGCAACTATTTTTTGTTGGTAAAAAAAAGCGACCAACGGAAGCTCTTTTTTTATCTTACAAAAAAAGGCAGCCGTAAAAAAACTTGTAACGAATAGCTGGATTAGCTTCTGAAAAGTAATCAAAAATTAATTAAAACAAAAGAGCGTCAGGAAAAAAATCCTGACGCTCCAATATATATAGTTTCTCTAGAAATTATTCTCCGTAAGACGCAGCAATAAATTCTTCGTAAGTAACCTCTTTAGTCGTTGGATTTGCTTTTTCTTTGAATAAATCTAACAATTTAGCTGCTACAACCTGCTCAGAAAGTCTTTTCACTTCTTCTTGGTTAGATAAAACTCTAGCCACAATTCCTTCTACTTCTTCGTCAGTTGGGTTTGTTTGGCCAAATTGAGCCATTTGCTGTCTGATAGCACCTGAAGTAAATGATTTCAAATCTTCAAATGTAATTTGAATGTTACTTTGAGCCATTGCTTTTCCTTCGATCAATTGGAAACGTAAACCTTTTTCAGATCTTGCGTATTCTACTTCAGCTTCTTCTGCAGAAAGTTTTTTCTCTCCAACAGTTTGCAACCATTTTTTAAGGAATTCTGCTGGTAAATCGAATTTTGTGTTTTCGATCAGGAAATCCTGAACGTCTAATAATAATTTTTGATCTGCTTGCTGTGCAAATTGCGCTTCAGCATCTTCTTTAATTTTAGCTTTTAAATCTTCTAAAGAAGCTACTTTACCTTCACCAAAAAGTTTATCAAATAATTCTTGGTTTAATTCAGCTGGCTCAGAACCGTTAATTGCTTCGATAGTGAAGTTTACTTCGACATCTAAACCATGAACACCTTCGTGACCAACTTTTAGGTAATCCATCAATTGGTGATCGTCTTCAAATAAACCTTTTGTGCTTACTGTAACAACATCTCCAACTTTTTTACCTGTGAATTGTTTTTGAGCTTTTTTGCTGAATGCATCTACAGCAATTGTAGTTGTATTATTGATTCCGTTTGCTTCGCTAGAGAAAGTTCCAGTTAAATCAGATTTTGCATCAGATACTTCTTGTGGAATTGCTTTTCCAAATTGTTTTTGGATACGCTCTACTTGTCCGTCGATTAATTTATCGTCAGCAGTAACGATATATTTTACGATATTATTTTTAGCTTCAAGATCAATTTCGAAGTTTGGCACTAAACCAATTTCGTATTCGAAAGTTAATTCTTCAGCATCCCAGTTAAAATTTTCGTTTACTTTAGCAAGAGGAGTTCCTAAAAGATTTAATCTTTCAGATTGAATATAACGCTCTAAAGCCAAATCAACTACTTTTTTGATCTCTTCCTGCTTAATAGCTTTTCCGTATTGTTTTTCAACAAGATCTTTAGGCACTGCGCCTTTTCTAAATCCTTTTACTTGCGCTAAAGGCATTTTTTCGTTAATTCTTTTTGCTACTTGACCTTTATAATCCATGTGAACAACGTTCATCACAATTGTCTCGTTAACAGCGTCTATTGCTACTCTTTTAATATCCATCTTCTTCTTTAATTTACATAATAAAATTGGGTTGCAAAATTATAAAATTTTTGCAACCCAACCAAGTTTTTAATCTATTGTATTTGAAGCTGTTTTAATCTGCTCTATTTGTTTTTATTTATCGTCTCCCAGTATCTTATAAGTAATAGATTGAAGAAGAGATAAAATAATACTGAAAATTAATGCCGTCCAAAACGAATCAACTGCAAAACCACCCACAATCTTAGTAGATAACAAAATAATAACAGCATTGATTACTAACAAGAATAAGCCAAGCGTAACAAATGTTACCGGCAGTGTTAAAATAACCAAAATTGGCTTTATAAAAACATTCAGCAATCCTAAAACTACAGCAACAATTACAGCTGTACCGAAACTCGCAACGTGCACTCCGGTCAAAATGTTAGACAACAACAAAACAAGGGCAGCAGTAACAAGGAGTCTAAGTAATAATTTCATAATTATCCAGGTTTTAAATTTATTTAAAAATACTAATTTTTTATCAAAAACAGTTATTCTTTTAAAAACTCCGTTGTCAGTTCGAAAAACATTTTTGGATTTTCAGCATGCAACCAATGCCCCGCATTTGGAATGGTTTCTAATGTTAAATTTGGGAAATGCTTACGAATTCCATCTAAATCCGAATCCTGAATATACCCCGAATTTCCTCCTCTGATAAATAATGTTGATTTATCAAAAACCAGATTATCAGGAAGCGGTTTTCCAATCGCATCCAAATTGTTATTAAAGGCATCTAAATAAAACCGGAAAGCCAATTGGCCAGGTTCCTTCCAGTATAAATTTTTCAATAAAAACTGACGTGTCCCAAAATCAGTAACGTATTGCGACACTATTTCTTCAACATCGTTTCGGCTTGGTTTTATCGAAAAATCAACCGCATTTAATCCTGCCAAAATTTCCTGATGATGTTGTTTGTAAAATCTTGGACCAATATCTGCTACAATCAGTTTATCTACTATTTCCGGATGTGTTGTTGCAAAAAGCATGGCTACTTTCCCTCCCATTGAATGTCCGAGAATATCAATTCTTGTCAAATTATTTGCCTGACAATATTCATAGACATCCTGAACCATTGCTTCGTAACTCCATTCGTCTGAATGAAAACTGCGTCCGTGATTTCTTAAATCTAAAAGATGAACCTGAAATCCGGCTTCTACATATTGGCCTGCTAAAGTTTTCCAGTTATCCGACATTCCAAGAAATCCGTGCATGATGACAAAAGGTTTTCCTTCGCCTTCTATTTTTGAGTATAGCATATTTTGTTTTTTTCTAAAGAATTACTTCAATTTATTCAAATACATATTTACCACATTATCCAAACCAAGATAAAGTGCTTCTGAAATCAAAGCATGTCCAATTGAAACTTCCAATAAGCCAGGAATATTTTGTTTAAAAAACTGAATATTATCCAAGCTCAAATCATGTCCTGCATTAATTCCTAAACCTAATTCGTTTGCCAGCTCAGCTGCTTTCACATAAGGATCGATTCCATTCTTGTTTCCTAAATCGTATTGGTGCGCAAAAGCTTCAGTGTATAATTCAATTCTGTCTGTTCCGGTTTTCTTTGCTCCTTCAATCATTTCCAAAATTGGATCAACAAAAATCGAAGTTCTGATTCCGTTTCTTTGAAATTCCCGAATCACTTCTGTCAAATAGGATTGATTATTAATTGTATCCCAACCTGCAGAAGAAGTAATTGCACCTATTGCGTCTGGAACCAATGTAACCTGATCGGGCTTACATTCTAAAACCAAATCAATAAAATTATGCTGTGGATTTCCCTCAATATTATATTCTGTAGTTACAACTGATTTCAAATCACGAGCATCCTGATAACGAATATGACGCTCATCCGGACGCGGATGAATCGTAATTCCCTGCCCTCCAAAACGCTGAATATCTGTCGCAACTTTTAATAAATCAGGAACATTTCCGCCTCTTGCATTTCGAAGCGTTGCAATTTTATTGATATTTACACTTAACTTTGTCATATAAATAGATAATTAATTCTAGTAACACTATATTTGTTAAGACAAAAATACAAAGTAAAACGCAGCAGTTTTCGGTATTTTTTGATTATTTTGCATCAAATATCTTCAATGATTTATGACAGAAATTACAAACTATATCACAAACGATTTCAGAGCGATTGATAGTCAGGAAACGATAGCATCGATTCAGGACTTTTTTATCGATGTAAATTTTTCTCATTTCCCAATTTTAGAGGACGGGATATTTATCGGGAGTATATCTTCTGAAGATGTAGAAACATTTGACACAGATAAAAAAGCAATTGACTACAAATATACTTTAGAACGTTTTTTTGCCAGAAAATCTATGATCTGGCTGGATGTTCTGGAAGTTTTTGCTAAAAACCATACCAACATACTTCCTATTCTTGACGAAAACAATGCTTATATTGGGTATTATGAAATGGAAGATATTATGAAGTTTTTTCAGGAAACACCATTTTTAAAAGAGCCGGGCGCTATTATTATCGTTCAAAAAGGATTACTTGATTATTCTATGAGTGAAGTAACGCAAATTGTAGAAAGTAATAATGGTAAAATTTTAGGTTGTTTTGTATCTGAAGCAGATTTGGAAAATGTTCAGATTACCGTCAAAATAGGTTTGGGAGCCATCAATGAAATTATTCAAACTTACAGAAGATATGGCTATGAAATCATTTCAGAACATCAGGAAGACACTTATATTAATAGTTTAAAAGAACGCTCAGATTACTTAGACAAATATCTCAACATTTAAATTACGAATGTGCCAATGAGAAAATTTGTTAATTAGATAATTTTCACATTTTCAGTTATCTATTTGACACATTGACCAATTATCTAATTTAACAAAGAATGAAAATAGCCATTTACGGACAATATTATCAAAATAGCACAGAACCTATTATAAAAGACATTTTCTCTTTTTTCAATTCCAATAATGTTGAGATGGTAATTGAAGAAAATTTCCTGAAAATGCTTTACGAAAAACAGCTGATAAAGAAAGAATACAAAACATTTCCTTCTAATACTGCTCTGGATAATAGTTTTGAAATGCTAATAAGTATTGGAGGAGACGGAACTATTTTGAGAGCTGCCGCTTTTGTACGTAATTCAGGTGTCCCTTTACTAGGTATAAATGCCGGAAGATTAGGTTTTCTTGCCAAAGTTCAAAAAGAAAACATTGACATTCTTTTACAATATGTTATCGATCAAAACTATACCACTTCTGAGCGCACTTTATTAGGATTAACTTCTGAACCAAAGAATGAAGCTTTTGAAGAACTTAATTTCGCGATGAACGAAGTTACGGTTAGTAGAAAAGATACTACTTCGATGATAACTGTTGAAACGTATTTGAATAATGAATATTTAAACTCATACTGGGCAGACGGATTAATCATTTCTACTCCAACCGGTTCTACAGGATATTCATTAAGCTGTGGCGGACCAATATTAACACCAGATGTAAAAAGTCTGGTAATTACACCTATAGCACCACACAATTTAACCGCCAGACCACTTGTAATTCCTGATGACACCGAAATCACTTTAAGAGTTACAGGAAGGGAAGATCAATATTTGGTTTCTTTAGATTCGAGGATTTCCTCAGTGAAAAACGAATCTATTTTAAAAATAAAAAAAACAGATTACAAAATTAAAATGGTTGAAATTCCAGGCGAAACTTTCCTAAAAACCTTAAGAAATAAATTGCTCTGGGGAGAGGATAAAAGAAATTAAACCCTTTTCTAATTCTTTACTATACGATAATACCGCATTTTCTCGTTCTGCATATAGTGAATCATCATTAAATGGCTCAAAATCATAACGTAAATTGAAAAAAAAGCACATTTAACCAAAGGAACTTTGATTCGTATTGATAATTATTATATTTGCACGCAATTTTGAATTAAATGAAGAAAATTTTTAATTTATTGTTATGTTTTTTCCCCCTTATTACACTAAATGCTCAAATCAATGAGCTTGGTGTTTTTCTTGGCGGAAGCAACTTTGTTGGTGATGTAGGCAAAACAACTTATATCGCCCCGGAAAAACTAGCTTTCGGTGTTCTTTACAAATGGAACAGAAGCCCGAGACATTCATGGCGCTTCTCTTATACACAGTCAGAAGTTAGCGGAAACGATTTTAAATCGGATGAAACAGGACGAAACCAAAGAGGTTATCGTTTTGATAATAATGTTAAAGAACTTTCTGCCGGGCTGGAATTCAATTTTTTTGATTTTAATCTGCATGATTATCGTACAAAAATCACCCCTTATGTATATTCAGGACTAAATTTCTTTATCTTCGACAACTTATATAGGTATACTACAAGCCCAAATATAATTTATTCTGAAAAATCAAGCTCATTTGCTATACCTATAATATTAGGTATAAAATCGAACATAACGCCTCGTTTCGTTTTAGGACTTGAAACAGGTGTACGTTATACCTTTACAGACAATATTGACGGAAGTAATCCTAACACAAGTAGTTCAAACATTTTAAAGTTTGGAAATTTAAATAATAATGACTGGTATGTTTTTTCAGGTGTTACCTTAACATATACCTTTGGAAAAAAACCTTGCTATTGCGCAGAATAAAATGAATTTAATAGAATCAATAGATCACACTAACTTACCAAAACACCTTGCCATTATTATGGACGGTAACGGACGCTGGGCAAAACAACAAGGCTTTTTGCGTGCGTTTGGACATGAAAATGGAACAAAATCTGTAAAAGAAATAATCAAAACTTCGGCTAAACTCGGAATTGAGTATTTAACCCTATATGCTTTTTCTACAGAAAACTGGAACCGCCCAAAACTTGAGGTTCAGGCATTGATGAAAATATTGATTAATTCATTAAAGAAAGAACTTATTACCCTTCAGGAAAACAATATTCGCCTTAACGCAATTGGAAATCTTGACAAATTACCCAAAACAGCCCAAAAAGAACTTTTGGATGTTATGGAAAAAACAAAAAACAATTCCCGATTAACACTGACTCTTGCTTTAAGCTATGGTTCCAGAGAGGAGCTGGTAAATGCCGTAAAGGCAATTAGTGATAAAGTTAAAAATAATATAATTTCAATCGACACTATTGACGATTCAATTATAAATGAGCATCTTTACACGCAAAATTTACCAGACGTAGATTTATTAATACGAACCAGTGGAGAACATAGAATAAGTAATTTTTTGCTGTGGCAGATTGCCTATGCAGAATTGTATTTTACTAATGTCTTGTGGCCAGACTTTAAAGACCAGGATTTATATGAGGCTATTATTAGTTATCAAAAAAGAGAACGTAGATTTGGAAAGACCAGTGAACAAATTAAATAATTTTTTAGTGTTGCAAAAAAAAATACAAATAGTCCTTACCCTTTTACTTTTGGGTAGTTTTTCACAAATTAAAGCACAAGAAAGAGTTCCTTTTGATCAAGGGAAAAAATATATTCTAGCCAAAGTTTCCGTAGTTGGTAAAATAAGTTTCAATGAACAAACTGTTGTAACCTTTTCAGGTCTTCAAAAAGGTCAGGAAATTACTGTTCCCGGAGAAGAAATTAGTAGTGCAATTAAAAAATTAGGTAAACTGGGACTATTTGATGAAATCGCTTTCTACGTAAATAAAGTAGAAAATGACAGTATTTACCTTGATTTAGATATTATTGAACTCCCTAAATTAAACGAAGTAAAGATCGTTGGGGTAAAGAAGGGTAAAATCGAAGGACTTATTAAGGATAATAATCTGACTAAAAACAAAATAGTCAATGAAAACTTAATCACAACAACTAAAAATTATATTGAAAATAAATATAAAAAAGACGGTTTTTACAACACAAAAGTTACCATTACCACTACTCCTGATACTATAGCAGGAAACCAGGTAAATATGCTTGTAAGAGTAGATAAAGGAGATAAAGTTAAAATCAGCAACATTGACTTTATCGGCAACAAACAACTCACAAGCAGTCAATTGCGCGCTGCAATGAAAGACACTAAACAAAAGAACTTTATCCGTGTTTTTAAAGCCTCTAAGTTTATTCCGGAAAAATACAAAACAGATTTAGAAAAAGTAGTCGCAGCCTATAAAGAAAAAGGATACCGTGATGCCCGTATTATTTACGATTCTGTCAAATACAACAAGCAAAAAAACATGCTTGCCATTAAGATTAATGTAGAAGAAGGTAATAAATATTACTTTGGTAACATTAAATTCTTAGGTAATACGGTTTATTCAGACCGCCTTTTAAACAGCTATTTAGGAATCAAAAAAGGAGAAACCTATAATGGCGTTTTATTAGAAAAAAGAATTGCCGACAAATCTAAACCTGACGCAGAAGACATCACCAATTTATACCAAAACAATGGGTATTTATTCTCAAATATTAATGCTGTAGAGGTTAGAACTGTAAATGACACAATTGATTTTGAAATCAGAGTTACAGAAGGCCCAATTGCATACTTCAACAAAATTACTGTTGTTGGAAATGACAAAACAAATGATCATGTTATTTATCGTGAGTTAAGAACAAAACCAGGAGAAAAATACAGTAAAGAGCAGCTAGTAAGAACAATTCGTGAGATTGGACAGTTAGGATTCTTTGATCCTGAAGCAATTGATCCAAAATTCAAAAATGTTGATGCTGCAGCGGGAACTGTTGATATCGAATATAATGTTGTAGAAAAAGGATCCAGCCAGGTTGAACTTCAGGGAGGTTACGGTGGTGGAGGTTTCATCGGAACGTTGGGACTTTCTTTTAACAACTTCTCAGCCAGAAAACTATTTGATAAAGAAGCATACAAGCCTTTACCAATGGGAGATGGACAAAAAGTTTCCTTACGTTTACAAGGAAGTACTTATTTCCAAACCTATAGTTTATCGTTCTCAGAACCTTGGTTCGGAGGGAAAAAACCGGTACAATTTAGTTCATCTATTTCATATAGTAAGCAATTTCTCAATAATTTCGTCACCAGAACTGTTGATAGAAGCAGAAGTTTTAATATTTTTACAGTACAAGTTGGTTTAGCAAAAAGATTAACTGTACCTGATGATTACTTTGTGCTTTCACAATCTGTAAGTTATCAGCATTATGATTTGAACAATTACAACACAGGATTATTTACTTTTGGTAATGGTGCGTCAAGAAACTTAGCATATACTATTGGAATTTCAAGAAGTAATAAAGGAGTTAACCCGATATTCCCGACTTATGGTTCTGAATTCAGTATTTCTGCGAAAATTACACCTCCTTACTCTTTGTTCAATGGAATTGATTATGCTGATTTAGGTAATCAGGAAGAATATAAATTAAGAGCTACTGCTGATGCAACAAATGGTGATGCAAATGGCCAAATGATTAAAAAGGGAGATTATCTTGATTCAAATGGAAACAAAGTAAGCACTTATCAGGAAGCTGCTGCTGATCCGGCAAAAGTGGATCAAAAGAAATACAACTGGTTAGAATATTATAAAATTAAATTTAAGGGAGACTGGTATACTAAAGTTTATGGAAAATTAGTATTAAGAACCCTGACAGAATTTGGTTTCTTAGGAGCTTATAATCAAGATAGAGGTGTAATTCCATTTGAGCGTTTTTACTTAGGTGGAGATGGTATGGCAAACTACTCAATGGATGGTAGAGAGACTATTCAGTTGAGAGGTTATCCTAACAACTCATTAACTCCGGTAAACACAAATGGAGATCCAATTGGAGCAACAATTTATAATAAATTCTCTATGGAATTACGTTATCCAATTACATTAAAACAATCAGCATCTATTTTTGTATTATCATTCTTAGAAGCAGGTTCATCATATCCAACGTTCAAAGACTACAATCCATTTGACCTGAGTCGTTCTGCCGGTATAGGAGTTCGTGTATTTATGCCTGCCTTTGGAATGTTAGGATTTGATTATGGATACGGCTTTGATGCGCTTCCTGGACAAACAAAAGCTAATGGATGGGAGCCTCACTTTATTATTGGACAACAATTTTAGAGAAATAACGTTTGGTTAAAAATCATCAAATAAAGTTATGTTATGAGAAAACAATTTTTATTTATATTTTTAGCCTTGATTGTAGCAAATACAAGTCAGGCACAAGGTAAGACGACTAGAATTGGCTACATCGATATGGAATATATTTTAGAAAATGTTTCCGATTACAAAGAAGCTAAATCACAATTAGAGCAAAAAGCTCAAAAGTGGAAACAAGAAGTTGAAGCAAAAAAATTAAATATAAATTCACTGAAGGAAAGCTTAAAAACAGAAAAAGCTTTGCTAACTAAAGAATTAATTGAGGAAAGAGAAACTGAAATTAAGTTTCAAGAACAGGAAATGATGGATTACCAGCAGAAACAATTTGGTGCTGATGGTAATTTAATGAGACAAAAAGCAGCTTTAGCAAAGCCAATTCAGGATCAGGTTTTTACTGCCGTTCAGGATATCGCAGAAGCTAAAAATTATGATTTTATTTTTGACAAATCATCCGATTTAACGATGCTTTTCAGTAATAAAAGATTTGACATCAGTGATCAGGTTTTAAGAGTTTTAAATCGTACAGAAAAACGTGAACAACTGACGAAAAAACAATTAAAAGAGCAGGAAGCGAAAGAAAATCTTGAAAATGCTATAGACGAAAATCCGGCAATGGCAGATCGTCAAAAAGCTCTTGATGAGAAAAAAGCGGCCAGAGAAAAATTAATTCAGGATCGAAAATTAGAACAAGAGGCCAAAAGAAAGGAATATGATGACAGGAGAAATGCCCTAGCAGCCGAAAGAGAAGCTAAAAAAAATGGCACGGTTTCTGGAACAGCTAAAGCAACAACAGAAACTCCGGCACCAACTGAGGCAGCAAAAACAAGCACAACAGCTAAACCTGCTGCAACCGGAACAGAACAAACTCCAACTGCTGAGCCAACGATGACAAAAGCAGAGGAAAGACAAATGCTTTATGAGCAGCGTAAAAAAGAGTTAGAAGAAAAAAGAAAGAAAATTTTAGAAGAAAGAGAAGCGGCTAAAAAAGCAAAAGAAGCCGAAACGCAAAAAACAAATACGACCAATAATTAATTAATATTTTAAAAATGATGAAACAAATCAAAACTTTACTAATTGCTGCAATTCTAATTTTAGGAGCAAGTAACACAATGAACGCACAAGCGAAGGTAGCTCATGTTGATGTAAGCGAGATCATGTCGAAAATGCCTGCTATGCTGGATGCTCAAAATCAACTGCAAAAATTAAGTGGTACATATGATGCTGAATACAAAAAAATGGTTGATGAATATCAGGTAAAAATCAAAAAGTATGAAACAGAAGCTGCTACAGTAACTGATGCTGTTAACGGTGAGCGTTCTAAAGAAGTTCAGGATATGCAAAAAAGAATTGTTGATTACAGAGACAATGCACAAAAAGAACTACAACAAAAAGAAACAGATATCGTAAAACCTTTAATGGAAAAAGTTAGAGCTTCTATCCAAAAAGTTGGAAAAGCTAAAGGTTTCCAATATATCTTAGATGGTTCTACTTTATTATTAGCTGATGGTCCAAACATCACTGCTGACGTTAAAAAAGATTTAGGATTCTAAGAAATTCAAAACTTAAAAAGAAAGCTGTTCAATTCTACAAATTGAGCAGTTTTTTTTTACAAAAAATTAAAACTAATCCTTGGTATAATTTCAGGAATTGAATTAACTTAGAGTATCAAATTTTATCTAAAAAATAGTAATTTTGCTTTATGACAAACAATAATCCTATAGGCGTTTTTGATTCTGGTATTGGCGGAACATCCATCTGGAGCGCTATTCATGACTTACTTCCAAATGAAAAAACTATTTATCTGGCCGACAGCAAAAATGCTCCGTATGGTCAGAAAACCAAGGATGAAATTGTTGCATTAAGCAAAAAAAATGTAGAGTTTTTACTGGAGAATAATTGCAAGTTAATTGTTGTTGCCTGCAATACCGCTACAACAAATGCTATACGAGAACTTCGTGTAGATTATGACATCCCATTTGTAGGGATAGAACCTGCTATTAAACCTGCTGCCAATAATTCTCAAACACAAGTAATCGGAATTTTGGCTACAAAAGGAACTTTAAACAGTGAATTATTTAACAAGACTGCCGAAATGTTTCAAAACACCAAAATAATTGAACAAGTTGGTTATGGATTGGTACAACTGATCGAAGATGGAAATCTATATTCACCGGAAATGACACAACTTTTGGAGTCTTATCTAAAGCCAATGGTTGAAGCCAATATCGATTATCTTGTTTTAGGGTGTAGTCATTATCCGTATTTAATTCCTCAAATAAAAAAAATTATTCCGGATCATATTAAGATTATTGATTCTGGTGAAGCTGTAGCCAGACAAACAAAAAACCTACTTCAGGACAAAGTAGGCTTTTCAGAAATCACGCAAAATGATCCAATATTTTATGTCAACTCAGATCCAAAAGTACTTGAGTCCATCTTAGAATATAAATATCCTGTTATTAAAAAAGACTTTTAAGACTTATTCAAATTTTCGTTTCACGAACCAAATTCCGTCCAACGATAAGTTGAGTGATATTTTATGATAGTTTTCTTTTATTAAATCACTTGCGATTCTTCCTTTCTGACCGTAAGAATACGAAATATTCAGAGACGAAAAAGTATTATCTATCGGCAGATTTAATCCAATAGAAAATGATGCATTATTAACACGATGAGCATCAACTTCAAGATAGCCTGTATCATAACTTAGTCCTGCAGCGTAACCTACCCTATCCCAATATTTTCGGGGATTCTTTTTGGAACTATAAGTAAGTCCAAATGCAAAACGATCCTGATTGACAAAATCACCATATAACTCAGATTGTTTTGTATTATCCCACAAACTTCTTTCATAATCTAAAGTCAGATTCAGATTATTCCTGAATCTTTTACTTATTCCAATCCCCATCTCCAGAGGCATGTAATAATCATCTGTATCCGAAGATTTCTCAGATTCAATAGAAGACTGAACCTCATCTGCAATTGCTGTCACAGATTGTATTTTAGAGGCATTAATTCTTGAAGGAACCTTAAACGTTGTTCCGATTGTAAAAGTAGAATCGATTCTATATTGAGCCCCTAATGTTGCACGCACTCCGTTATAATCTGTTTTTTTATGAATTGTTGTAATAGAGTTTCCAATTAAAAAGGAACGATCGTCAACCGTATTTCCAAACAACACTGTTGCAGTAGCTCCTACAGTAAGTTTTTTTCCTATTAAGTACCCATATGAAAAGTCTAAACTATTTAGTCCTCCGGATCCCTCCGCTGTTACATAATAATATTCCTGACCATCTTGTATTGGCAGTTTTAAGTTTGAGATTTTAAATGTCGAGCTGGAATACGGTCGCAGCGAAAGGCTAAATGCTGATTTTTTAGTAACCGGAAATGCAAATGCCAGGTGTGAAAACTGAAAATTATTTCGACTCTCTTTACGGGAACTACTCTGATATGTCGTAGAAATTGCCTTTCCACCTATATCAAATAAAAAATGATTTTGATACATAAATCCTAATGAAGCCGGATTTAAATTATTTATAAAAGTATCTGAAGGAAGAGCAATTCCTGAAGAACCAATTGAAGACAGATAACCAAAATCTGAATCATATAAACTTCCAACGCCATATAAAGAATACGGCGAACTTGAAATACTTTGAGAAAACGAAGTCAACGACATCAAAATGAAGCAGCTCCATAAAACAATTTTATTTTTCATTAATATGAGATGTAATAAATTTTAAGCTGAATTTTATTGTTTAAGTGCTTTTGATCACCTAAAACTAATCTGTTTACTGATTGAGCAATTCCCGGTAAAGTCAATATTAAAGAAGATCTGGAATCTGATTGTTTCAGCATTTCTTTTTGAAGAAAACTTCCAATCGGAATTGAGTATCCAACATTTTCATTGAATTCATCACTTTTTTGACTCAATTTTCCATAAACCGACGAACCGGCAGAGTTTAAAAGTGATCCGCTAATCCTGTTTAAATTATCTCCTACGTATACGGTGAGGGAATCTGCTAAAGGATATTTTTCAGAATAAGAATTATTTACCGGTTTTAAGATTAATTCCGCATCTACAATCGCGCCATTCGTCGCTATATTCTTAAATTGCTTTATGTTAGGAAAATCAATCCGACAAGCCACTCCGGTCCCTGACTGAATAAATCCCTGATTGCTAGTTAGTAAACTGGATAATCTCTCGGTCGAAGCAGGAAGACTTTGCAAAATAGTACCTGTTTTATCCAGTGAAATAGAATTAAACTGCTTGGAAGTATCTAAAATGGAAAAATCTACTATTAATGATGCCGCCTCATTATCTGCCTGATATTTGGAATAATACAATCTAACCTTACTGGACGAAACACTAAACCCAATTACATTGGAAGAGGTTGAATTCTCCGGAACTAAAACAAATCCTTTTAAATATTCTGTAAAACTATCAAAGTCGGTAACTTCTCTTTTTTTGATTTTTTGAAAAAGAGCCTCACCAAAGACTTTATCCATCTGAATATTTATCGAATCTTTTTGTTTAGGTCTTGGCTGAAAAGATATTGATCCCAGACTCTCCGGACTATATGTCAGAGTCGAATTATTATAAAAATTATTATCCTCTTTGTTCGGCTTAACTTTTTGAGTCAATCTATGAATATTAAATGTCTGAACCCTTGTGGTATCCCCATAGTAATATCTGTCATACTTCAGAATCATAGAGATTGAATCAAAAACATAATTAATAGATTCTGTATCAGACCCAACACTATTCAAAGCATAAGTATCTGCTGAAAGCTGAAAATAACTATCCGATTTTACTTTTCCGAAAACAGGGTCATCATAATTTCCAATAAGAATTCTTCCGCGGCTTGAAGTTGCAAGTGAATCAAAATTAATAGTTGACATAGTAACAGTAGCCGTATCAATCAAAATCACCTTATTACTTAAAGCCAGATAATCTGAACCTACATTAAATTCTCCGGTATCCGTATCCGTACCACATGAAAACAGGCTTAATACAAAAAGCAAGATCAATATATACTTGTGCATAATTTATTTTTTGAACAAATATAAAATGCAAGCTATCGCGCTACACTATAACATATACTATCGCGCTTTTTTAAGCTACAAATTCAACAAAATGATCTATAACACCAATTGCATACTTAAAATTGATTTCAGCCTTAAAAATGGCAATTTAGTCTATCAAAACACGTCATATATATATCTTCTTTTTTTTAAGAGAGCTATCCAATTACTTTTGGAACCAATAAAATAAATAATGATAGTACGGTTTTTAATTTGTTCTCTTTTTTCGGTTTCGCTTTTAAGTATCAGAGCACAGGAAAATTTTGCTGCTTCTGCAAATATTAAAACAGAGCCAACTGATAAAGTAAATTTTAATGAAACTGAAATTGCTGTTTCTTATAAAAAAAATCTGGGGAATAAATATAAAATAGCCAACACATTAGAGTACTCAAACCTGAAAGTGAATTACGAACTGAATCAATTTGATTTTTATCAGGATCAGGACAAATTCAATCAGATTCAGAACAGATTTGAATTTTCGCATCAGGTTTTAGAAAAAACAAAATGGCAGTTTTCTATTATTCCAACAGCAAATTTTCAACAAAATTTGGGTTTATCAGACATTACTGTTTTAGGAGATCTAACAATTAGCCAACAATTGAATTCAAAAATAAACATTGTTATCGGAGCGGGAAGAACATCCGTTTTTGGCGCCCCAAAATTTACTCCCGTAGCAGCTTTTGATTATAAATTCAGTGACAAGACAAATTTAAGAATCGGGTTTCCTTATTCTAAAATTACGTATTCGAACAATGAAAGAAATGAATTTAAACTAACCAATAGTTTTAATGGAAATTTTTATCATTTAGACATGTCAACAACCGCTGAAAAAGCAGTTTTATCGCAAATGACATCTGCATTTGAATATGAACGTAATGTCAGCAGTAATTGGTTTTTAAATTTCAAAGCAGGTTATGACTTTGATAAGAAATACAAATTAGTAAACAGCGCTAATCATGAACTATATGACTATAACACAGGAAATGGTTACGTATTAGGAATAGGGATCAAATACAAACAATAAATAAATTAAATACACTATGATTAATCTAAAAAAAGGAATTTTATTCACAGCGCTTTTTTCGAGCCTTTTTTTTCTAAGCTGTAGCAATGATGAAGATGATGAATTAATGGGGAACTGGATTAAAAAATCAGCCTTTGATGGCCCGGCAAGATCTAGTGCTACAAGTTTCGTTATTGGAGATTTCGCATATGTTGTTGGCGGTTACACAGGCGACGAATATTTAAAAGATTTATGGATTTATAATTCTACCGGAGATTATTGGGAACAAAAAGCCGATTTTACAGGTGTAGGAAGAAGTTCTGCTTCTAGCTTTGCATTAAACGAAAAAGGATATGTTGGTCTTGGTTATGACGGAACAAATAAACTGAAAGATTTTTATCAGTATGATCCTTCAGGCAACAGCTGGACACAAAAAGCAGATTTCGGAGGAACTGCACGCTACGCAGCAGTAGGTTTTCAGGTTGGAGGTAAAGCTTATTTTGGTACCGGATATGATGGGAATTATTTAAAAGATTTTTATCAATACGATGATCAGGCCAATACCTGGACTCTTGTAAATGGTTTTAGTGGAAACAAAAGACGTAATGCTACTGTTTTCGTAATCGCAGACAAAGCTTATTTAGTAACAGGTATCAATAATGGTACTTATCAGGAAGATTTCTGGGAGTTTGACCCTTCAACAGATACCTGGACAAGAAAAAGAGATATCGATAAAGATACTGATGATGATTACTCATATAATGATGATTATGCAATTGTACGTTCAAATGCTTCCAGTTTCTCTATGAATGGATTAGGATATGTTGTAGGAGGTGAAAGTACAAAAACCGTTTGGGAATATAATCCTTCAACTGATTTATGGGAAGAAAGAACCCCAATGGAAGGCGCAACAAGAACTGATGCTGTTGCTTTTTCAATCAATAACAGAGGTTTTTATATGTTAGGCCGAATTGGTTCTTCTTACTTTGATGATGCGTGGGAGTTTAGACCATTAGAAGAACAAAGTGATGATGATAATTAATATCCAAAAACACTTTCGGAATAACATCCGGAAGTGTTTCCTGCTTTTTATATTCCTTATATTTTTTATTTCCTGCACCAAAAAAGAAGCTCTGACATCGACTTCTTTTAAAACAAATTCAGGATGGGGATATACAATCGCTTACAAAGAAAAAATCTTAATTAAGCAAACCATTATTCCCGTAATAAGCGAAAACAAAAGTTTTGCTACAGAAGGAGATGCTTTAAAAGTAGCCGAACTTGTAAAAGAGAAACTCAAACAAAACTTATCTCCAACGGTAACCAAAAAAGATTTAATTTTATTAAAAATAAAATTATAAATGCAGTTAGACACCTTAAAAAATACCGGCTACAACAAAATTCTGTTTCATTGCGCAATATGGGTTTTCTTTATTTTAACTTCTTTAATTCAGTTTTATGAAAGCCCTTTTAAAATGAGTAATGATTTTTATATCCAGTGGGTTACAGGAATTGTATTGTTTTATCTGAATTATTTTTATCTGGTTCCTAACTATCTTTTACAAAAAAAATACTGGTTGTATTTTTTGTTTGCTTTTGGTCTTATCGCCATTTTTATGGTTGTCAGAATAAATTTTTTTATTCCTGAATTTAGACATTTAAGACCCGAAAATATAATGCCTCAGCGAATGATCCCGCAAGGGCCGCATTTTTTTCCGGGGGAGCATCACACGCCTCAAAGAATTGAAATGAGACAGCCAATTTTCTTTAAACTTGGTCCATCATTTTTCTATATTCTTATAATAACAATTAGCGCTATTATAAGAACATTGACTGAGTTTTATAATAATCAACAGAATAAACTGATTGCCGAAACACACAGAACAAATACAGAATTAATATACCTGCGAAAACAAACCAATCCGCATTTTTTATTCAATTCTTTAAATAGTATTTATTCTTTAGCACATAAAAAATCTGATTTGGTCCCTGATGCCATCGTAACGTTATCTGAGCTCATGCGCTATATGCTTTATGAGACCGATAACAAAACGGTGGCTTTAGAAAAAGAGGTAAACTATATTCAGAATTATATTGAGCTTCAAAAACTGCGATTAAACAATATCGAAGACATTGTAATCAATGTACATGGCGACACAAAAAACAAATTTATTGAGCCTTTGTTATTGATTTCTTTTGTTGAAAATGCCTTTAAATACGGAACCGATTATAAAGGCGCTGCTCATGTAAAAATTAAAATCCTGATTACCGACAACAACCTTGATTTTTGGATTGAAAATACTATCGAAAATTACGTAAAAGACCCTGAAAACTCCGGAATCGGATTGGTAAATATTCAAAGCCGTCTTGATTTACTGTACCCAAATGCACACGAATTAGCCATTACTCAGGATAATAAATATTACAAAGTTCATTTAAATTTAAAATTGGATGAGATTAAAACCGGCACACATTAACTACAATATCATTTTTTAAAGCACAATTTTATTTTATGAACTAGTATTTTATGATAATTTTAAAACATAATTCACTGGTTTAAAATTACTTTTGAACACCAAAACAAATTATAAAACTTAATTCTCAAAAAATGAAATGTGTAATTATTGACGACGAACCTTTAGCAGTAGAATTATTGCAGGATTTTGTCAAGAAAGTGGAATCGCTGGAATTAATAAGTTCTTTTAACAATGCGATTGATGCTGTTTCGTTTAT
Source organism: Flavobacterium notoginsengisoli (assembly GCF_042686225.1). Classification (NCBI taxonomy): domain Bacteria; kingdom Pseudomonadati; phylum Bacteroidota; class Flavobacteriia; order Flavobacteriales; family Flavobacteriaceae; genus Flavobacterium; species Flavobacterium notoginsengisoli. The sequence goes on from NZ_JBHUOT010000006.1 coordinate 366,502, forward strand.
TAATCAGAATAATGTTGATTTAATTTTTCTGGATATTGAGATGCCACATTTTTCCGGAATTGATTTTATAAATACTATAGAAAAGAAGCCTTTGGTTATTTTCACAACTGCTTATTCAGATTATGCTGTAGAAGGTTTTAATCTTGGTGCCGTAGATTATTTGGTAAAACCGATACCATTTCATCGTTTTTTGAAAGCCGTGGTAAGAGCGCAACAAGTTTTACAACCTGCAATAGCAAATCAGCCCGTTTCTGAAAATACAACTACTCCGGAAATTCAACAAGATTTTATGTTTGTAAGGGCAGAATATGAAAATGTGAAGTTAAACTTTGCCGACATTCTCTTTATTGAAGGTTTAAAAGATTATGTAAAAATTTACACTACCGATAATAAATTTACCCTAACATTGATTAGTTTGATCAAATTAGAAAACCTGCTTTCCAGCAAAGGTTTTGCAAGAATTCACAGATCATATATCATTAATATCAAACATGTAAAATCTATTCAAAAAAATAAGGTTTTAATAAGTGATAAAAGAATTCCAATCAGCGAAAGCTATAAAAACACTTTTTTTGAGAAAATCAACCTGTAATTTTTTCAAATTTCAAAAAAATAAAATTCCAAATTCCAAAAGTGTCAAACCCTGGAATTTGGAATTTTATTTTTGTTCTTCTTCTTCTTTAAACCAACTCGAATACATTACGTAATTATTCGAAATACGTTCAATTTCGCCTGCAAAATCAGACTGATCAATATCTTTTACTTTTTTGGCAGGAACGCCCGCATAAATGCTTCCGGAAGTTACAACTGTATTTTGAGTTACCACTGCTCCGGCAGCTATAATAGCATTACTTTCTACTACACAATTATCCATTACAATTGATCCCATTCCAATAAGAACATTATCGTGAATCGTACAACCATGCACAATTGCGTTGTGTCCTATTGAGACATTATTTCCAATGATTGTTGGATGTTTTTGATAAGTACAGTGAATAATTGCACCATCCTGGATGTTTACTTTGTTCCCTATTTTAATAAAATGTACATCTCCTCTAATCACTGTATTAAACCAGACACTACAAGAATCACCAAAAGTAACATCTCCTACAATGGTAGCATTTTCAGCAACATAACAATCCTCTGGAATCAAAGGTGTTTTTCCGTTTACAGACTTAATAAGCATAAAAATAAAATTTTAGTTAACCGCAGGACAATTACAGTCGTAACGTTCTTTTCTACAGAATAAATCAATCCCCAACGTAATCTGATGGTAACCGCCAGTATCAAATTTCACATCTCCCATTACCTGAGAATAAGTATAAGCAAACATAAAGTTCTTGAAATTAACACCTACTATTGGAGTAAAAAATTGCAGTTTTTGAGAAGCGACACCACTTCCTGCAAGATACTGTGCTCCGTCAAAACCTCTTCTGTATGACAAAGCTGCCCAAAGTCTTCCAAAATCCATGCTTTTGTAAGCTTTCAAATTCAAATCGATTGTTTTCTCTTTGGTTTTATCAAAATATTGAAAAAGTATAGAAGGTTCCCAGGTAATATTTTCTCTTTTTCCAAAAACATATCCAACACTCAATAAAAACTTTCGCAGGTTATCACTCTCATATTCTGTATATAACTCTCTTCTTGTCTCTAATAAACCCTGTACTGTTGCATGGGCATAAAAGTCCATAAAGTTATAAGAAGCTCCAATATCCATATTAAAATAAGAGTCTTTCTGAATAGAGCCGAAAACAATAGGATCAAAAGTTCCTCCAAATTTTGTCTCATCCAACTGACTTTGAATCAAACCACCGCTAATACCAAAAGAAAGCTGATTTAAATCAATTTCATCTCTTGAAAACATAATATGATGTGCATAGGTAAGTTTAACGCCCTTTTGAGAATGGTATCCGTTTTTATCATTAAAAACAATAATACCTGCTCCGGAGCGCTCTCCTACTCTTCCATTAAAACTTAATGTTTGTAATGTTGGTGCATCTTCTTGTCCAAACCATTGCTTTCTTGCAGTCAGCCTAATTTTGGCACAATTGGCCGCACCAGCCATTGAGGGGTGAATTAAATAGTAATTATCTGATAAATAATCTGAATAAACAGGTATTCCCTCTTGTGAATAAGAAAAAAAAGAAGAAATAAGAAAAAATAATAAAACCCTGATTTTTAATTTCATAAAGACAATTTTGTATCTATATAATTTTCACTCCTGCAATTTAATACGATTTCTTTGAAAAGAGTCTTAATTATTTTATTAAAAAATCAAATATAGTTATTAGTAGAAAATAACTTTAGTAAATTTGCAAAAAATATACTGTCATGACAAAAATCACTATAAAAGAAACTCAAAACCCAACAATTTTAAAGTTCGAGTTTGAGGATTTTATTACTCAAAATCAAAACTTTGAGTTTAAAAATATCGACGAGGCACAAGCTTCTCCGCTGGCTCAGCAACTATTCTATTTACCTTTTGTTAAGACCGTTTATATATCCGGAAATTTTATTGCGATTGAAAGATACAGCATTGTAGACTGGGATGATGTTAAAGATGCTGTTGCAGAACAAATTAGTTCTTTTGTTGAAAAAGGAGGCGTTATCATTAAAGTTGACGAAACTAAAGCAAAAAAACAGCCTATTACAGTTTATGGAGAAACTACTCCAAATCCTTCTGCCCTAAAATTTGTTGTTAGCAGAATGTTGACTCGTAATGCTGTTGAGTACAAAAATATCGATCAGACAGCTTCTTCTCCATTAGCACAGGAATTATTTAAGTTCCCTTATGTAAAAGAAATCTTTATCGACGAAAACTACATTTCGGTAACAAAATATGAAATTAATGACTGGTCTGAAATTACTTTAGAGTTAAGAACTTTCATTAAGCAATTTATTGAAAATGGGGGTACAGTTTTAGACGAAAGCCTGATCCAGACCACAACAAAAAATGAAGTGACAAAAGACGAAGCATTTGACAAATTAGATGTTACTTCACAACAAATCATTAATATTTTAGAAGAATATGTAAAACCCGCAGTAGCTGCTGACGGAGGAAACATTGCTTTTGAATCTTATAATGAAGAAGATAAAACGGTAAAAGTACTTTTACAAGGAGCTTGCAGCGGATGTCCTTCTTCTACATTTACTTTAAAAAGCGGTATCGAGAACATGCTGAAAAGTATGCTGAACGATGAAGCCATAAAAGTAGAAGCTTCTAATGCATAATTATCACGATTAAAGAATAAGTAAAGCGTCTCTTTTGAGGCGCTTTTTTATTGTTAAATATTAATTGTCAATTATTTACCATCAAAAAAACTAGTAATTCTATAAAATTAGTTAATATTGTATTATTAACCAATTAATTAAAAACCATGGGATTATCTTCATTTTTTAAAAATTTATTTGGCTCGACCAAAGAATCCGTAACTGAATTGGCAAATAATGCCGAAAGCACTTTTGAACAAGCAAAAGAAGCCGCTGCTCCATATATCGAAAAAGCAGAAACTTTTGCAGAAGAAACTATTGATAAAGTAAAAGAAGTTTCGGAACCTTATATTGACAAGGCTGCAGATTATGCCAACCAGGCAAAAGAAACAGTAAGCGAATATGCAGACAAAGCATCTGACGCAATAAGCGACGTAATTGATACCGTTAAAGAAAAAACAGCTTCTCTAACAAATGATACTGATACTCCGAAAACTATTTCTGAAACGGTTGCTGACGTAAGCGAAAAATCTGCCGCAGCAGTAGAAGAATTTGGCGATGAAGCTGCTGACAAGGCATAATGTATATTTTCTCATAAAGTAAATATTTTTATATTTGCAGTACCAATACACCTTCTCTTTTGAGAAGGTTTTTTTATCTTTAAAATACAAATATGAGCCCAGAACAATTAAGCAGTTATGCCAATGCAATTATAAACATATTAGTAGACTATTCACCCAAATTAATATCTGCTTTTATTGTTTTATTTGTTGGTCTGTATGCAATAAGATTAATAAACAGATCAATCAGAAAAATAATGGTGAAACGAAATTTAGATCCTACATTGACTAAATTTCTTGCCGATATTTTATTATGGGCACTCCGAATTTTATTATTTGTAACCTTTATTTCAAATCTCGGAATTCCAACTACTTCTTTTGTAACTATTTTAGGAGCAATGGGACTTGCAATTGGTCTATCCTTACAAGGTTCACTTTCTAATTTTGCCGGGGGTATGCTGATAATTGTTTTTAAACCTTTTAAAGTTGGCGATACAATCGAAGCACAAGGCGTTGTTGCTACAGTTTTAGAAATCCAGATTTTTGTTACTAAAATGTTGACAGGAAATAATCAGACTGTTTTTGTACCGAATGGCGCTTTATCAAACGGGACAATCATCAATTATTCTATGCAGGGAGAAAGAAGAGCCGATTTGACTTTTTCTGTTTCCTATGACTCTGATATCAAAAAAGCAAAAGAAGTTCTTTTGGACGTTTTGCATAAAAACCCAAAAGTGCTTGAAAATCCTGCACCTGAGGTTTTTGTAAAAAATTTATCGGCAAGTTCTGTAGATTTTGCGGTTCGTCCCTGGGCAAAAAATGCCCATTATGGATCCGTTTTTTCTGAAACGCTGGAGAATTGTAAAGCTGCACTGGACGAAGCCGGAATTGACGTGCAGCCGTATACTATACAAAAATAATATTACTCCTTTTTAGAAGGAGCAGTTATCATAAAATCTTTTAAATAATAAGGCTCAAAATAAGCGACATCTACAGTGTCGCTTTTTTGGTACTTGTCAAAACTAATTTTGCTCATAGCTTGTGCCGAAGGATATTTTACATCTTCTAAAAACACAAAATTTTCTTTTGTTAAAACAGCTTTACATTTGTCGGCACAATCACCAACAAAGTAAAGTTTATCATTGTATTCCTGAAATGAATTTTCGTCTATAATTTCAGCTTTAATAGCTCTTTCTATCGTCAAATCTGAATTAAAAACTTCACTGTAAACTTCCATACGGCGGGCATCTAACATCGGAATAATTTTTCCATCTGAAACTCCTGCCTGAGAAGCCAAAGTTTGAAGTGTATCAATTGCTATTAAAGGAATATTTAAAGCATAACATAACCCTTTTGCGGCAGAAACACCAATTCTCAAACCTGTGTAGGATCCTGGTCCCTGACTAACTGCAATTGCATTTAAATCCTGAACAGAAATACCTGAATCAGCGATTACTTCTTCAATAAAAACATGAAGTTTTTCGGCATGTGAATATCCTTCCTCTGCAAGTTCTCTGCAAACAACGGTTTTACCGTCTTTTGCAACAGATACTGAACAATTTTTAGTAGCCGTTTCGATATTGAGAATAAAAGACAAAATATTTGGTTTTAAATTTAGTATTGCGTTACATTATTTCTTAGGAGATTCTGCTTTTTTAAGCTTTACCTGATCTCCCGAATTAAGTTCTTTAGAAACTGTTGTATAAGGCCCTGTAATTACTACATCGCCCGGTTTTAAACCTGACATCACTTCAATGTTCGTATCGTCCTGAATTCCTGTTTTAATCACTCTTATTTTAGCTTTATCTCCCACTTTCACAAAAACACATTCGAATTTTTTATCGCTTTTAGGAGCTGCCTTTTTATCTTCATTCGGATCTTCAACTTTAAATTCTTTTACAGCAGTAGTATCTGATTTTACTACAACAGAACTAATTGGCACAGCCAAAACGTTTGTTTTTGTTGTTGTAATAATATCTACAGTAGCTGTCATTCCCGGTCTGAAAGGAGAATATGTACTTGGTTTTCCTTCCAGTAAATCCTGATAAGATTCTTTTAAAATACGAACTTTAACTTTAAAATTTGTTACCTGATCTGATGTTAAAGTTGTACTCGCTGAATTTGAAATACTGGTTACAACTCCTTTGAATTTCTTTTTCAGATAAGCATCAACTTCAACGTTTGCTTCATCACCAATTTTAATTTTTACGATGTCATTTTCATTTACATCAACTTCAACTTCCATATTGTTAAGGTTAGCAACACGCAAAAGCTCTGTTCCGGCCATTTGTTGTGTTCCTAAAACTCTTTCTCCTAATTCTACATTCAAAACAGAAATGGTTCCATCAGCCGGCGAATATATTGTTGTTCTGCCCAGATTGTCTCTTGCTTCTGTAACCGACGCCGAAGCACTCTGAACATTATAATAAGCACTTTGCTTTGTAGCTTTTGCAACTTCGTATGTCGAAATAGCTTTATCCCAGTCCGATTTTGAAATTACACCCTTATCAAACAAGGTTTTGTTACGCTCATAATTTGCTTTTGCTTCTTTAAAACTAGCATCAGATTGTGTTAAACTGGCTTTTGTACCAGCAAGATTCGCAACAGATCTTTCTAGTCCGGAAGTGTATAAATCAGGATTTATTTTTACCAACAAATCACCTTTTTTAACTACTTGTCCTTCTTTTACATTTAAAGCAATAATCTCTCCTGAAACCATTGAAGCAATTTTAACTTCAATTTCCGGTTGAATTTTACCTGTCGCTGAAACTGTTTCAACAATCGTTGAAGCTTCTACTTTTGTAATTTCTACTTCTTTTCCTTCGTCTTTGTTTCCTATTACCCCTTTTTTAATCACAACTAAAGCTATGATAATAAATGTGGCTATACCAAGTAAGAGATAAACTGTTTTTTTCTTCATAATGAATTATTTTGTAATAATTGGAACGATTGGAATTCCGAAATAAAACTCAAGTATTTTAATTTTAAACATGTAATCGTATTTTGTTGTAATAACATTAGACTGTGCAGTAGTCAACAACGTCTGCGCCTGCGTGAAATCAAATGAATTCATTAAACCAACATCATATTTTTCTTTTGCATAATTATAAGCCTGTTGTCTTGCTTCTAGAGTTACAGTAGATGCCTCAAAAGTGTTTAAAGCGGCTTTCGCATCAGTAAAAGCAGTATAAACGTTACGTTGCAAATCTAAACTTTTTTGCTCTAAATCTATTTTAGATTTTTCTAAACTTACTTTGTTTCTTTCAACATTATTTCGTGTAGAAAACCCATTAAAAATTGGAACAGAAAGCTGTAAACCAAAAGATTGCCCTTTATTATCTTTAAACTGATCCAAAATTGGAGCTGCACTACCCAGAACAGGTGAAAAATTATTTTGTAAAACTGACTGATTTGTACCTTCAACAAATCCGATCTGAGAGGTTGGATTTATTGTATTCGGAGTTGATCCTGTAATGATATCAGAATAACTTGCTCTTGTGTTAAAATTGTAAAAAGCACTTAATGTCGGCTGATAAGCTCCTTTTGCTATTGCAACATTTTTCTCTGCAATTTCAAGGTTCGTCTGAGCCAGCTTTAATTCTGTTCTGATATCTTTTGCCTTATTATAAATTTCGATTGGTGTTTGTGCCAAAATATTATTTTCATCAGCCAGATTGTTGTTATCCACAACATCAAAATCAGCAAATTCTTTTAATTGTAAAAGCTGTGCTAAACTTAATTTTGAAATCAGTAAATTATTCTCAGAAACTGCAATATTTTGTTTATCTGTAGCAACAGTTGCTTTTAAATCGTATAAATCGCCACGAGGAATTGTTCCCGCATTTACCATCTCTTCAGAACGAGCTAAACGTTTTTCATCAATGGTTAATTGCTCTTTTTTAACTTTTAAATCTTCTTTATTAGACAAAATCTGCAAAAATGCACTGGCCACATTTAAAGAAATGTCTTCCTGCATTTTTAATAATTGATATTTGGAAGCCACAATAGAAAGATTGGCTCTTCTTAAATTATTTTGATTTTGAAGTCCTTTGTAGATGTCTACTCCTACCGAAGCCCCTACAGATGAATATTGTGTGGTTTGGTTTTCAAGCAAACCAGTCGTAATATTCTGGTTCAAACCTATATTCCAGGAGTGTGATGCATTTGCATTTACTGATGGAAGATAATTTCCAATAGCTCCTTTTTTATCAATTGCGGCAGATTTTAAGTCCAGTTCCGTCAATTTTATTGTAATATTATTTTCTAATGCGTATCGCACACATTCTTCCAGTGTCCATTGTTTTGATTGCGCGTGTCCAGTTAACCCAAAACCGAATAACAATGCAAAAACCAGACTATTATATTTATTTATTTTCATATATTTTTAATGAAAGCGCAGTAAACCGAACTACGCAAATTTAACATTTTTTAAACCCAAAAAAATCCCTAAACCTTCAAATTAAATTATTTTTTTTCACCTTCGTTAATCAGGCCCTGATTCCAGATTTTTATTTTATCTGTAGCCGATATACCGCTTTTAACTTGAACATAGATTCCGTCACTAACTCCAAGAACTAAATCTCTTCTCTGGAATTTTTGAGGAGCAGTTTCGATCTCCACATAAGGTTTTTGTGTTTTTTTGTCAAATTGTACCAATGATTCCTTAATAGCCATTACTTTTTCTGCTTTTTCTAAAATAATCGAAGCATTTGCACTTAGACCTGCTCTAATAAAAGTGTCATCTCTGTTTACCATCTGTGCTTTTATTTCAAACTGAATTGCTCCGTTTTCTGTAACTCCTTTTGGTGCAATATAATTTAAAACAGCATCGAATTTTTTATTTTCAATAGCTCCAATAGTGATTTCAATAGGCATTTTTTCTTTGATTTTCCCTACTTCAGATTCATCAATTTTTCCAATAAAAATCATTCTTCCAACATCGGCAACGCTGGCAATTGTCGTTCCTTCATTAAAATTATTACTTTCAATTACCTGGTTTCCAACTTTTACAGGAACATCCAAAACCATTCCGTTAACAGTAGAACGAATTAAGGTATTAGCATAACTTCCCAAAGAAGATGTTGTTCCTGTTTTAACAATATCTAAGCTTTGTTTAGCAGCAAGATAAGTTTGTTTTGCCTGATTGTAGGCAACCTGTGCAGCATCAAAATCATTGGCAGAGATCACCTCTTTTTCAAACAATGTTTTTTGTCTTTTATAAACTCTTTCCTGATTATCCAAAGCAATCTTAGCTGTCTGAACCTGATTCTGTGTACTACTTACATTTGAAACGTTTGCCACAACTCTAATTTTAGCAATCATATCTCCCGCTTTGATTTTTTCACCCGCTTTGATATATACTTCTTCAATAATACCCGAAATATTTGGTTTGATTAATACCTCTTCATCAGGCTGAATATTTCCTGTCGCAATTGTATTTTTTACAATTGTTTTAGTTTCTGCTTTTTCCGTTTTAAATACAATTGGCGATTCCTGATTTTTAGCATACAAATAATACAGTGCGCCAAAAAACACGATCGCAATAAATATTAAAATTGTTACGGTTACTCCTTTTTTCATTTGTTTTTGGTTTAATCGATTTTATTTTGATTGATAATTTATTCTGTTCTTAAAGCATCTACTGGCTTCACATTAATTGCGGTCTGTGCGGGAATAAACCCTGCAAGCAAACCAGATCCCACCAATATTAGTAATGCCACAAATACTACACGTAAATCTACACTCGGATTGGCAAACATAGTATTACCTCCCGGCGGCATCGAATCTAATACCATATTTAAAACCGCAATAATTCCAGTTGCAACGGCTATTCCAAACATGCCTGAAATAATCGTTAAAAATATAGATTCTGTTAATATCTGACTTCTAATAGCGCCAGGTGTTGCCCCCAAAGCCCTTCTAATTCCAATTTCTTTTGTACGTTCTTTAACTACAATTAGCATGATATTCGAAATTCCGATTACACCCGAAATCAAAACTAATGTTCCAACGAAATACGCAATTACTTGCAAGATATTAAATAAGCTCTGCACCTTGTTAAACTGTTCGTATAAATCGAAATTTCCAACCGCTCTTTCGTCTGTTGGATTAACAGAATGCAATGCTTTTATGATTTCTAATATTTTAGGTTTTAACTCCGTAATTGATGAATCATCATTTGCGGTTAGCGCCATCCAACCCACTTTATCTCCATAATTAAAAGCTTGTTGAAAAGTAGTAAAGGGGATGAAAATATTTTTCTGTTCTTGTTCTGCATTTCCTCCTTGCTGTTTGGAAGAATAAACCCCAACAACCATAAAATTTATTCCATTTATTTTTATATATGTTCCAACAGACTCTTCTTCTTTACCATAAAGCTCACTAATAACACCTTTTCCAATTACAGCTACTTTTCTTCTCTCATTAATATCCTGCTGGTTTACAAAACGGCCTTTAATAATATCCATAGGCTGTTGTTTTATCAATTCCGGATAATCTCCATAAATTGTAAAAGCCGAGGTTTTTGTACCTCTTACGACATTGTTAGTTCCATTAAAATCTCCCAGCTGATTTCTTGGAGAAACATATAACAAATCCGGTATTGCTTGCTTTAAAGCTGCAACATCACTATTTCTAAAATCATATCGACGAGTTTTAGGCAACCCTTTATAAGCTTTAGAAGTCGTCTGACTCCACATAAACATAGTATTTGTGGCTATTCCGTCAAAACCTTTTTTTACACCATTTTCCAGTCCTTTACCTGCTGCGAGTAATATCACTAAAATAAATATTCCCCAAAACACTCCAAAAGCAGTCAGAATTGTTCTGAAAACGTTTGCTGTTAAAGCCTGTAAAATTTCGTCCCAATTATCTTTACTAAACATAGTTATTCGTCTCTAAGTGCTACAATAGGTTTAATTTTTGCGGCTCTGTATGCTGGAAAAAAACCTGCCATAGCACCTGCAAATACAAGCAGAATTAAGGTTGTTAACGCTACACTAAAATCTACTTCAGGATTTCTGAAAAACTCACTCTGAACCATTGGCCCAACAAATTCCAACAAAAGCAAACTCCCTAACAATCCAACAAATCCGGCAATGGTGGTAATAAATATTGATTCGTGAAGAATCATTGAAATAATCGAAAATGGCGAAGCTCCGAGTGCTTTTCTAATTCCGATTTCTTTTGTTCGTTCTTTCACTATAATAAGCATGATATTACTCACTCCAACTACTCCTGCTATAATCGTACAAATACCAACCCACCAGAAAAAGAGCCTGATATACAAGTTTAAATCGTAAAACTGCTTTGCATCTTTAACTGAATTATAAACACCCACACCACTATCATCCTCAGGCGAAACCATGTTTTTACTCTTAAGCAAGTTCTTTAAATCTTGTGTAAACTTTTCAGATTGTGCTAAAGCTTCATCATAATTATCTGTCTTTTTAAGTGTAAAAAACAAATTACTGATTTTATCTCCGCCTCCAAACGTTTTCTGAACAGTTGTCAATGGCAAATAAGCACGGGTTTCTTCTCTTTCTCCTCCCGGATCTGTAAAAACACCAACCACTTTAAAGCTGATTTTGTTAATTAAAATTTCCTCTCCAATTGCCTCTTTGTCTTTTAGCAGATCCTGTTTTAACTTCATTCCAATAACTGCCACTTTTGTATTATTTTCAAGATCTTTTGCGTTGATATAACGTCCTTGAACAATGGTTAGATTTTCTATACCGCCATAGTCAGGATCAACACCTCTAAACTGATAACTTCCAGACTCTTTTCCATAAGCAAAAGACTGTCCCCAATAATTATTTGTCGAAGCGCGCAAATCTAATTGATCTTCAAACTTTTGAACCGATTGATTGTAATCGCTATTTCTAAATTGAACCTGTCTTCCAGGGTTTAATCCTTTGTATTCTTTAGTTGTTGTTCCCGACCAAACTTCCACAATTCCCGCAGCATCGCGTTCAAATTGTTTTTCAATTCCATTTTGAAGTCCTTTACCTGCACCAAGTAAAATCACCAAAATAAAAATCCCTGAAGCTACCGAAATTCCTGTTAAAAATGTTCTTAAACGGTTTTTCGATATTGCTTCAAATATTTCCTGCCAACGCTCAATATTAAACATAAGACGAAGCTCTAACTTGTTCTACTTTTTTATCATCGATAATTAATCCGTCTTTTAGGACTACATTTCTTTTGCACATTGCGGCAATATCAGGTTCGTGTGTAACAATCAAAATAGTTTTACCTTCGTCATTAATTCCCTGAATCAGCTCCATCACTTCATAAGAAGTTTTAGTATCCAATGCTCCCGTAGGTTCATCTGCCAGTAAAACCTTCGGATTGGAAGCTAATGCTCTTGCGATAGCCACACGTTGTTTCTGACCTCCTGAAAGTTCGTTTGGTAAGTGATGCGAATGAGACCCCAAACCTACTTTTTCTAAATATCTCATGGCAATCTCATAACGTTCTTTTCTTTTAATTCCCTGATAATACAATGGCATTGCAACATTATCTAATGCTGTTTTATAATTAATTAAATTAAAAGACTGAAAAACAAACCCTAAGAATTTATTTCTATATTTTGAAGCAAGAGTTTCATTTAATTTCTTGATTGGAGTTTTGTCCAAGATATAACTTCCTGAATCGGCTTCATCTAATATTCCTAATATATTTAAAAGTGTAGATTTACCTGAACCAGATGATCCCATAATCGCAACTAATTCACCTTCTTCAATATTAAAATTAATACCTTTTAGCACGTGTAATTCCGAACTTCCCATCTTATAGGATTTATGTAAATCTTTAATTTCGATCATGGTATTGTTAAATTTTTAGACAATAATAACATTTTTATTAAGTAATTTATGATAATAAAAAGTTAATAATTTTACTACCTTTTTCTATAAGACTTCAATTTTTGGGAATTGTTACAGTTTTTTAATAAAATATGATTGTTTTCGTAATTTTACCGTGTTTTTAAAACTTATCTTAATGAAGCTTACTTCTATTCTTTCAATGTTTACAGCACTTGCCATACTTACAGGCTGTTCTACTGCTCAAAAATTAGAAACCTTAAAACCGGAACCGGATGATGCTAGTCCGTTAGTTTATGACAGCAGTCCCTCATTCATCAACTTACCTATTACCATAAAATTAAGTGATATTGAGAACCAAACCAATACTTTTTTAAATGGACTAATCTACGAAGACAACAATATTGAAGATGACGATATTGAAATGAAAATCTGGAAACAAGCTCCGATCAAAGTTCAAAATGACCCAGCGAATCCGGACAAAAGAATAAAAACAATTTTACCGCTTAAAGCGAATATCAAATATCGCATTGGCACTAAAAAACTAGGTGTAGAATTGTACGATGTCAGAGAATTTAACTTAAACGGAACCATTACATTATCCAGCGAAACAGCCCTCACAAACTGGAAACTTTCTACCAAAACAGAATTCAAATCTATTGACTGGAGCGAAAGCCCAACCATGAATGTTTTTGGTAAAAATATGCCTATTACTTATTTAATAAATCCGGCTATTTCTATTTTTAAAGGCAAATTGGAAAAGAAAATCGACGAAGCTATCGAAAAATCTATGGATTTCAAACCAAATGTTCTTCAGGCAGTAGAAAAAATATGCACACCATTCCAAATGAGTGACACTTACGAAAGCTGGCTAAGAATTGTTCCTATTGAAATTTACTCTACAAATGCCAAGCTCAAAAACGATTCATTTTTACTGGATATGGGAATGAAATGCAATATGGAAACTATTGTAGGCAAACAGCCTGATTCAAAGTTTAACGCAAATAAAATCGTTTTAAAACCAGTCACTAAGATTCCAAATCAAATTTCTGCAAATATTGCTGCAATTTCGAGTTATGTTGACGCTTCGAAAATTATGACGAAGAATTTTGCCGGACAGGAATTTGGTTCTGGAGGCAAAAAAATAACTGTAAAAAATGTTTCTATATGGCACAAAGACGGCAAAATGGTTATTGCATTAGATGTTTTAGGATCTATCAACGGAACACTTTATTTAAATGGATTTCCATCATATAATGCTCAGACAAAAGAAATTTACTTTGAGAAATTAGACTATGTTTTAGACACCAAGAGCAAGTTGATGCGAACTGCAAGCTGGCTCGGACAAGGATATATTTTAAGAAAAATGGAGGAAAGTTGTCGATATTCTATTCAGCCCAATTTAGAAGAAGGCAAAAAGAGCATGGCAGGATATCTAAAAAACTATTCTCCAATGCCGGGAGTTTTTGTAAACGGAAAAATGGAAGATATTCAGTTTGATAAAATCCAGTTGACTAATCAAGCTATTATTGCCTTTATCAAAATAAACGGAACGGTTAATGTTTCAGTAAATGGATTGAAATAATAAAAAAAGCAGTGTAAAATTTACACTGCTTTTTTCTTTTTATACATTCGGTAAATCAAATATCCTATTATTACTACCAGCAAATACGGAATAACCATTAAATAAACAATTCCATCATTTACTGCTTCTGCCTTTTTAGTATTAGAATCTCCTGATAAAGCCGCGCGGCACATAGCACATTGTGCATTGGCTGAAATTCCAATTAAAAATACACAAATTACAATAATAAGATTTTGGAATTTGGAACTTGATTTTTGTATTTTACTATTAGTGTACATAATATGGTGAAATCATTAAGTAAACCACAACTCCTGTTACGGCAACATATAACCATAACGGGAAGGTAATTTTAGCTATTTTTCTATGTCTGTCAAAGCGTTTTGCCAGCGCTCTTACGTAGGTTATCAAAACAAGCGGAATAATTGCAATTGACAACAAAATATGTGTTACCAAAATAAAGAAATATACATAACGCAAAGCTCCCTCTCCTCCATATTTTGTTGAATCTGAAGTCATATGATACGCTACATACATAACCAAAAATGCAACTGATAATGCAATAGCAAAAGTCATTAATCTTTCGTGTAATTTTTGGTTTCCTTTTTTGATTGCCAAAACAGCCCAAACTAACACAACTGCGGTAATACCATTTGTTGTTGCGTAAATTGGAGGCAAAAACGATAACGGTTCTACATTAAAACCAAAATCTTTTAATTTAACCCCAAACAAAATTGCCACAACAACCGGAATTACAATTGAAACCGCAATAATGAATTTGCTGTATTTTTTCTCTAAAGTATTATCTTCCATTTTTATTCTTCTAGTAAAATTTTAATGTCTTGCTGAATATCGCGAACTCCTTTTTTATCTAAACCATCATAATAAATATTAGGGTTTCCGAATTCATCTTTTCTACAACGAATATTGCCGTCTTTATCAATTAAAGCAAATAATCCGGAATGCTCAAAACCGCCGCTCACTTTATTATTTTCACCAGCATAAAGATTAAATCCTTTGTTTGATAAATCCATAATCACATTCTTATCTCCAGTTAAGAAATTCCAGTTTGAAGATTTTACACCTAACAATTTAGCGTGATCTTTTAAAACTTGCGGTGTATCATGATTTGGATCGATTGTAATAGAAACAATTCCGAAATTAGGATTACCGAAAAAAGTCTTTTCAATCTCCAGCATACTCATGTTCATCTTTGGACAAATTGAAGGACAAGTGGTAAAGAAGAATTCCAAAACATAAACTTTCCCTTTATAAGTCTCATTAGAAACTTTTACATTATCCTGATTGGTCAATTCGAATTTTGGAGCTGAACCAATTGTTACAAGTTTAGCTTCATTTGAAGACTTTACCCCAACATTATCCAAACGATTTCCTTTTACAACATCTCCGTTTTTAACCCGATCAACAATTTTAGGAATAGCGTAAATTCCAAAAATCAAAATAACAAAGGAGATTCCTATATACGATTTATTTTTGAACATTATAAATGATTTATTAAAGTTGCTTTGTAGCGTTATGATTTTTCTTTAATGCAGCGCGGTACTCATACAAAATGATTTTGAAATCATCCAGCATCTCATTACTCAATTCTGACGGATGAAAAGTATCATAACCTTCTTTATATTCTTTCTGGTCTTTTCTACCTCTAAGATTACGTTCTTTATCAATAATGTAAACATTAGAAGTTCCAAGATTTTCATTAAGTTTTTCTTTTAAATGCAGTCCGTCATAAAATTTCTGAATTTCTTCTTTTGAAGCAAAAACAAAGTTCCAGTTTTTTACATCTGTAAAAGGAGATAAAGCATCAACAATTTTCTGAGCTTCTTTCTCTGTTCCAAGCGGGCATAAAACTACAAACTGAAGGTCTTCAAATCCATTATAACGTTTGTAGATTTTTTCATTTAAATTAAAATAATTTCCTCTGTTTTCTAAAATATTTGAGCCAGAAAAACCAAGTACAGTTATCTTTTTATTTAGGGAAACTTTTTTTCCGTTTAATGATCCCCAGTTTCCGAAGTCAGCGACTTTTGGTGTTATTACAGGAAGAGTTGTAAAACTATTTACACCAGAAGCAAAAAACAAATAAGCTACAATTGGCAGGACAAAAAGTACAAAGAGAACTATATTTTTTTTCATTGTATTAACGGAAATTATTGAGGTACAAAAATAAAAAAATCCCGATGTTATCGGGACTCTTTTCGAATTAATATCATGTTAAAAATTCCATTTAATAGTAGAATCTTTAAAAACCCCATAAATATAATGTCCTTCTGTTAACAGAATAAACAATAAATATAAAACCAGGAAGATAACAGGAGAAACTACAGACCATCTAAGACTGCTTTTTTCACCTTCCATGTGCATAAATGCCCATACAATATAATATGCTTTGAAAATGGTAAGGATATAGAAAATCCAGTTTAACAAATTCAAACCAACAAAATGTGTAAACTCTAATGATGCAGGTTTGTAGATACCCAGGATAACTTCAACAGTAGTTACTAATGAAAGCAATCCGAAAACAAACCAGATTCTTTTTGTATTTGATACGTGCTCGTGTGACATAATAATTAAATTCTAAAAATTAAACTAGGTAGAAAACTGTAAATACAAATACCCAAACTAAATCTACGAAGTGCCAGTATAAACCAACTTTCTCAACCATTTCGTAGCTTCTTCTCTTTTCGTAAGTACCTAACAATACGTTAAAGAAAATGATAATATTGATGATAACTCCAGAGAATACGTGGAATCCGTGGAAACCAGTAATAAAGAAGAAGAAATCAGCAAATAATTTATTACCATATTCGTTTCTGATCAAGTTAGCACCTTCTACAACATATTTAGCGGTTGCTAAATGCGCTTCAGATTCTTCTCTTGACAAAACTGTTTTTTTCTTTTTATCAGTAAGTTTTTCTGTTCTAATTAAAATTTCAGGATGCGCTTTAAATCCAGCTTGTACTTCAGCAACTGTATAAGTTGGCTGAGACTCGGCATCTTCCATAAACCAAGTTGAATGGCTTCTCGTCAAAGCTTCTCTTTGTTCCGGCAATTTAACAGCAAATTCAGCTAAAGCTACTCTTTTACCATCTTTATCAACAAACTGAAGTAAACTTCCTCCGGCAGTTTCAACTGCACCATATTCTCCTTTAATGAAGTTTTTCCATTCCCAAGCTTGAGAACCAACGAAAATAAGACCTCCAATAATCGTTAAGAACATATAAATTGCAACTTTTGTCTTTTTCAATTGGTGTCCTGCATCAACAGCTAATACCATTGTTACAGAAGAAAAAATCAAAATAAAAGTCATTAATGCTACATAATACATTGGAGCCGCAACACCATGCATAAATGGAAAGTGAGTAAACACTTCATCAGCCAAAGGCCAAGTTTCAATAAATTTAAATCTAGAAAAACCATATGCTCCTAGAAATCCAGAGAATGTTAAGGCATCTGATACGATAAAAAACCACATCATCATTTTACCATAACTTGATCCTAGTGGCTGGATCTCATGACCGCCTCCCCAAGTTTTTTCGTCGTTGTTTGCAGTAGTAACTGTCGCTCCCATAAAAGATATTCGTTAAAAAGTTCCCAAATTTACGTTTTTTTCTTATTTAAAGAAATATAAAAATAAAAATAAATACACCCACAATAAATCCAAAAAGTGCCAATACATCGCACCTAGTTCTATACCAAGAGTTTGAGTCGAGTTGTATTTTTGTTTAAAATGATTATAAATTATAATTAAAAGTGAAATTAATCCGCCAGCTAAGTGTAATAAGTGTGTTACCGTTACTACATAAAGAAAAGTTGTAGTAATTGAACTACCTTCTCCTGTAAAATAATATCCCTGTTCAACGATTTGTCCAAATCCCTGAAATTGCAATACTATAAATAAAACACCAAGTGCCAAAGTTGCTAAAAGCAATCCTGTTACCGCGCTTCTATTATCTTTCTGAATGGCTTTTTTTGCCAGATGAAAAGTAATACTGCAGGCAATAATTACTGCTGTACTCCAATAAAATGCAGAAGGCAATTGAAAATCTTTCAACCAGTCTGCTCTGGATTTACTTACCACAAACGCACTTGTTAATCCTGCGAACATCATAGTCATACTAACCATCGCGAAAAGCAGAATCAGTTTTGCTGATTTTGATTTCCTTACTTGTTCTTCATTTGTTGCTATTGTCATTTCCATAACTATCTTAAAAATTTATCTACAATAAACACAATTTGTAAAAGTGAGATATAAGAAACACTCACTAGCATTAATGTTCTCGCTGCTTTTGCAGTTCTTAACTTATAAAGCTTAACCGCATAAAAAAGCATCCAAATCCCCAATAAAAACACTAAAACTGCCGCAATTGGCGAAATAAACAGTTGCCCTGTAAAACCTAAAACAGGTAATAGCGATGCTATTATAAGCCAAATTGTATACAAAATAATCTGTAATGCAGTTCCGTTATCTTTTTTTCCTGTTGGAAGCATAAAAATACCTGCTTTTTCATAGTCTTCATACAAAAACCATCCGATAGACCAAAAATGAGGAAACTGCCAGAAAAACTGAATTAAAAACAAAGTTCCCGCTTCGATACCAAATTCTCCTGTTGCAGCCACCCAGCCCAACATAAAAGGAATAGCTCCAGGAAAAGCCCCAACAAAAACAGATAACGAAGTTACCGTCTTTAGCGGTGTATAAACACTTGTATAAAGAAATATGGAAATAGCAGCAAACATTGCTGACTTTGCATTTATAGTATAAAGAAGTGCAATCCCTAAAATCGTTAAAAGACTTGCCACTAATAAGGCAACTTTAGGAGACATACGACCGGAAGGAACCGGACGATTTTTGGTACGATCCATTAAAGAATCGATATCTTTTTCGATTACCTGATTAAAAGCATTTGAAGCGCCAACCATACAATAACCACCAATAGATAAAATTACCAGAACACTCCATTTAAAAGGATGATCAGAATCGACTCCTAATAAATATCCCGCAATAGAAGAAAATAAAACACTAATAGCCAGTCCAGCCTTAGTAATCTCTTTAAAATCCAGAAATATTGATTTGATTGTTATTGTGTTTTTTGAAGCGTTCAATACCGTTCTTGTTTGTGTATTTTTTTGAGTGCTGCAAATGTACAAATTAGATTGTAGAATTTAGACCTATAAAAATAGATTTTTTTCAATAAAACCTTTATAAATTAAGAACCCGACACACTTTAACACTATTATTTCGAAAAATCTTATTAAAACTAGTAATCAAAATACCAGTTAAAAATATCTGAACGCAATCCGATGCTAAACCAGGTAGTGCTTTGTTTGAAAGTTGTTGCCGTTTCCTGCGTTGGATCAAAATTTCGGTAAATAAGACTTCCGAATAATTTCAGGTTAGTCATCGGATTAATTAAATAACCTCCCTGAATGTCTGCAATAAAAATATTGGTTTTATTTCCTTGTCCTACTTTTACACCTGTATCGTATGGACGATTTTCATCATAACTTTTATAGATATTTCCTCCATAATTATAAGAATCTTCAGCCGTATCAAAATCCAGACCTCTTGTTCCCATTGTAAACTTAGCATCTCCGAACAAGCGTCCTTTGTGATAGCGACCAATCAGGATTAACTCTTTAAAATTCCCTCCCCATTGATGCCCAACACTTTGATTGTTATGTCCGTAGTTTGTGATAACTGCACTATGGGAATACACATAAGGACGAACATGATTAAATTCAACCTGAACCAATAAGTCTTTCACATTAAATGCATTGAAATATTTTGCTCCCAGCTGAAAACCAAATTTATTTTTCCAGCTTTGATTTCCTGCCCCAACATCTGAAACAGAAAATTCATCTATTAAAAACTGAGAATATAAATTGACACTGTTATTCCATTTATATTTACCTGTTAATCCTAAAAGCGCATTTCCACTCTTAGAAGAAGAACCAAATTCTACTGCCCGATAGAAAATAATCGGATTCACAAAATTAATATCGAAACCTCTGTTATTTGAATCTGTCCAGACTACGGACTCAAAGAAGCCTAAATTCAGTCTATTGGAAACATTCCAGCTTAAATAATGATTCGCCATGAATTTGGTAGCGTATGTTCTTTCCTCCGTAACCTCAGGACGAACATCTTTCATCCACATATAGGTATTGGTATATTTTATTTTCCAGAAATTTGTATTGATTTTAAAATAAGGATATGGACTTGCTCCGTCTCCTTCTAAAAGTGAACGATAACCATCTCCAATAAAATTTCTTCCGTAACCTAACTGAAGATCAAAAATTTTACTTGGGGCAAAAGTTATATTCGCATCTGCTAAAGGAAAATCATAAGCATCTGTTTTAAATCGTTTTGCAATTCCAATTCCTGGAATTATTGCCGGATTTCCTCCAGAAGGCTTAATAGATTCTGCATAATCATTAAAATAGCCTGCAAATCTTCCCTGGCTTTCAAAAAATGTGGTAGTAAAATTGATTTGTTTTCCCAAACCTCCTCTAAAATTCAAAGCTCTCGTATTCACGTAAGTGTAAGAAGCATCAGTATCTGAAGCCTTACCCAGTTGTAAATCTACAATTGGATTTAAAGAAAACCAATAATCTTCTCCCTGAATCTGCACCATATTTTCATTCCACCATTTTCTTCCCAACCAGGAAGAAACGTTTTTCTGAAGTGACTGATTAACGGCTTTTAAATTATAATATTTAGAAACTTCAGCATAAGTATACGGTTTTGAAGCCGTATGATTATTGCTTCCTACCTGGTTCATTGCTCCATCAAACTGAGCGTAATAACTATGAGAAAATGGAATATTCAAATGACTTTCGAATTCAGGATTATTGTATTTTTTATACACAATACTATCCAACTCTGTCATTGGTTTTTCAAGTGGCTTTAAAATTTCGGCTGCAGCCAAAGCCTCAGCGGCTAACTGCTCAGAGCTCTTAAGCGGAATATCAATTGCAATTGTGTATTTGGAATAAGTGGCTTTCCCGTTATAAGTTGAAGGTTTTATTTTTTTAAATTTTCCAAACACACGTTTTGCTTCTTCAGACAATTCTTCATTTGCTGCCGAAACATAAATTACTTTAAATTCTCCTTCTGCATTTACTTCAAAAAGTACTTTAACTTGTCCTTTGTAATTGTTCTTTTTTAAATTCTCAGGAATCTGAAAGTTGCTAAATACAAAATCCTGAACTTCTTTATAAAAACAATTTTCCAATTTTTTACCTTCTAAATTTTCGCAATTAGGAAAAACAGGAAACATTTCGGCTGTAAAACCGGGCTGAATCTGTGAAGAAACAACGAAAAATGAAAAAATAAAAACAAGAGACAAAAAAAACTTATTCACTTATAATTGGGTATTTATTTAATATTGATTTGAGGAGTTTTCTCCATTTATAATAGCTTTGGCCGCCGAAGTTCCTATTCGTTTTACTCCTAAACCAATCATTTCTGAAGCTTCTTCAAACGAACGAACACCTCCTGCCGCTTTTACCGACAATGGCGAAGCATTCTCCAGCATTATAATTATTGCAGGAATCGTAGCTCCATTCGGAGCATCGTTTTCTGTTTTATAGAAACCGGTTGAAGATTTCACAAAAATAGAGGCAAAATCATCTTCGTCAAAATGAGAGACTGCCACATTTTTTATTAAAGCACATAACTGAATAATTTCTTTATCTGTTAAAGCAGCTACTTCTATAATCCATTTTACTGTTTTATTATTAGCTAAAGCAATCTGGGTTCCTATTAAGATTTCTTTTTTTATTAAATCTATTTCCCCGTTTTTGAATGCCTCGTAATTGCAAACAAAATCCAAATCATCAGCTCCGTTTGCAATCGCTTCGTTTGCTTCTTTAATTTTTGTTTCCAGACTTGATTTCCCTTCCGGAAAATCAATTACAGTTCCAACCAGTAAAACAGAATTGGCCTCTACTATCATTTCTTTTGCCAGTGAAACATATTCCGGACGAATCATTATTAATTTAAATTCTTCCTGAATAGCTTCAGCAATTGCATTTTTTACCACAATAGTATTTTCTGCTTCAGAAAGACCAGCTTGTGAGGCAGTTTTTAAATAAGTGGAATCTAAATATTGCTTTACATTCATAACGATAGAAGTTGCAGAAAACCAGCACAAAAGTACATTTTATATTGATAAAAAACAGTCTTTTAAAAGTTGATTTTCTTGTAGAAAAAAACCCACCGAAGTGGGTTTTAATATTTTATATCTTATCGATCTGCTTCTTGAAAGCGATTGCAGAAAAAACTGCCATAAACGCCCCAAGAGCATTTGCCAAAACATCTGAAATATCTGCTGCTCTGGTAACCGTAAGCGCATTTTGAAGAATTTCGATTGTAATTCCAAAAAAAACTGAAAATATAAACGAAATCAAATAGGCTTTATAATCGTCTGCTTCTTTTCCTTTTAATTCCTTTTTAAAAAACAAAATCCACGAAAGTGTAAATCCAAAATGGAAACAGAAGTGTACAATTTTATCAAGACTTGGAAAATTAACTACCGGTAAATTACCCGAATCTGTTAAACACAGATAAGCAATAATTCCAGAGCAAATAATCGCCCAAATTAACAATAATTGTTTAGGCACCGATTAAATCTTTATAAGCTTCGTCAGACAATAAAGAATCTATTTCTGAAGCATCAGCAATTTTAATTTTAATCATCCATCCCGCTCCGTAAGGATCTGAATTTACAGTTTCAGGAGCACTTTCTAAATCTTCATTAAAAGCAATGATTTCACCTGTTAACGGTAAAAATAAATCTGAAACTGTTTTTACAGCTTCAACAGTTCCAAAAACCTCATCTTTTGAAAGTGTCTGATCTAAAGTTTCTACCTCAACATACACGATATCTCCTAACTCTTTTTGTGCAAAATGAGTAATTCCTACAGTCGCAACATCGCCTTCGATGCTAACCCATTCGTGATCTTTTGTGTACTTTAAATTTGCTGGTATGCTCATAATAGTATGTTTGAAAATTGATAATTTAAAATTTAAGCCACAAATGTAATAATCTTCTAATGAAATCCAGTTTAGAAACTAAAAATTAATTTCCAAAATTATAACGAAGTGTGAAACCTGATCTGATATTCGTTAAAGGAAATGCAGTTGAAATAACTGCTTTCGAAAACGAATGATCATAATAGAATATCGCTGTCAGGTTTTTACTGAAAGAATAATCGGCTGTTAACTTTAAAGTCCAGATATTCTGCCCGGCAGCCAGCTGATTATTATCATAATCTAAATATCTTACCAACGTTTCATTATTTCTAAATGAAAAATCGGCTTTCAGATTTATATCGCTTTTAATAATTCCGGTTGGGTTATCTGCTAATCGTGATGAGAAAATCACATCCTTAAAACGATATCCTAATCCTACCACATATTCTACTCCTTTTACTTCAGTCAATAAATTATTATCGAAACTCATAGACAAAGCACGATCTTTTTTAATCTCTGTTAATAAACGCAACGAACTTTTCAGCTCAAAATCAACTCTAATAAGTGGACTAAATTGTTCGACCAAATTGACATTTGACATAATCGTTTTGTTAAAGAAGTTTGTATTAACATCTTGTCCATTTGGAGTTTCCAGATAATCAAAATTAGATCTAAACTGACTGATTGTATAAGACGCCCTGTAATTATGTTGCAAAGAAAATCGTTTAAAATGATCTTTAAAATATTTATATCGCATCAAACCATTATACTTGACTGTCCAGTTCGGAATTGGAAAACTTCTAAAAATACCTGTCGAACTATTTGAAGCATCACTTCCTGTATATGCCGCCAGAAAAGATGGCAGCAATACTGCCTGATTACTTTTTGAAAAACCAATAGGATAACCAACGTTGGCAACGTAAATTTTATAATTCGGATCTGTCTCTGCCGGAATTGGATTATTTACATCTCCATATCTTGGAATTTCAGCTCCTGCACCATAGTGTTGTTCTGCTAAACGATTTGCAATAACTAAACGATTACTTCTGAAATCATCAAACGCTGATGATTCTGTTTCTGTACTGGTTGAAAATGCTGTTTTTATCATTACTGTCGAAATAGAAAACATTCCGTAAGTGTAGGGCGATAAAGGTTTGTAAAATAGTTGACCAATAGAATCTCTAACCGTATATTGTTCAGAAGAATTTTCAGAATACGAACGATCCATCGCTAAATCTATTTTCAAATCAGGAAATAAATCTACGTTTGCTGTAATCTTCAAAAGTTTATTGCTTACTTGTGTGAAGTTCTGGTTAAAATTCTGATAATCGGTCAACCATCCATTTTTAGCTGCCTCGTAACGCACATCATCCTGACTACCAAACACAAATCCTAAAGATGGTTTAGACGTACCGAAGAATCCAACACCTGGTATAAAACCTGGCAAAACAGTTCCGCTATTTTTTGTGTAATTGACCTGAATATTTTTAACACTTGTTAATACACCTATTAAACCATCATAAAAAGGATTGCTACTTGTGACCGGCTTAGCGGTATTCACGATTTTCTCTCCTGGTTTTGGAGCTGCTACCGCCTTGGTTTTTGCTGGTTTTGCTCCCGGAGTCAAACCTAAATACTTATACAACAAATTCATATTTAATGTTGTCGAAAAAGTATTCGAATTGGCATTTTGAATAGTATTTCCAAGATTCCATGTAGTACCCCCTTCTTCATATTGAGACATTGCCGTTGATGGTCGCTGCCAATTATAATCTGCAGTATAGGAATAATTTGCTTTTACAAAATTGAAAATCGGAATTTTATTAATTGGAATTTCATAGTTTAAAACAAATTGTTGTAAATGCTGATTAGGAGTTCCAATATCAAAATAATCTTCCCAGATATTAAAATCTTGCTTTGGTGTATTATCGTCATTCAGGAAGTTTCTAACAATATTATTGGAAGCTGCCGTGTAATTTAATTTCAATGATTTAGTTAAATTAAATCCGAAACCATATTGATAATTAAAAGCAAAGTTCCTTCTGTAAAGAGGATCAAGACCTATACTTCCTTCTTCTAACTCTACTTGTCTGTATTGCTGACGATTACTTTGCCTGATAATATTGGTGTTAAAAGAAACATTCGAAGGCAGATAATTAAAATTAAAGTCACTTAGCATTTTCCAATAATCACTTTTTTTCATGAATTTGTTTTGCTTAAATGGTACTATTTCTTTTGGCTGAAAAGTATAAGCATAATTTAAAGCTGTATTAGACTGTTCATCTTCATAAGTTTCAACTTCATAATCATGTCTTTCCACCTGATTATACGATTGAGAGAATGTAAAATTCTCCACATCGTAAACATGAGGTTTCTGCTCAGGAGCTCTGTCTTTTCTTACCCCAATAAAATTAATGCTTTTACGCTTGGTATAATCTACTGCACGTTTTCTGATATTATCTTTTTCTGCCGGATCTGTAGTTTCTGCAATTAATTGTTTCAACTTGATATCCTGATTAAAAGGATCATATTCCGGAGTTATAACTTCTTCTCCAATTGCATAATTGAACGGAAGGTTAATACCCCATTTTTTAGGCATCAGTTTTCCTAAATTTAAATTGGTTACAATATTATATTGCTGAATATCTTCACGATCTCTTTCGTTTGCTCCCTGCTCCAGAGCACCAAACCCAATTGTACTTTTTTTACCTGATGCCGATAATGTCATCAAATCAGCCATATTGGTATCAATGTTCAATAGGGCCGCCATACCGCCTTTGTTTTCCAAATCAGACATACGGAGTTCGTTAAACCAGACTTCTCCTTTAATATCTTTATGATCCGCCTGACTTTTTACTCCTACCATTAAATTTCGTACTAAACCAAAATTCGGATTTCCTTTAATACCTAATCTTAGTTTACCATCCTGGTCTCCTCCTTCAGCATCCGGATCATCATCAGGGTAATAAATACCGTTAATATCTCTTTTTGAAGAGTTAATATCGATATTCATTCCTAATATTTTCATTCTTGTCAATAATGACATTGCCAAGTCAATATTATTTTCATCCATCCAAACCAAATCCGGGCTTATAGCTGAAGAACCTCCTGCCTTAGTTACTTTCAGAGGAATCTCAACCTGATAGAAGTTTTGAGTAAGGTCATTTCCAAAACGAATAAATCCTATCATTTCATCATCTTCTAACAGGACTTCACCTTTTAAAGATTCTGCGTGTAAAAACATTTTTAATTTTTTATACTGACGCATATCTACACTAACACTTTTAAATGCTCCTTTTGCATTTTGATATTGTAAACCAGCCCCGCCAATTCTCATAGCCAGTGACTGTTCATTTTGATTAATGATTGTATTATTATTATATAATTGTTCCCTTTGAACTCCTGGAGGAATTACATAATTCACAGGCTCTTTTGTTCCATTCTCCTGAATATTTACTGCGGCTACATCAAATTCAACCCCATCAGTTGTTGGATTAGTATAATTTGCATCTAACACACCTGTATACTTTCTCCACTCTCCTCTAACTAAATCTAAAGCTCCAAAACGAACTGTAATCTGATCATTAAACCCGGTCATGAACATACGCATAAAACGAATTGATCTAAAATCCGTTATATTTCCAATTGTTTTCTGTGGCTGAGATACCGGAATCTTAAACTGAATCCATCTTGCATTGGTTGTACTTCCGTTTGGAAGCTCTACAGTAGTTGGACGAACATCTGTAACATACTTATCTCCTACCTCCATTCCCGGCTTGATATCAATGCTATATTCATAATACGCATTAATGGTACTCATGGTGTTATCACGGTTGATATCTTCAACATCCGGAAGTGTGGTAGAACCACGATTTGGATCGTCTACACTTACAGCAGAGTTATTTTCTGTACCATTATATTTTTTATAACGGTTTAAAATACCTCCATCTGTATTTAAATAATAGGTATAGTTATCTGCTGCCGGATCCGCCTCTCCTGCATAATTGGTATAAACAGATCCCTCTTTTGCATCTGGTAAACCGTCTAAACCAACATCTTGATTTTTACGATTTTCAGCATTAGTATCAAATGCATAGATTAAGGACTGCGACGCCGGAACATCTCCCCAAATTGGTTGCGGATTTACCATTACCTGATCCGGTCCTAATCCGTTTTCGTATTGTTTTCTTCCGTCTTTAAGAACATCCTCCGAAACTTCACCTAAATTGAAATAAATTTTCCCACTGTTTCCAGGCTGTGCCTCACCATTTCCAACATAAGGATCCAGTACCCAAAACTGAATATATTCTACGTTACCCTGTTCAAAATTGGTTGAATTCAAAGCACGCATAATTCCACCAAAATTGGTTGAAGGATTACTGGAACTAAAGTTAGGATTATTATTATAAGGCCCTCTGTCCAGTGGATAGTAGGTTAAGTCTAATGTATTAATAACCTGAATCTGCCCCTGGGCAATATCAGTATTCGGATAAAGCTCTCTGCTGTAAACCCTTCTGGTAGAGTTTAAAGACAAATCGTCGTTTGAAATACCTGAAGGTTTAGAAGCATAAAAAACAGGATCAATTGTATACCAAGCCAGTTTTGCACGTTTGTAACCGTATTCTAATGTATTATAATTAGCATTAAACGTATTGTCATTTATATCATTTATCATTGGGGTCGATGCCAAACTCCATGCATAAGCAGACCTCATATCAATTGTTGTCTGAGACCCCTCAAAGTCATCTATATAAATTGTTGCTTCTCCTTGAAAATCACTTGCCTTTGGAGCATCCGGTTTTAAAAATGCTACTTCTCCACGAATCGAAAGATTAGAAGGAACATCAGTATCGACATTTGGAAGTTTATTTGCTAATCTGGTTAGAAACGGAACTTCGGTTGAATAATTTCCATTAAAACCAAAAATAGTATTATTTACAGATTCTTGTCCATAACTTGATTTCTGAGTAAAAGGACGTTCTGTCATCTTTAAGAAAGTCCCTCCAACAACAAACTTTTCTGAAATTTTATGTTCAATATTGAACCCCATAAACCTTCTGGTTTGCTGTCCGAAAATGGAATTATTTTCCAAAGAAACTTCAATTGGGGTATTAGAAGCCTGAAGTGAAGGATCTAAAATTTGTACTCTTCCTAATTGGTAATCGACACTATAATCTACTCCCTCAACTAATCGCCTTCCTGCAGCAGTTACCACAACAGAACCCTGAGGAACATTAAATGCCCCAATTGGAATACCATTACTTCCTGAAGATTTATATTTTCCTCTTAATAAGAATTTGTTTTTCTCTCCCTCCTGTAAAGATGCAGCCTGAGTATTTCTATACATATTCTGAAATACGTATTTTCTCTGATTGTCGTTATATGTCGTTGGATCATTATAGTTTCCTCCTCCTAATTTTCTAAATAAAAGTTCTCCAAAAGGTTCTTTTGTTGTAAAAATAATTCGGGCATTTTGTACATCAACCGTTACTCCCGGCACATAATCGAAGAAACCATCTCCTCCTGTCTGCGGATCATTATTATAATTTAAACGATCGAGGTTAAAAACATTCAATAAAGGTGTTTTTTCTACCATATCTTCCGGCAGCGGATTTGCAGGAAAAGTTGTTCCTGTTACCGGCGTAATATAATTGATTGGTGACGGATCCGTGTAAAGAATATTAAGTCTGAAATCTTCCTGTTTGATTTGATAGGCCTGTGGAATTTGATACACGTTTTTCATCATCAGGTTCCAAACCGGGTTTTTAACGTTTGTCAAACTACTTTTCAGCATTTTCAAAACCAAACTTTGTGTGATAACAGCCTGACTGTTATTCGTGTTATTTCCTGTAACTACAGTTGCATCTACACCATCACTACCAAATTCTCCAACCTGATACACTTTACCTCCAACAGTATATTCAAAAGCAACAGCAAGAATTTCATCATTTGCCAAACGCTGCTGCAAAGAAATATACCCCAACTGAGCATTGAAAGTATATTCGTTGGTGGTTAACTTTCTTGCATTTTCTAAGATCGAATAATCTGTTCCCTCACTTGTGTTTGTATTATTAAATCCGGAACCGGCTGTAGCAATCTCTCGAATGTTAGAATTTAAATAACTTCCCGCTCTTCCTATTGTTGCCGGATCATATTTATTATTTGTATTGTCTGTAGGCGAATCTATTGGATTATTAAAAAAACCGGCCGGATTTGTAATTACCACAATTTCATTATCAGGTACACCATTAACCTGTCCTTCCCCTAAATCCTGAAGTGCAACAATATTTCTTAAGTTATTACTTGTCGCAGTAACTCTGTTCTGTTTGTTTGTTACCCATACTTCTAATCTTGTTACCTGAACACGGCTATCAATAAGCGGATAGTTTTTTAGGGATGTATCATATTTATTTCTAAAATACTGAGATAAGAAGAAATGTCGGTCATTGTCATAATCTAATGCAAACAAATCGAAGTTTTGAACAGTTCCTCCACCTTCTGCGACTATACTTTTGGTTTGAGACTTTTGTTCTGAGAAAACTCCCGTAACTGTAGTCCTACCAAATTGCAATTGCGCCTTAACCCCAAATAAACTTTGTGCACCTCTAATTAAGGAACTGTTTAAAGGCATGCTCACATTACCCACTTCAACTTTCTGAACTATATCATCTTCAGAAGGCGTATAAGCGAGTTTAAATAAATTCTGGAATGCAAAGGTTGATTGTGTATCGTAGTTGGCATTAACTTCTAAACGAGTTCCAATTTTCCCCATTAAACTCATACTGATTCTTTGATCAAAATCAAAAGTCAGACTGGATCTGTTTCTTGGAGAAAAGGAAGGATTATCTTGTTTGGTATAACGCATACCCAAGTCCATTTCAACCGATCCTGTGGGCTTTACATCAATAGTATTACTTCCAAAAATGCTTTCGAACAAACTTGAATTGATGTAATATCTTGGAAGTAAATCTTTTTTAGCGGCTTCTGCTCCAGTCTTTTTGCCATCAATAGCATCCATTTTTTTTCTGAAATAATTTCTTCGGGATTCTTTCAGAAGTAAATCTTCGTATTCTCTTGGAGTTAGAATTAGAGGGTAATTGATAGAAAAACCATCAACTGAATTGGTATAGATATAACGATCTGTGATTGGATCGTATTTGTAAGCTGATAATATACTTGGAGGGTCTTCAAGCTCAATTTTACCAACAGAAAATTGAGTTTTAGTTGTATCTTGAGTTGCCGGGGTAACCTGCGCACGCAAAACATTACCGCAGAGTAAGACCAGCAACAAAATACAAATTTTACGCATAGAATTCTTTTATATAAAATGAATTTATAAGCTTTTTAAAGCTTTCTTGATAATTGTTTCTACAGTAGCTTCCGGATCTTCTTTCACAATCTTTTCCACTACTTTTTCTGAAGCCTTTCGAACAAAACCTAAAACTTCCAAAGCAGATAACGCTTCATCTCTATTTGTATTGTTTTGAACTACCGAAACTTCATCCAAATCGTACAACTTTAACACTTTGTCCTTTAAATCGAGTATAACTCTTTGTGCTGTTTTGTTTCCAATACCTTTAATAGACTGTATTACACCAACATCCCCGGATGCAATGGCATTTATAATTTGTTTTGGTTCTATTGATGAAAGCATCGTTCTGGCAATACCAGCCCCGATTCCGGAAACAGAAAGTAACATTCTGAAAATTTCACGCTCCGATTTCTCAGCAAAACCATATAAAGTATGCGCATCTTCTTTAATTTGAAGATGCGTATACAATTTTATATTTTCAGAATTTGGCAGTAAGGAGAAGGTGTGCAACGATATATTCACCTGATAACCAACACCTCCACAATCAATTACAACTTCTGTAGGATTCTTTTCAACTAATCTTCCCTGCAAATGTGCTATCATTACCTATAATTTATTAGTATCAAATATAACAAAAATGCCATAAAACTACGACAAATTTATCCAATCCCTACTAGAACATTTATTGTGTTACTTTATTCTTTTTACTTTCTTTTTCCTGTGCGTCAATAACAGCGATTGCAGCCATATTAACCATTTCTTCTACGCTTGCGCCTAATTGGAAAATGTGGACTGGTTTACCCATACCCATCATGATTGGTCCAATTGAGTTCACTTTATACAATTCTTTTAACAATTTGTAAGTGATATTTGCGGATTCCAGATTAGGAAAAATCAATGTATTTACTTTTTTGCCAGCCAGTTTAGAGAATGGGAATTTCTCTTCAAGCATTTCCTGATTTAAAGCAAAATCTGCCTGAATTTCTCCGTCAACAACCATTTCCGGATGGTTTTTATGTAAGTAAGCTACTGCTTCTCTAACTTTTGAAGCGCTTTCACTAGTTGAAGAACCAAAGTTTGAGAATGAAACCATGGCTATAACCGGTTCAATTCCAAACATTTTTGCTGTTTTAGAAGTCATAATCGCAATGTTAATCAGATCTTGTGCGGATGGATTAATATTGATTGCTGTATCTGACAAGAACATTGGTCCACGTGAAGTAAGCATCATATTTGCCGTTGCAATAAGTGAAGCGTTCTGTGCTTTTGGAATTAACTGCATCATTGGTTTTACAACAGAAGGATAACTTCTGGAGTAACCTGTAACTACTGCATCTGCTTCGCCTTCATTCACCATCATGGCGGCAAAATAGTTTCTTTCGCGCATGAATTTTTCAGCATCCAATTTTGAAACTCCTCTGCGTCCTCTTGTTTCCCAGAAAGAATTTGCAAATCTGTTGCGTCTTTCTGTTTCTTCATCTGTTTTAGGATCAATAATTTCTAAATCAGCATCAAAACCTAATTCCTGTTTTAATTCTAAGATCACTTCTTTGTTTCCTAATAAGATTGGAAATCCTATTCCGTCTTCGTAAACAATCTGAGCCGCTTTTAATACATTTAACTGATCTGCCTCAGCAAAAACAATTCTTTTAGGATCTAATTTAGCACGGTTTGTTATTAAACGTACCATTTTATTATCGTTCCCCATACGCTCACGAAGATTATCTTCATAAGCCGCCCAGTCTGTAATTGGATTCTTAGCAACTCCTGATTCCATTGCTGCTTTTGCTACTGCAGGGGCAACAACCGTGATCAATCTTGGATCGAAAGGTTTTGGAATAATATATTCTTGTCCGAAGCCTAATTTTGTAGCTCCGTAGGCAACGTTAACTTGTTCCGGAACTGGTTCTTTTGCTAAAATGGCTAAAGCTTTTACGGCTGCCATTTTCATTTCTTCGTTAATTTTTCTAGCACGAACGTCTAATGCTCCTCTAAAAATATATGGGAAACCTAAAACGTTGTTTACCTGATTAGGAAAATCCGAACGTCCTGTCGCCATAATAACATCTTTACGCGTTTCGACAGCCAGGTTATAATCAATTTCCGGATTTGGATTTGCCATTGCAAAAACAATTGGGCTTTTTGCCATAGAAAGCAACATTTCCGGAGAAAGAATATCTCCTGAAGATAATCCGATGAAAACATCGGCTCCTTTTACTGCTGCTGCCAAATCAATTTTAGCACCGTCAATAGCATATTTTAATTGTAGTTCTGAAAGTGCAGGATTGTCTTTTGTTAAAAGTCCTTTACTATTGAACATTAAGATATTTTCTACTTTTACTCCTAATGAAACATATAAATCGGTACAAGCAATTGCCGCCGACCCTGCTCCTGAAACTACCATTTTTACATCTTCCGCTTTTTTACCAGCCAATTCAAGAGCATTGATTAAAGCTGCAGAAGAGATAATTGCTGTTCCATGTTGATCGTCATGCATTACCGGAATATCCAATTCTTCAATTAATCTTCTTTCGATTTCAAAAGATTCCGGTGCTTTGATGTCTTCAAGATTAATTCCTCCAAAAGTTGGAGCAATATTTTTTACGGTCTGAATAAATTCTTCCACATTTTTGGTATCGACTTCGATGTCAAAAACGTCAATATCAGAGAATATTTTAAATAATAAACCTTTCCCTTCCATTACAGGTTTTCCTGCTTCCGGACCAATATCTCCTAAACCTAAAACGGCTGTACCGTTTGAGATTACGGCAACTAAATTACCTTTTGCTGTATATTTATAAACGTCTTCAATGTTTTCTGCAATTGCTAAACATGGTTCTGCAACTCCCGGCGAATAAGCCAATGATAAGTCTCTCTGGGTTGCATATTTTTTTGTTGGAACTACCTGAATTTTTCCTGGAGTCGGCTCTGAGTGGTACAGTAACGCTTCTCTTTTTTTACTCTCTTTGTTCATTATTTTAGCTTTTATCTAGCTTACAAAGATATAAGTCTTGTTTTAAAATGGAGTCTTTTTAGCGTTTTCTTTTTCCGAAATTCTATTTGAATAAATAAAAAAAGTCCAATAGAATTGGACTCGTTTTAAATTTTTATCGCTTTTAGGTATGCTTTATTGAGAAATATAAGAATTCAAATGCTGAATGGTATCTTTCTGAATTTCGATAATTGCCTTAACTACATCGCTGATCGAGATGATTCCAACGACGATTCCGTCTTCGAGAACTGGCAGGTGTCTTATTCTTTTTTCGCTCATAAGTTCCATACAATCTTCAAGATTATCTGAAAGTTTTACTGTAAAAACATTACTTTCCATAATCTCATGAACAGAAGTTTCTTTGGAAGATTTATCTTTTAAAACAATCTTACGGGCATAATCCCTTTCAGATAGTATTCCTTTCAAATTATTGTCGTCAATAATTAAGATTGCTCCAATATTTTTTTCTCCCATTACTTTTAAGGCTTCATAAACCGTTAAATTGGAAACAACAGAATAGACATTTCTTCCTTTTGCTTTAAGTATTTGATCTACAGTCATAATGAAAAGTTTTTAGGTTTATAAAGTTAAAATAAAAACCAACACAATCTGCAACGAAATCGATTTTTTAAAACCACAACTAATTCATTTTAAACAAAATACACCAAAATCTAAATTTTCAAAATTATAACGTAAAGAATGAATTTTTTTAGAATTGTTTTTTGATAAAAATTTGATTTTTTAACGTATTGACATAGAACCCGTAAATCATTTTTTATTAATCCATATAGTTTCATTAAAATTAAGAATAACCTCTGTTATTCCGTAGGAACATTTCGTAGGTAGAAAAAATAGCTCGTCCGGCACATTTACGTTCCATAGGAATGTTTCATAAATTAGATTGTTAAAAATGATTGCAAAATCAAACGTTCCTACGGAACGTAAATGTGATGCGAAATATTTTTGGCTACCGACGAAACATTCCTACGGAATGATAATATAACAAAACATATTTTTCTACTACAAATACTCACTTTAATAAAATTATCAACACGACATATATGTCGCACTAATTCTTTTTGCTTTTAAATACATTTACAAAAAAATAAGAAAAATAGTAAACAACATACTATCGTATGTGGGAAATAATAAAAAGAATGAACAACTTGCATTGAAGTAATAAAAGAATAAAAACATCTAATTCATAACTTATTATGGAATCAAACGAAATCAAAAATTTAGATCATCTAAAGAAACTAACCTCTTTATATTTTCGTACTCTAAAACCTTCTAATGATAAAACAGAAAATGTCGCACAGATTAAATTTATAAATTATGCCGAAATGGGCTGTGTTATCACTGATTTATTAAAACTATGCATTTTGGCATTAAATCAAAATGCACATCAGGTTTCTGGAACTAATAAATCAGTAATAGATGTTGCACTAATTTTAGAAACCGTGCTTCAACTGATTCCTACCGATGAATTCGATTTTTTAAGTGAAATTAACTATATGCTTCTTGCCGATTTTAAGACTACAAATGATTAAATAAAAAACCCTTTTCCAGATTTTAGAAAAGGGTTTTGTTTAATTTTTCAAAAAAGTGATTTTACATTGCCACGACAATAAACTCACTTCGTCTGTTTAGTTGGTGTTGTTGCTCAGTACATTTTACGCCATCTGCACATTTATTGACTAATTGTGTTTCGCCGTATCCTTTTGCAGTCAATTTATTTGGATCAACTCCTTTGCTTATTAACCAGTCTCTCGTTGATTGCGCTCTTTTGTCTGATAAAATCTGATTGCTTTCAGATGAAGAACGGCTGTCTGTATGCGAACGAATATCCAGTTTTAAATTCGGATATTGGTTAAACGCTCCTACCACTTTCATCAATTGTGGTTCTGATGATTTTTTGATTGTTGACTTTCCTAAATCAAAAAAGTTCATCGGAATATGAAGCAGTTTTACCAAATCTGCTCCAATGTTAATGTTTTCAACTTTTACAGGTTTTACTATTACTTTATTAATAGCGATTTGTTTTACTTCAACTGGTTTGATAATTTTCTGCAAAGCAATTGGGAAATCAGTCTTACCATTTTCTTTCTTCAAAGTAACAGAAACATCTTTACGATTGAAACCTTCTTTTACCACTCTAATGGAATATTTCTTTCCACATTTTACTTTGTTAAAAACATAATGTCCTTTTTCATCTGACTCAATCGTTTGTAAAGTATTGAAATTTTCATCGAACAAAACAAGAGAAGCATTTGCTACTATTTCATTAGATTCTGCATCTGTAATTATTCCCGAAAGCTCTTGTTCACATACCAGTCTTTTAGTCTCAGTAAATCTATAAATATTATCCATTCCATGAGCATTTTCACGACTTGAAGAGAAAAATCCGTTTCTTTTTCTACTGTCAATTGTAAAAGCAAAATCGTCTTGTTTACTGTTTATTGGTTGCCCAACATTTTGGATATCGTCTAATGTTCCATCCTCATTTATTTTTGTAACATAAACATCAAGTCCTCCTAAACCCGGACGTCCGTCAGAAGAAAAATACAATTCATTTTCTCCTGATATAAACGGAAACGTTTCCCTTCCTTCTGTATTTATAGTTGTGCCCAGATTTTGTGGGGTTCCAAAACTTCCGTCTGAATTTATTGCTACTTTATATAAATCAGACTCTCCTAAAGTTCCTGGCATATCCGAAGCAAAATATAATATTTTTTCGTCTACACTTAAAGCTGGATGCGCTGTACTGTATTGATCACTATTAAATGGTAACTCTTTTACATTTTTCCATTCGTTATCAACCCATTCTGCTTTATACAATTTTAAAAGCGTTACCTTTTTACTGTTTTCACCTCTTTTACCATTTATAAAATTGTTTCTGGTAAAATACATTGTACGCCCATCTTTTGTAAAAATTGGAGAAGATTCATTGTATTTTCCGTTGTCTTTTTTGTGAAAAGGTTTCACTACACCCACACTTCCGTCAGGCAATAAATCTGCTGTATAAAATTTAGAAAACGATTTGTTATCCCATTTAAAATTCGTTTTGGCTATTCCTCCGGTATCCCTTGCAGAAGTAAAGACAAGTTTATTGTCATAAACAGTTCCGCCATAATCTGAAAAATTAGTATTAACCCCAGCGTCCCCAATTTCATATCTACCCGAATTAGATTTAATTTCTTCTAAATAATTTTTGTCATTTCTAATTAAAGCCGCTCTATTTTGCGAAGTTGCTTTTGTATTGAAAATCTCTAAAATTTGATCTGCTTTTTCATAATGTCCCACCGACTTTAAAGATTGTGCATATCTGTACAAATACTCCGGCAATTGTTCTTTATTTATTCTGAACAATTCTCCGTACCATTTTTCTGCATTTCTTAAATCTCCCGTAAAATAGTAAGAGTTGGCAAGTCTTTGAAATAGTTTTTCGTCCTGTACTCCTTTTTTCAAGATTTGTTTATATGCTTTTACGGCATCTACATACTCGTAATCATCATATTTTTTATCTGCTTTGCTTATCAGTTTTTCATTAGCTTTTTTAAGTTTTTCTTCTTTTTTTGCAAGTTTTGCCTGCTTACTACTTTTAGCTTTATCTTCCTTGTTTACAGTTTTTGTCTGCGCGTTTAACTGGAAAAAAAAGCATACTAATAAAACTGTATAACCTATTTTTTTAATTTTCATAACTGGCATTAATTAGAAGAATCTTGGAGATATCATTTTATTATAATTATTGAAAAACTCAAAACGAAGGAAAATTTCATGTGATCCTGAATTGTATTTTCTCAATCTGGTCGTTTCGTGATCGTAACCGTAACCAATATACATTCCTTTTGTTACCTGAAACCCTGCCATTGCACTAATTGAAGCACTCCAACGGTAAGCAGCACCCAAAACAAACTTATCATTAAACATAAAGTTTCCTGAAATATCTACCTGCAAAGGAGCTCCTTCTACCATTTTGGTCATCAAAGCCGGTTTGAACTTAATGTATTCTAAACGATCCAGATTAAATACGTAACCTGCTATTAAATAGTAGTTGATTCTGTCCTTAAAAATAGCTGTATCATCTGCATCATAACGATTGGTTTCGATAAAGTTTGGAACAGACAGTCCAATGTAAGCACGATCTGAGTGATAATAAATACCTGCTCCGACATTTGGCGAAAACCTGTTTCTTAAATCCTGAAACATCTGATCGTTCTGATCTTCCATGGTCAATTTATTGATGTCGATATTAAAAAGGTTTGCAGTTCCTTTTATACCAAAAGACAAATTCCATGTTGCCGAAGTTGGTATGGTATAAGACAAATCAACTGATAATGTATTTTCTGTAGTAGGTCCGATTTTGTCATTTACCAAAGAAACTCCCAATCCTAAATCAGTATTACTTAAAGGCGTGTTAACAGAAAATGTACTGGTTTGAGGAGCACCTTCTAAACCAACCCATTGGGTACGATACAATCCAAAAACACTCATAACACCTCGTGTGCCTGCATAGGCTGGATTGACTTCGATTGTGTTGTACATATATTGTGTAAACTGGGCATCCTGCTGCGCATTCGACACAATCGAAAAAAACATAAAAATTAAAATTAACTTTTTCATTTAGTAAGCTTTAAAACGGCTTAGCTCTCACTAAGCCGTAATCTATTTTATTTATTAATGTACAAATACCCAGATTTCTGTTGAGGCGTTTTAGCACTGTCTTTGTATTTCAAAATATAGAAATAAGTACCCACTGGCAGACCTTCTGTTTGTTTAATTGTCGAGCGTCCGTTAGAATATCCTGTAAATGCTCTGTCAGTATTATTATATTGATCTATACTGAAAACCAATACTCCCCAACGGTTGTAAATCTCAACTGTATTATCCGGATAACATTCAATTCCTCTGATATAGAATCGCTCGTTTTTACCATCTCCATTTGGAGAGAAAGCTTTTAAGACTTCAATTGTACATCCGTCTAAATTGATTACAGTTGGATTATCTCCGTTGTTAGTTGAATCATCTGACTTATCTTCTACAACAACTCCTCTTACACTGCTTCCTTTTGCGATTGCCTGATTACTTACAGACTTTCTGTTAATATCTTCCTGAGTTATTTTATAAACTGCAGTGAAATTAGTTTCGTTTGAAGCATTTACTGCTAAATCAATTGCTTGTCCTGAAACTGTTACTCCTGGCAATGGATCATTTATTGTAATTCCTGTAAGCGGTACATTTCCTGTATTAGTTACTGTAAAACTGTACGTAATTGTTTCACCTGCATTTGCAAAACCGTCCTTGTTTTCGTCATTTAATGTTGCTGTTTTAATAACTGCAATTGCAGGTACTTCAACAAAAACAGTCAATACAGCTGTCGAACAATTTAATGGATCTGCTTTTTCGCAAACCTGATATGTTAATGTATACGTTCCTCCAGGTGTGTTTGGTTTAACACTTACAGTTCCGTCAGCATTCCATTCAAAATAGTTATCAATTGTTAAAGGTTTCACGATAACATCTGCTGCATTAATTGGCTGTCCGTTTATCAAGTCATTTCCTAAAACATTTACAAACTCTAAATCTCCATTGATTCCGTCAACACTAATATTGGTATCATTCCCTAAAGTAATCTGATTTGGTGCCGGAGGTTCAGGATTAGTTGGATCCACACTGTTTACCACTGTAATTTTAACTACTGCCGACTGACTGCAATTTGATGTATTAGCAGCTTCACAGATTTGATATGTTACGTTGTAAACTCCATCTGGTGTATTTGGAGCAATGCTCACCGTTCCGTCTGCATTTAGTGTTACATTTGGATTTGTGACTACGATTGTTAAAATAACATCTGAAGCATTTGGTTTCACTCCGTTTACAAGATCATTTGCAAAAATGTTAATCGTAGCATTCATTCCCTTTTTCACATCAATTGGCCCTTCTTCGTCATTATTTGCAACGATTGTATTCACTGTTGGCGCCTTAACCGTTACTTTCACAACATTGGTACTGCAGTTTGATGAATTTAACTTATCACAAATTGAATATGTTAATTCATAATCACCTGCTGGTGCATTCGGAGCTAGTATTACATTTCCGTTTGCATCAACCGATAAATACCCTTTTGGATCAGCAATAGTCGTTGTTAGAATTACATCTGACGGTACTAAAGGATTTCCATCTTTAGTATCATTTGCAAAAACATTTATTAATGTTTGTGGCGTATTAATTCCAACTGCCAATGGTACTGAATCTAAATTCGCCACC
This sequence comes from Flavobacterium notoginsengisoli, assembly GCF_042686225.1. Taxonomy (NCBI): domain Bacteria; kingdom Pseudomonadati; phylum Bacteroidota; class Flavobacteriia; order Flavobacteriales; family Flavobacteriaceae; genus Flavobacterium; species Flavobacterium notoginsengisoli. The sequence goes on from NZ_JBHUOT010000006.1 coordinate 406,248, forward strand.
AGATTGCTTTCTACTGTAATTCTTACTGTATTTGAACTACAGTTTCCTGCATTCAATTTTTCGCATATTGTATAAGTCAATTCGTAGTCTCCTGCTGGCGCATTTGCTCCTAAACTAACTGAACCATCTGGATTAACAGTTAAATATCCTTTTGGATCTGGTGTTGATATCGTCAGATTTACATCTGATGGATTTAACGCAATTCCATTTTTAGTATCATTTGTAAAAATATTAGCTCCTAAATTCTGTGTTGTATTTGATACTTTAACAGATGGGATAGTATCTGCGTTTGCTATCAATGTTCCATTATTAACTGCCACTTTAGAAATCGCAGTATCACAGTTTGAAGGATTTGCATTTTCGCAAATACTATATTCAATACTATAAATTCCTGAAGGTGTATTCGCTGCTACAGTTACTGTTCCGTCTGCATTTAATGTCAATCCTGCCGGAACATTTACTGCCGTTAATTTTACTTGTCCGTTTGAGGTACCAATAACAGCTTGAGTCCCATTTAATGTATCATTATCAATCACAGAACTTGTGGTTGTACCACCGATACTTCCATTGATAGAAGGTGTTAACGTCTCTTCTACTGCATCAATTACAAAAGCATCAACTGTAACCCTTACTGTATTTGAACTACAATTTCCTGGATTCAATTTCTCACAGATGGTATAAGTTAATTCATAATCTCCCGCCGGTGCATTTGCTCCTAAACTGATTGAACCATCCGAATCAACTGTTAAGTATCCTTTTGGATCCGGTGTTGATATCGTCAGATTTACATCTGATGGATCTAATGCAATTCCATTTTTAGTATCGTTTGTAAAAATATTAACTCCTAAATTCTTTCCTGTACTTGATGGTGTAACAGCAGGAATATCATCTGAATTTGCAATCAATGTCCCATTATTTACTGCCACTTTTGAAATCGCGGTATCACAATTTGACGGATTCGTAATCTCACAGATACGATATTCTATATTGTAAACTCCCGATGCCGTATTTGGAGCAACTGTAATTGTTCCGTCTGCATTTAATGTTAATCCTGTTGGAACATTTACTGCTGTTAATTTTACCTGACCTGCAAGTGTTCCAATAACTACCGGATTTCCGTTTAAGGTGTCACCTCCAATTACAGAATCTGTAGTTGTTCCTCCAATGCTTCCATTAATAGATGGACTCAATGTTTCTGCAACTGCATCAATAACTGGTGCTGTAACTGTTACGGTAACTGTGTTTGATTTACAGTTTCCTTGATTTAATTTCTCACAGATTGTATAAGTCAATTCGTAATTTCCTGCTGGTGCATTAGCTCCAAGAGTGATTGTTCCGTCAGGGTTTAAGGTCAAATATCCTTTTGGATCCGGTGTTGATTCGGTAAGAATAACATCTGCAGGATTTAACGGTTGTCCGTTTTTAGTATCATTATCTAAAACATTTCCTCCTAATGTCTGAGGAGTATTCGAACCTGTAACTGACGGCAGAGGATCTGCATTGGCTACTAAATCTCCACCTGTAACCGGAACAACTGAAATTACAGTGTCACAGTTTCCTGAATTGTTATTATCACAAATAGTATATTCTACATTGTAATTTGCAGCCGGCGTATTTGCAGCAACCGTGATTGTTCCGTTGGCATTTAAGCTTAAGCCTGTCGGTAATGTCCCGACAATACTGATAGTTACTTCACCAGAATTAGTTCCAATTACAAATGCTTTTCCATCAAGAGTATCGTTAGCTGTTAATGAAACTGTTGTTCCTCCTGTATTTCCATTAATTGAAGCTGTCGTTTCTTTGACTGCATCAATAACCGGTACTGTAACCGTTACGGTAACTGTGTTTGATTTACAGTTTCCTTGATTTAATTTCTCACAGATTGTATAAGTCAATTCGTAATTCCCTGCTGGTGCATTAGCTCCAAGAGTGATTGTTCCGTCAGGGTTTAAGGTCAAATATCCTTTTGGATCTGGTGTTGATTCGGTAAGAATAACATCTGCAGGATTTAACGGTTGTCCATTTTTAGTATCATTATCTAAAACATTTCCTCCCAATGTCTGAGGAGTATTCGAACCTGTAACTGACGGCAGAGGATCTGCATTGGCTACTAAATCTCCACCCGTAACCGGAACAACTGAAATTACAGTATCACAGTTTGATGGATTAGCGCCTACCTCGCAAATAGTATATTCTACATTGTAGTTTGCTGCAGGTGTATTTGGTGCAACTGTAATTGTTCCATTTGCATTCAATGTTAATCCTGTTGGTAATGTTCCAACAATACTGATATTAACTTCTCCTGAATTAGTTCCAATTACAACCGGATTTCCATTTAAAGTATCATTAGCCGTAAGTGAAACTGTAGTTCCTCCAACGTTTCCATTAATAGAAGCTGTTGTTTCTTTAACCGCTTTTATTTCATTCACAACATCAACCGAAGCCGTAGCTGTTTTACAGTTGGTTGTATTGATTTCACAGATTTGATAAACAATGCTGTAGCTTCCGCTTGGTGCATTGGCCGCAAGAGTAACTACTCCCGCTGCATCCACACTCAGTACGCCGTCTGTTTTTGGCGTTACCGTAGTGTTGTCTGCCGTAACGGCAACTCCGTTTAAGGTATCGTTGGTTTTTACGTTTCCAACTGTTGTTGCTGTTGCGCCGGATGTTTTGGTTCCGAATGGATCTGCATTGGCAACCAATGTGTTTACAACATCAACCGAAGCCGTAGCTGTTTTACAGTTGGTTGTATTGATTTCACAGATTTGATAAACAATGCTGTAGCTTCCGCTTGGTGCATTGGCCGCAAGAGTAACTACTCCCGCTGCATCCACACTCAGTACGCCGT
>NZ_JBHUOT010000007.1:0-93324 GCF_042686225.1 Flavobacterium notoginsengisoli
AGCTAAAGTCTTAATCGAAATATGAGTCATAAGCTCGGAGGACCGAATAGTTTACTTTTGCTTCCTTTCTCAATCATAAATCTACTTAAAATTTCAAAAAACAAATCTAAAGGAGGAACGAGAAATCACACGCGCATATCGACAAAGATTGGCGACTTAGATTGCGAAGTTTCTGGTGTGATTTTTCCCTTCGGTCAAAATGACAAAAATGCTATAAATCGCTGCTGAAATATAGAATTCTTATATTTGATATTAATAATATAATTATTGAAAGAAAAATCTTTCTTTTAAAAAGTTTTCTTACATTTGAAGTTCCTAAATATTACGACTTTAAATTAGAACAAGATTTGCCCTTGTATTATGTGTACGGTATCGGAAACGACCGTAAACGCCGTCGTAAGCGTTAGGAACACTAAGATGCAAGGGTTTTTATATTCCTAATATTACGACATTATGAATTCAAACACCCTTTCCAAAGAAGCCGAAACAAGGCTGATTGATTTTTTTAACCATATTATAGATCCCGAAGATATGGCTAAAATCTTAAGACAAGTAAATTGCATTTTAGCTCTCGGCGTAATGCGACAACACGAAACCCTCCAAATTGGACTAACCAATTTTGAAGACAATTATTATTGGCTCAATGAATTGGCGGAGATTTTGAATCCTTATTTGAGTAGGGAGTAGAGTTTGTGAAATGAAAAAACCTCGATTTTTTTTAGGATCGAGGTTTTTAATTTAAATGCGATAATCTTTTTCTAGCAATGATTTTATATCATTAAACTCTTCCACGTAATTATCCTTTACTGTGTATAAATTTTCATCATATATATTTGAAATCATTTCTTTTGAAGGTTCATAATCTAGATTTTCTGAATGATAAATTTTGATGTCAGATAAAATTGTATCTAAATTTTCTAACGAAAAATAATTACTTTCTTCGTTTACTTTTGTAATTATCTTTTCAATATGATGGATTATACTATTTTTTAATTCATCAGAAATTATAAATTCATTAAAATCAAGAAAGCCAAACATGTCCATTAATATATTATCAATGTTTTGAACGAGTTCTTTTTTTAGTTCAATAAAATCTGAATTATCATTTTTAAGTTCGTCAAAAAGAAAAATATAGAATACCAATAAAAAGCCATCTTTTACCCAAAGTTGTCCGTACTTATATTTTAATTTACTTTCTGATGGCATTTTAGATCTAAATTTTTTGGTCAAAGTCAAATTTAAAGTAAAAAGTTTAGTCCTCTTACAATTATTTTTGTTTAGAAATTCTAAGTATTCACGAGCGAGACGCTCGCGCTAGCGTGGGGAAATTTTGAATCCTTATTTGAGTAGGGAGTAGAATTTGTGAAATGAATAAACCTCGATTTTTTAAGAATCGAGGTTTATTTTTTCTTTTGTTTATTTTCTTGACTTCCTTGTTGTACTGTAAGTTGTTGAAGGACTTTTTTGAGCTTTCGCTTTTGTAATATATTGCCCGGTTTTTGCACTTCTATATTGCTTTTTTGCTTGTGCATTAACATTAAATGCAAGTAAGAGAGCAATAATTAAAATTAAATTTTTCATAAATTGATAGTTTATTTAGGGGTTAAAAAATTATTGATTAAGCTTCCAATACTCTTGCAAAGCTATTTGTGAACAATATTCTTGAAATTGAGCAGGAGTTTCTTTTGTGTCTGTGTCTATATATTCTAAAGTGGCATTTAATTGATCTTGAAAATCACCTAGTATCTTATTTGCCATTTCAATTTTATTTTCTTTCAACATATATGTGAGCTCAATCGCTTTATCAATTCTTCCTGGTCGAGTAGAAATGAATTTTTGAGACCCATCTTCGAGGGTTTCCGGAACTCCAATAGCTGAATCAATCTTTGAAATATCATTAGTCGTAATAATTGTGAATATTCCATCTGATTTATCAACTCCGTCAATACAATTTAATAATGTATCAAATGTTAATGGCATTTTCATAGATTGGTTATCATTAGTACTTCCATCATTTTCATTATTCATAATTCCTGAAAGAAGCATGGAATTTTGAACAATATTTTTTCTTTTATCAAATACATTATCAATATCTTCAATCAATGCAATGCAAGGTACATTTAGTTGCATACTTTGCCATGATTTAATGAAATCACTATTTGAAAGTTGTCCAATTGAAAAAAAATAGATTGGCATATCCAAATCTTCAGCAAATGCACGTGCTAAAGCAGTTTTTCCTGTTCCTGGAGGGCCATATAACAGCCATCCTCTTTTCCAAGGAATTCCTTTTTCTTTATACCAATTCTGACTCTTAACCCACAATCCTATTACATCAATCAAATCTTTAACTTCTTTAGGAAAGAAAAGATTTTCAAGTGCTTTCCCATTACTTTTTCTCTCTCTTCCTAATTCTTCTTGTGCGACACCTAATATTCTATATTGATCTTGTCTGTACCATGCAAATCCAGAATTATGACCATGACGTTCATTACCACCATATTCTCTTTCAGGAAAATAGTATATATTAAATCTATTTGAATTTTCTTCTTTCTCGTCTATATTCCAACTAATTTTATTTCTTCCTATTACTGCGTTTTTAACAATTTCATCAAAATCTAAAGTTGATCTTAAACATAAAATATATGAATAAGTCTTTTCATTTTCAGTTGCATGGTGTGTATTTTCTGCAACAGAATCATTATTTGGATTTGAATTACTAAAATAAAAAGGAAGTTTAATGAAATTTAAAACTTTTTTGTTATTCAAAAAAATAATTGATTTTGAGCCAAACTTTTCATAAGGCACTAAACCATATTTTCCATTTCGAAAGGATTCATATTGCGAACCGTAAACTTTGTCATAGCTTGGTAGTTTTTTGTAGTTTTTTATTAAAAAAGCGACTATTGAATCGTGTGTATCTTCACTTTTAATTTCTATTTTTTGAATAAAAATTGATACTATCATCCATAAACCAGTTTTTATTTTATCCCAAAACCCAACTATAAATGCTACCAAAGCACTTCCTTTTAAAAAATCCATATTCATAATTTAAATTTGTTTAAAATCTATTGAAAAACATTAAAGCAACAAATGTGCTTTTTTAAGAAATTCAATTATTACGGAAAACCATAATTTTAACAATTATAATAAATATTTAGACTGTGGTAATACGTATATATACCTGATATTTATTTATTAAAAGTTTGAAAAACTTACAAAATCTTCAAAAGAATTTTAAAATCAAAAAACAGATCAAGTTTAAAAAGTTAATTAATTAAAAAAAGATAATTAAAAAAAAGGACAGTCCCTCCAATTAAAGAAGAACTGCCCTTTTAAGCAAATTTAAAAATTTGCACTCCTAAGAATGCGTACAGTAATTGGTAATCACTAAAATGAAGACTAAACGCAGGTTATTCGTTTATGATATCGCCTTCCTTAGTTTCTTCGCTGGCAATTTTAACCAATTTATCTTTTGGGTTTAAGTCGCCAAATATTTCGATTTTATCGTCGATTTCTCTTCCTTTTTTAATGTTTACTCTTGTTGCTTTGTGGTCTAAAACTTTAATCACAAATAAACCTTCAGCAGAATTTACTACTGCCGATTTTGGTACTACAAACGTACTGTCTTTCGCGTTAAGCGGTAACAAAACTTCGGCAACCATTCCGGGTAATAAATCACCTTTGGTGTTGTGAACGTCCATTTCGACTCTTTCAGAACGTAATTTTAAATCTAAAGCGCCGGACATTCTGGTAATTTTAGCTTTAAAAGTTTCAGGTAACGATTTTACATTAAAACTCATTTCGTCGCCGTTGTGTAAATATCCTGTGTATAATTCCGGAATAGAAACTGCCAAACGCAATTTGCTTTGTTCCTGAATCGTTAATAAAGGCAAATCAGACCCTTTTCCTGTCGGGCCAACAAATGTTCCTAAATTCACATTTCTAGCCGCTACAACACCATCAAAAGGAGCACGGATTTCCAGATAACCTCTCATAATCGAAACTTCTTTGTGTGCTGCAATTGCCGCTTGTAATTGCGCATAATCAGAATTCTTTTTACCGCTTGCCATTTCTAAATCGTTTTTAGAAATCGTTCCTTCCACCTTGCTGGTTTCGTACAAACGGTTGTAAGTGCTTTTGCTGGTCGCGTAAATGGCTTCCATCGATTTTAATCTCGATTCGGCAGCAGCCAGTTGCGAGCTAATTTCGGGCGCTTCCAAAACAATTAAAAGCTGTCCTTTTTTTACCTTCGTTCCAATATCTACTTTTAATAATTTTACGAAACTGCTTACTTTAGCATATAAATCTACTTGCTGAAAACCCGTAATTTCGGCTGGTAAACGCAATTCTGTAGTCAGTTTTTCTTTAGCTAAAGCGAAAGTTTCTACTTTAGGTTCGATTTCTGGTTTCGCAGTTTCTTCTTTTTTCTTTTCACAGCTGCTTAATACAACTAATGCTGTAAATAATAATGCAGATGATTTTATAATGTTGCTTTTCATTTTTTGGTTTTATATGATAAATATGTTTTAACCCGTTGAGTGTAATTTTTTTAACACATAGAAACATAGTTGTTGAAGCTTAAAAAAAGGCATTTCACTAATTTAAATGCACATAGTTTAGCTATGTGTGGAAACTTGTTTCTTCTTCTTCTCTTTTTTTGACATAAAATTCTATGTTTCTATGTGTTTATTTTTTAGTTACACGATTGGACTTTCAACCTTATGATTTTCCAACTTTCGACTTACTTATTGATGAGATATAATGGATACTTTCTTCGTCTTCAGGATCTAAAGAAACAGATTGTGTCGTTGTTTTTGCTTGTGCCCACGCAAATATCTGCGGAAGGATTAACAATACAGCAAAAGTAGAAAATAATAATCCGCCAATAACTGCTCTTCCTAACGGAGAAACCTGATCGCCTCCTTCGCCATGACCAATTGCCATTGGTAACATTCCCGCAATCATCGCAACCGAAGTCATGATAATCGGACGAAGACGCAGCGCTGCCGCTTCTCTCGCAGATTCTAAGGCATTACCGTTTATTTTTCGAAGCTGTTCGGCATTCGTAACCAGTAAAACGGCATTGGCAATCGAAACTCCAACCGACATGATGATTCCCATATACGATTGTAGGTTTAACGTTGAACCGGTAATGGTCAGCATTAATAAAGCACCTAAAACTACCGCAGGAACTGTTGTTAAAATAACCAGCGAAACTTTGAACGACTGGAAATTAGCAGCCAACATTAAGAAGATTACGAAAATGGCAACCAATAATCCGGATTGTAAACTGCTTAATGTTTCGGTCAGTACAGTACTTAATCCAATAGGCGTTATAAATAAACCACGTGGCAATTCGCCTAATGAACTAATTGTTTTGCCCACATCATTTGTTGCCGTTCCTAAATCGGTCTGGCTAATGTTTGCAGTAACGGTAATGTACGGCATGGCTCCTAAATTGTCGTTTTCACCACTTACAAATCCGGGTGTAATTTTAGCAACGTCACTTAAAACGGGACGAAGCGAGTTTTTCAGTAATGGAATTTCTCCAATATCTGTTTTACTTTTCATTTGATTCAACGGCACCTGAACCTGAACGTTGTACGATAATCCGGCTCTTTCATCGACCCACATATTTTTTTCGGTGTATCTTGATGATGAGGTCGAAGCGACAAGTGAACGGGAAATATCATTCATATCTACTCCCAATTCGGCTGCACGGGTTCTGTCAATATCAATATTCATAGCCGGATAATGAATAGGCTGACCAATTTGAACGTCTCTGAAATACGAAATTGCTTTTAGTTTTTCTACAATTTTTGTAGCGTACAATTCATTTCGTTTTTTGTCTTTTCCTGCAATTCGAATTTCGATTGGAGTAGGTGATCCCTGACTTAAAACTTTATCCGTTAATTCAATTGGTTCAAATGAAACTTTAGTATCCGGAAGTACTTTTTTAAGTCTTGCTCTAAAGTCATCTTTAAAATCATCCATATCCAGATGAATGTCTTTTAAACTCACCTGAAAAACAGCTTCATGAGAACCTGCCATGAATAAATAAATTGGGTTAATCGAGAATAAAGACGGGTGCTGACCAACATATACAGAAGAAATTCCGATATGTTCCGGCCCAACCATTTTCTTTAATTCTTTTAAAACAATTACGGCTTGCTCTTCTGTTCTTTCCAAACGGGTTCCGTCCGGAGCGCGAAGTCTCAATTGAAACTGGGTTGAATTGGTTTTTGGAAATACATCTTTTCCAATAAAAGTAATTAAAACAACTGCCAGTGCCGTAGCCGAAACTAAATAAACTATTGTGGTTGCTTTTTTATGAACAAACAATCGATCCAGCGTTCTCATAAAGCGAATTTTGAAACGCTCAAATAAGCTTACTTTTCCGTCGTTGTTGGTATCTTCTCTTTCTACATATCCTTTTTTCTGAGTGATTAGATTTTGTTCCGATTCCGGCGTTATACCGCTGTCATTAAATTCGGCTTCATCATCTGTGATTTCAGGACCATGTTCGTGTTTGGCGTGGCCTTTCATCATCCAGTTTGCCATTACAGGTACAAAGGTCTGCGAAAGCAGAAATGAAATCACCATTGAAAATCCGATTGCTAAAGCTAAAGGCAAAAACAACGCTCCGGGAATACCAACCATAGTAAATGCAGGAGCAAATACAGCCAAAATACAAAGTAAGATCAATAATTTAGGCAGTGCAATTTCCTGACAGGCATCCCAAATGGCGAGAGCTTTTGGTTTTCCCATGTCGAGATGCTGGTGAATATTTTCGATGGTTACGGTACTTTCATCCACCAAAATACCAATTGCCAGAGCTAATCCTGATAATGACATTAAGTTGATGGTTTGTCCAAATAATTTCAGGAATAAAACTCCCGAAATAATCGAAATTGGTATGGTCATAATTACAATCAAAGCGGCACGACGGTCTCCTAAAAATAATAAAACCATTAATCCTGTTAAAACCGCACCGATAATTCCTTCAGTAATTAAACTTTTAACCGAGTTGATTACATAAACGGACTGATCAAATTCATACGATAATTTAACGTCTTCGGGTAATGTACTCTGAATTTTAGGAAGTTCTTTTTTTAATTTCTGAACCACATCCCAGGTTGAAGCATCTCCCGCTTTTGCAATACTAATATAAACAGAACGTTTTCCGTTTACCAAAGCATAACCTGCTGTAATATCGGCACCGTCTTTTACAGTGGCAACATCGCCTAATTTTAAGTTTTGAACGCTTCCTTTAAACAACGGAATGTTTTCAAAATCTTTAACTTCTTTAATCGTATTGTTTGTTGGTGTAATATAGTTTTTGTCGCCCATTCTCACGTTTCCGGAAGGAGCCGTCTGGTTGTTTACACGAATCGCCTCTACAACCTGATCCGGTGTCATATTGTGCGAACGCAATAAATCGGGATCAACATTAACCTCAATAGTTCTCGGACTTCCTCCAAAAGGAGCAGGAGATAATAATCCTGGAATCGAAGTAAACGAAGCACGAACATAAACGTTGGCTAAATCCTGTAATTCGTTGTTGGAACGTACTTTACTGCTCAAAACCAATTGTCCGATTGGAAGAGAAGAAGCATCAAAACGAATGATAAATGGAGGCTGTGTTCCCGGAGGAAATGCCGCCTGAATCCTGTTCGAAAGTGAACTCAATTCGGCTGCAGCCTGCGCCATATTTGTGTTTTCATAATAGGTTAATTTCATAATCATTAACCCCTGAATATTTTTGGTTTCTACCGATTTTACACCATTGGCAAAAGGCAGAATGTTGACATAAGTCTTAGCAAAATAAGCTTCCATCTGGTCCGGCGTGTAACCTCCAAAAGGATGCGCAATATAGATAACCGGCAAATTCATTTTTGGCAGAATATCTACCTTAATGTCTTTGATGGCACCAATTCCGAAGAAAAATAGACCCGCAACCAATACTAATATGGAAATGGGTTTGCGGAGTGCAAAACGTATTAAATTCATTAGGATCTATAATTAAAATTCATTTATAAATAAGTCAAAATTGCCAGTTGCGGCTACTTTCAGTAAAAACGACTGCCATACATTATTGTTGACAATATCACGATCGATTTCGGCACGGTTTAAAACATACATTGTTTGTGTTAAATCAGTTAAATCGGTTAAACCGTTTTTGTATAAAGTCGATTTCTGTACGTAAGCTCTTTTTGCCGCATCGACCTGAATTGGCGCTTCGGCATAGTTTTCTAATGTGATTTTGATCTTATCTTCAGCAAAATTCAACTGCGATTTCAATTCTCTGTCTGCCTGATTGTATTCTTCCTGCAAGGCCTGAGAAACAAATTTCTGAGCGCTGACTTGTTTGCTGGATCTAAATGGTGTGGTTAAATTCCATGTAATTCCAACTCCGACTAAATAATTTGTACGATCCGGATTTACGCCATCCCAATAATTTCTGTTAAAAGCAGTCTGATCTGTTGCATAACTGTTTTCAAATCCCGAAGCTCTGGTTTGTAAAACACCAAAAGCACTCATAGTTGGATAATAGAAACGTTTGAATAATTTAACCTGCTGATTGCTGTAATCGATTTTGGTTTTATAAAATTGCAATAAAGGATGCAGACTGTCATTTGCAGCATTACCCTGAATTAATTCTTTTGGAATCTGAGTTACAAAAAGGGTATCGGTAACAAAATCCTGCGGCGCAACGCCCATTAAATCGACCAGTTTGTTGTTTTGTTCCTTAACAAAATTTCGGGCTAAGTTTAAAGCGATTTTGGCTTTAGAAACTTCGGCTGTAGCCAATGTAGAATCGACTCCGGCTAATAATCCGTTTTTAACTCTCGCAACTGCTGTTTTTTTGAAAACTTCAGCACGGTCTAAGTTCTTTTGCTGTGAAATCAACAATCTCTGACTTGCTAATAAATTCAGATAAGCAGCTGAAATTTTGATTTCCTGCTGGAATTTTTCCTGTTGTAAATCTTTTTCTTTAGCCTGAATATCAATTTTAGATAAATTGATTTTTTCCTGTGTTTTTCCAAACGTGAAAAAATCCCAGTTCATGTTGACTAAATAAAGCGCTCCAAACGCCGAATTCCAATTTTGTTCAGGAAGAGGTAAACCTGATGAAGCAACTCCCAAACCTCCAAAACCATAAAGCGGTCCGTTTTGCCCGTTTACCGTTCCGTAATCCTGCTGCGCAGATAAATTTAAGTTCGGAAGATAATCCCGTTTGGATTGTTTTAGAGTCTCTTTTGATGCATTGGTGTAATTGTTTTTTGCCCGGATCGAACCGTAGTTTTCAAGCCCTGTTTTTACTGCTTCTTTTAATGACAGAGTTTGAGAGTAACCGATTGAGGCAAAAATCAATAAAAATAAAATGGTAATTTTTTTGAAATACATAAACTCAAGGTGTGATATAAAATGTTTTTGATGAAACAAATTTATTTCTCTTACACTGATAAAAGTCAGGTTAAGTGATGTACTGCACTAGTAAATGACGAATTGAATTGGTCATTTTTACGAATTATTAATTAAATATTTGTTCGAACTTTGTACCCTATTTGAAAATTAAGAATGAATAAAAAAATTGATAACATATTGGACAACAAATGGTGGCAGGAAGTGGCTGTTGTCCTTTTTTCATTTACAATTTATACCTTGAAAAATGACTGGATGTTATTTAGTTCATTCGTATCTATTGCAATGGGTATATTTTTCTATTGCATTTTGTACATGCATGCCCAGTTTAACCGCTTTTTTTTACTTCCGATTTTATTTAAAGCAAACAAGCCTTTTACGTATATCATCCTGACGCTTTTTGGGGTTTTTGTGTTTTCTGTTATTTTGTATGAAATTACAATGCTGGATATGTTTGCCAAATGTCATTTGTATCAAAACTCTCATCAGAGAAGTTATGCTTACCAATTGGCGAGTGTTTTAGGAACTTTGGTCTGTATTCTGAGTCCGATAATTGTCTTTAAGTTTTATCGTATTCACCGAAAACAAACCGATGCGGCTTTATTGTTCAATCAGATGCAGTTAAATTCTTTGAAAGGACAATTAAATCCGCATTTTTTGTTTAATACTTTTAATACACTTTACGGAATCAGTCTTCAGTTTCCGGACAGAACACCGGATTTAATTATGAAAGTTTCGCAGTTAATGCGTTATCAGTTAGAAAGTAACAGTAAACAATGCGTATCTTTAGAAGACGAACTGGAATTTATAAACAGTTATGTACAGCTGGAAAAAGAGCGTGTAGGCTATCGTTGTGATATTGCATTTGAAAGTAATGTGGATAACGAAAACGCTTATAAAATTTCACCAATGTTGTTAATTGCATTTATTGAAAATGCTTTTAAACACGGAACCTGTGCTATCGAAAACTGCTTTGTAAAAATCACGATTACGGTTGAAAACGGATTGTTGAATCTTCATGTTATGAATTCGATTCCGAAGAAAAATGATGTGATTTCGACTAAAATTGGTTTAAAAAACACGATTGAACGTCTGAATTTAATTTACGGAAAAGACTATAAACTGGATATTCAGGACGATAAGAAGACTTATATTGTAGATTTGGAAATACAGCTTAAAAAGTTTGTAGGATGAGAGAAACCAAAAAATGTATCATTGTTGATGACGAACCTGCTGCGCATTATGTTCTGGCTAATTATATCAAACAGAATCCGCAGTTAGAATTGGTTTTTCAGGGATATAATGGTATTGAAGCTATGAATTTTCTTCGTGAAAATACGGTAGATTTAATGTTTTTGGATATTAATATGCCTGAGATTTCCGGTATGGAACTGCTTAAAATTCTTCCGACGCATCCTAAAACTATTTTGACAACGGCTTATTCTGAATTTGCTTTAGAAAGTTACGATTACGGCGTAATTGATTATTTACTGAAACCTATTTATTTTCCAAGGTTTTTAAAAGCAATTGACCGTTTTTTTGCAACAGAAAATGTAAAAAAAGCAGAAGAAGCGACAATCAATTCGGTTAGTGTAAAAGTAGATGGTTATTTTATTGAAATAGAATTAGAACAACTTTTGTTTGCGCAGAGTTTTGGGAATTATGTAAAGCTTAATACGACCAAACGAAATTATCTGGCTTCTATTACGACAACTGAGTTTGAGAAATGTCTGCCGGAAAAGAATTTTATGCGTATCCATAAATCTTACATCGTAGCACTTGATAAAATTGAAGCAACAGAAAAAGATTTTGTTGTTATTAAAAATGAAAGAATTCCAATTGGAATTACTTATAAAAGAGAATTGACCGACAGATTAAAAAAGTTAGAATTGTAATTATAACTTAGTTTAATAGTATGGTTTTTAATGTTAAAAAACGTTCTTAAAAATTTTATTTTCTTCATTTGTACCTCATTAAAAAGTAGTACTTTTAATACGTTGTCTGAAGTTTAATTTAAAAATAAAACTATGAAAAACGTGTTTTTGATTTTCACTTTTTTATGCAGCAGTTTTGTAATTGCACAAGAAGGAATCAATATGAAGAAAGTAATCACGCCGCCGGAACAGGTGAGACTTGCTTTTGAAAAAGAATATCCGGGCAAAGTACCGGTTTGGTCTGAGGAGTATGTGGGAGACGATAATGACGAAATTCGTTATGAAGCACGATATAATGTAAATACGACAACCAAAGCATTAGCAATTTATGACAATCTGGGTAATATGAAAGCTTATGAATTACAGATTCCCCTAAGTAAATTGCCACCAAAAGCACAGGCTTATTTAAAGAAAAACTATTCGCCAAAAGCCATTCGTGAGATTGCGATGGTGGTGGATTATAAAAATATGACAACTTATGAAGTTGGAATAACCAAAGACGCCAAATTTTATGACATTCAGTTTGATAAAGACGGTGGTTTCGATGTAATTATCGAAAAAAATTAAGATTGCTTACTAATTCAAATTATATTTGAAACGACAAACCCGATAAGTTTTTTAATGCTTATCGGGTTTTGTTTTTTAGGTTTTTGTGTCAAGGTTTCAAGTTTCAGGTTTCTTTACTTTGAACATAATTTTAACGCAAAGAGCGCAAAGTTTTTTATTTAATAGATCATGCAAAAAAAAACAAAGTTCGCAAAGCTTTATGTGAAAAACTTTGCGAACATTGCGTAAACCTTAGCGTTCATAGCGGTTAAACCTGAAACCTGAAACTTGAAACTTGAAACCACTTTACAACATCATTCCGCCGGAAGCTTCGATTCTCTGGGCATTTATCCAGCGCGCATCTTCTGTACACAAAAAGGCGACAACACCACCAATATCGTCAGGTAAACCAACTCTTCCTAAAGCGGTTACCGAAGCGATCTGCTGGTTCATTTGCTCGTTGTCACGAACCACTCCGCCGCCGAAATCAGTTTCGATTGCTCCCGGAGCAACAATATTTACTCTGATTTTTCTGGCTCCTAATTCTTTTGCCTGATATTTAGTTAAAGTTTCCATTGCTCCTTTCATAGAAGCATAAGCCGCATATCCAGGGAAAGAGAATCTTGCTAAACCTGTAGAAATATTTACAATTCCCCCACCGTCATTCATTACGTTTAATCCTTTCTGAGTTAGGAAAAAAGGCCCTTTAAACTGGATATTAGTCAATTGATCAAACTCAGCTTCCGTTGTGCCAATGAATGAATTGTGAATTCCAATTCCGGCATTATTTATTAAAAAGTCGAGTTTATCTGTTTTAAAAGTATTTTTTAAAGTGGTTTCAACTTCTTTAAAAAAAGAATCGAAAGTTGAAGATTCAGCTACGTTTAACTGAAGTGCTGCTGCTTTCTGACCTAAGTTTTCGATTTCTTTTACCACTGAATCAGCTTCTTCTTTTTTGCTGTTGTAAGTAATAATTACATCAATTCCTTTTTTGGCAATCGCAATTGCCATGTTTTTTCCTAAACCTCTGCTACCGCCTGTAACCAGAGCTATTTTTGTATTTACTGCCATTTTATATAGTATTTTGTTGTTTATAGTTTGTTGTTTGTTGTTTGTCAGTCTGAGCGAAGTCGAAGACATTTAGTACGATTATTTTTTAAACACATAGAAACATAGATTTTTGTTCTCTTTTAAAGATTATAGAAAGAAACTAGTTTCTAACACATAGCTATGTGCATTTATCTGAGTAAAACGCCTTTATGGACAAAGCAAAACTATGTTTCTATGTGTTTAAAATTAAAAGTTAAAGATTAAGAATGCATTGCATTAAAATGATTTCTCAATTCTTCAGCGCTAGCGTTTAATCTTGTTTCGCTAGTTCCGAAAGTAAGTTCTGATCTGCCTTCTTTCAATTGTTCAAAAATAGATTCGATAAAACTGCTTACGCTCGGATGTGCGTCGTGAAGACCAATTCCGCCTAAATCGGTGTTTAAGGCTGGCGGAATGATTTCGATTACTTCAATATTTTTTGATTTTAATAAATGACGTAATGAAAGTGTAAACGATCTAAAGAATGCTTTTGTAGCCGAATAAACAGGAACTTTTGCAAAAGGAGAGAATGCTAGTCCCGAAGTTACATTCATTACTGTTGTCAAAGATTTTAACTTAATAAATAAGGAAGTTAAATGTAAAGGCGCTTCAATATTAGTATGGATCTCTGCCTTCATGCTTTCATAGAAATCAACATCTGTTATCGATTTCCAGTTTTGAATTCCTGCATTATTGATTAATACGTTTAGATCAGGATGATTTTCAGAAATCCATTCGTAAAGTGCTGTACGTTCTTCTTCAATAGACAAGTCACAGACTTTTGTAATTACGGTTGGGAATTTTGCTTTAACTTCATTTAAAACAGATTCTCTTCTTCCGCAGATAATCACGGTATTGTTTTCCTGAATAAATCGTTCGGTAAGTCCAAGTCCGATACCGCTTGCACCTCCGGTTATTAGAATTTTGTTGTTTGATAAATTCATCTTTTTGTTCTTTTAATTTGATGAGGCAAAGGTAGGAGCAAAGCAGATGTCGAGAATTGTAAATATCAAACCGATGTTTGCGAAATTCAAATCACTAGTGGTAAATTCCAAAATTTTTAAATTCCAGATTCCAAACTTGCGTGTTAAACTTTTACAAAGTTCTCGAAACCTGAAATCTGAAATCTGAAATAAAACAACCTAACTCCTAAAGGCCAGAGGCGTCAAGGAAGTTTGCTTTTTAAAGAAATTAGAAAAATGTGCTAATTCTTCAAAACCAAGTGAATAGGCAATTTCAGAAATATTCCAGTCTGTTTGTTTTAAAAGGATTTTGGCTTCGTTTGTTAATCGGTTGCTGATTAATTCTGTTGTTGTTTTTCCGGTGTTTTCTTTTAATACTTTGTTTAAATGATTGACATGGACAGATAATCTTGCTGCAAAATCTTTCGCAGTTCTAAGTTCTAAACGCTGATTTGGGGATTCAATTGGGAATTGTCTTTCAAGTAGTTCAGCAAATAAAGAAGAAACTCTTGCTGCGGAATTGTGTTTGGAATATAAAGCGGTTATAGGCTGTAATTTTTGCCCAAAGTGAATCAGCTCAGCAACATAATTTCTAATTAAGTCGTATTTATAAATATAATCGGAATTGATTTCTTTTTGTATCTTTTTGAAAATCAAAGCCACTTCTTCAACTTCTTCATCTGATAACTGAAAAATAGGATAACCGTCTGAGGCGAAAATAGGCAGTTCGTCCAAATCAATTCCGCTTTTACTTTTGGATAAAAATTCGCTGGTAAAAACACAAAATTGCCCGCCCTGATTCGTATCTTGTGGTAAATAATTATACGGAATCTTTGGTGTTGCGAATAACAATCCCTGTTTTTCTATTTCGATTATTTTATTGGCGTATTCTGCTTTGTTGTGACCTCTAATTAAGCTTATTTTATAATAAGCTCTCCTGTCATAAGGCATTCCGGGTTTTCCTTTCATACGCTCCAGAAGTTCTTTAATGTCAAAAACATTAAAATGCCCGATCTCCTTTTGAATATCATTTGGTAATAGAGAAGTAGGGTCAACAGCCGAACCTTCGGTAATGTCTTGGTAAAATGAATCTAAGGATTTCATATTTATGAATTGTAAAATTCAAATATACGAAAAAATGTTTATTTGGTTTTTGCCACCAAGGCGCTAAGTCGCAAAGTTTATTAAACATACAGTTCGTCATTTCTGAAATAACAAACTGTATGTTTAAAAATTTGCTAAAAAATCTTTGTGACTTTGTGTCTTTGCGGCAAAACCTATATCAGAACAAGCTTCCCTGCACAAATTCAGGTTCGGGATTACTTCCAAAAGGAAAAGCATCCATTACAAAAAACTGTTTTTTTATTGGATCAAATTCTCTTAAAACAATTTCATTGCATTCAAATTGGAGATCAATTGTAGTAAAAAGTTCAGAAGCAATTTTAAGATTTTCAGGAGTTAATCTTCTGCCGATTGACATATGTGGTTTCTCGCTTTTTTTGAGCTTTAAAAATTTCAAAGTTTCATGAATCTTTTTCATGATTGGAACAAAATGATTTTTTGAATCTTCGGTTACACCAATAAAAAAAACACCAGCATTCGGAAAAGAGGCGAAATGATCTAAAGATACCTGGAAAGGCGTAAAATTATCTGAAATTTTAGAAAGTTTAGGTTTAACAGAGTCAAGCTGAGATTCATCAATAGTAAATTCGCAGATGGTAATATGAGCTTCAGAGTTGCAGCTACTGTACCAATTTTTATGTACTTTGCTTTTCAAGAGGTCTTTTAATTCTTTGACAGGGCCAACCACTTTTTTCGAATAAAATACAACCGAATATGTTTTCTCCATTTTTAGGATTTTGAATTACACAAATTTAAAATTTAAATTGTGCCGTCAACGTCGCATAAAAATAATCTTTTCCTTATGGACGGATTAAAATCCGTCCCTACAAAATGCATCGAACCTTCAGTTCTGTTATTAAAATTTAAACTGTGCTGTCAGCGCTGCATAAAAATAATCTTTTCCGGAACCGACTTCTTTTAAAAAACTTCCTGCGTTAAACCAGCCGGTTTCTAATGTAAAACCTAAATGATTATTCATATCATAGTTTATATTTGAAATTAACTGAGAACCTATAAAACGCTCAGTAGTATCTTTTCCGGAATATAAAAGCTGCATATTTGGCGCATATAAACCATCACTTATTGTTTGTCTCCAGAAAATATCATAATCAATTCCAAGAGTCCATTTTTCGGATAAACTGAAATTAATTGAGGGATGAACATCAATTAAGTTAGACGGTCCAATTAAAGCAACCAAACCAAAATAAGCGCCTCTGGGATATAGCGGATTAAAGGTTTGTAAATGCATGTCGCCGGAACTTTTATCACCAGAAATAATTTCTGTTTTTAAGCCAATTTCGGGAGTATATTTTATGTTTTCGAAAGTATAACAGGCAAAAGAAGAGATTGTCCAGGCTGAGATTGTCTTTTGATTGATGTTTCCGAATTGATAAACACCTTCAAAATCATATTTCCAGTTTCCTTTGTTTTTCCAGATTCGGGTTCCGATAGATTGTCTGTTTTCTTCTCCAATTGCATCATCAAAAACAGCTCGGCTTTTCCATAATCCTAAATAATACAAATCGATATTCTGAATAAATGGTACTTTGTGAATCACTGTATAACTTCCCCAAAATTTGGCATTTTCATTAAAACGGTCATTAAAAGTTCCGGGTTTATTGGCGATGGGATGTGTGTAAAAAGCATCTGTCTGCCAATTGTTTTTTTTATAAAATAATTTCAATCCGTCAAAAGCAAGTCTGCTGTTTGGACCTTCACGAACTGCAACTAAACGCTGGGAACCGTACATCATTTCTTGTCTTCCAGAACGAAACGTTAATTGTTCGTTTTCTTTTCTGATAAAATCAATATCCAGAAAAGCCTGATGAATGTCTAACTGATTTTCATCAACCGGACTTGGATCTGTTTTACCATTTGCTAAACTGCTTTGTAATTCAATAAATGTTCTGAAAACTCCTAATTGAACATTCGCATGAAACAGATAGCGGGAAAGTAAATAACCATCGTCATCAGATTCGTCTCCCCATTTGTTATTGACTGTATAGGTATATTGCAGTCTGGCTTCACCGCCAATTGAGGCGTGGTATTTATCGTTTTGTCCTAACGGAATATATTTGATTTTCTCGTATAAAGTTTTCGCAGAATCAGCTTTTAGATAAGTGAAATCATCCTCATATCGCAGCCTTTGGAAAACTGGTTTTTGTTGTGCGTTTGCAGAAAAAAAGATTCCCAAAAGCAACAATAAGAAGAATGTGTTTTTCATTTTGAATTAGTTTTTTTGATATCCTCCAAAGTAATTTACCGGACTCCAATCTGGAATTGCTTTTGGTTTTTCGTTAGCAAAAGTTCTAAAATCATTATCGGCATAAACTACTTTTCCGTTTACTACTGTCAGTTTTGATTCGATGTTTAAGATATTTTCTTCAGAAGTAGAGAAATAATCATCAGAAAGAATAGCAAAATCGGCCAATTTTCCAGATGTGAGCATTCCTCTGTCTTTTTCAATATTGATTAATTGTGCGCTTCCGTAAGTAAACAATTGTAAAGCTTTGGTTCTGTCTAGAATATTTTCATCATTCATATATTTTAAACCGCCTAAAGTTTTTCCTGTTGTCAGCCAATATAAACCAACCCACGGATTGTAACTTGCTACACGTGTTCCGTCTGTTCCCATTCCGACTTTAATTCCTAATTCGAACATTTTCTTTAATGGAACGGTGCTTGAAGCAGCTGTTTTTCCGTATCTTTTAATGAAACTTTCACCCTGATACGCCATTCTGTGCTGAATTGCGATTCCGCCGTTTAAAGCTTTTATTCGTTTTAAATTCTCTGTAGAAACCGTTTCCGCATGATCAAAGAACCATAAAAGTCCGTTTAGAGGTGTTTCTTTGTTGATGTCTTCAATTACATTTAAAAATCGTGTAATGCTTTCGTTGTAAGTGGCGTGAATTCTAAACGGCCATCTGTTTTTTACCAATAAAGACAAAACCTCTTTTAATTGGCCTTCCATTGCAGGGCTTAATTCAGGTCTTGGTTTATCAAAATTTTCAAAATCTCCGGCGCTCATTACCAAATTTTCTCCTGCACCCTGAACGTGATATTCTACTTTATCTGAATGATGATCGTCGTCGCAGCCTTCGCCAATTTCGACTGTCTGCATCCATTTAGTATAATCGTTTAATTCAGTTCCTGCTTTTTGTGCAAACAAATAATAAGGCATTCTAACCGTTAAATCGCTGTCTTTGCATAAACCGTTTGTTACGCCGTAATCATCAGGAAAGTTTTGAAATCCGCCTCCTGCATCCATAATCGCTGTGACGCCAAGACGGTTCATTTCGG
The DNA here is from genome assembly GCF_042686225.1 of Flavobacterium notoginsengisoli. Classification (NCBI taxonomy): domain Bacteria; kingdom Pseudomonadati; phylum Bacteroidota; class Flavobacteriia; order Flavobacteriales; family Flavobacteriaceae; genus Flavobacterium; species Flavobacterium notoginsengisoli. The sequence goes on from NZ_JBHUOT010000007.1 coordinate 18,380, forward strand.
TCATAAATTGTTTAGTCGAATTGAATTTTTCTTCTTGTGTTAATTCAGGAAGTTTTGCTAATGTTGAATACAAAATAAAAGCATTTGGTTCTGCAACTAAAAGTCCTGTGGGATTTCCATTTGGATCTTTTTCTATCAATCCGGCATTTGGATTTGGCGTATCGGCATCGATTTTTAAAGTTTCCAAACCTGCTTTGTTTAAATAAGCGTGTCCGTATAAATGAAGAATAAATGCAGGAACATCACCGGTTGCTTCGTTGATTTCAGCCAAAGTAGGCAATCTTTTTTCTTCAAACTGATAAGCGTTCCATCCACCTACAACACGAACCCATTGTCCTTTTGGAGTTCGTTGTGCTTGTTCTCTCAACATGGCTAAAGCTCTTTTGAGAGAACGAACACCGTCCCAACGTAATTCAGTATTGTAGAATCTTCCGCCTCTGATAATATGCATGTGAGAATCGAATATACCTGGGATGATTGTTTTTCCTTTAGCATCAATTACAGTTGTCTTTTTGTCTTTTAATTTTAAGATTTCACTGTTTTTTCCTGTTTTTAGGATTTTTCCATCGACAACAGCCATAGCTTCGACGATTGTATTTTTATCATCTAAAGTGTGAATTACAGCATGATGAACGATAAGTGTGGCTTTTTTGTTTTGTCCGAAAATGGGAAGGGAAATGATTAAAAGAAAAGCGGCTATTTTTAAAGAGAGTTTCATGGTTGTGGTATTTAATTGGTTTTGGAAAAAAAAAAGACTGTGCAATAACACAGCCTTTTTAAAAAGATCTGTATGCGATTTTATTTAGTGTTTCAACATTTCGTGAGCGTATTGAACACCAACACCGTAAGCACCTCCATATTTTTTAACCAAATCAGTTACCGGTACATAAGTTTCCTGACGAGCCCAGTCGCGTTGTAATTCTAATAAATATTGTAAAGAAGTTATTGGATGAGCACCAGCCTGAACCATACGAGTTACAGCCATTTCGTGGGCTTCTTTAGAAACGTCGCCACTTGCATCTGTAATTACGTAAACATCATATCCTTCATTGATTGCTGATAAAGCTGGTCCAACGATACAAACGCTTGTCCATAAACCTCCAAAGACTAATTTCTTTTTACCTTTTGCAACTATCGCTTTGTGTGCCGGAATATCTTCCCAGGTATTCATAGAAGTACGGTCAATATAGTTAGATGTTTTTTGTGGGTAGAATTCTTCAATTTCTTTAAACACTGGTCCACTAAATGATTTTTCCGCTACTGTTGTTACAATGGTTGGAACTTTGAATATTTTAGAAGCTCCTGCTACTAAAGCAGTATTGTTTCTAAGCTGATCGATTGGAATATTGTTTACTGCAAAGGCCATTTGGCTTTCGTAATCAATTAAAACTAAAGTGTGATTGAAGGGATCTAATTGTGCCGGACTTGGTTTTTGAGCGAATCCGATAAAGGTTACAAATAATAAAGCTGCGGTAAGGATTAATTTTTTCATGATAATTTGATTTTGTTGTTAAATAAAGGTTTTTAATATTTTGTATTTGATTTTCAGTGTTTTGCATTCAAAATAAATGCCTTGTTTTTAATGTATTGATTTTAAAAGGTTTTTCAGAAAAGGCAATAGTGATCCTAGCGATATATCGTTATAAAAAATTGGATATTCGTTAAATGATTTTCGGTAAACTTTTACTGAATTTTAAAAGAGAAAAATGTGGTACCTAAATTTTTCCTTTTAGATGTAAACGGTGGAGAATTTCTGATTTTAATAATCCGCTTCCGCCTCCAAAATGTTCAATTACTTCTACGTCTGGCTGTTGTTCTAAGCAAAATAAAGTAAATTCTTTTTCGACATGATCTTCGATTCCGGAGCTCAAAAGAACAACGTCAATTTTGTGGTTCTGAAAATAGTCCTGAGCTTCTGTTTCGTTGCTAAATGCGACTGCATTCCAGTCTTCATAAGCATTTACAAGGCGAAGTAAAATGGCCAGGATCGCTTCGTTTTTTCCGAGTAATAAGAATTCAAGTGTTTTCATTTTTTTTGAGTTTCTAAGCTTCTAAGATTCTGATTTTCTATGTTTTTTAATTTGAAATTTCAGTTTCGCAGAACTTGTGATTTTACTTTACAAATTTATTGCTTTCATTTTTGCTTCAACTTAATCTAGAATAAGAAAGATTTTTTTAGAGTTTCTAAGATGCTAAGGCACTAAGATTCTAAGTTTTCTTTTCTATGTTTAATTTCAGTTTTTGACAGAACTTGTAATTGATATTGCAAATTTATTGGTTCTGATTTTACTTCAACTTAATCTAGAATAAGAAAGATTTTTTTAGAGTTTCTAAGATGCTAAGGCACTAAGATTCTAAGTTTTCTTTTCTATTTTAATTTCAGTTTTTGACAGAACTTGTAATTGATATTGCAAATTTATTGGTTCCGATTTTACTTCAACTTAATCTAGAATAAGAAAGATTTTTTTAGAGTTTCTAAGATGCTAAAGCAGTAAGATTCTAAGTTTTCTTTTCTATTTTAATTTCAGCTTTTGACAGAACTTGTAATTGATATTGCAAATGTATTGGTTCCGATTTTACTTCAACTTAATCTGGAATAAGAAAGATTGTTTTTAAGTTTCTAAGATGCTAAGGCACTAAGATTCTAAGTTTTCTTTTCTATTTTAATTTCAGTTTTGACAGAACTTGTAATTGATATTGCAAATTTATCAGTTCCAATTTTACTTCAACTTAATCTAGAATAAGAAAGATTTTTTAAAATTTCTAAAATGCTAAGGCACTAAGATTCTAAGTTTTCTTTTCTATTTTAATTTCAGTTTTTGACAGAACTTGTAATTGATATTGCAAATTTATCAGTTCCAATTTTACTTCAACTTAATCTGGAATAAGAAAGATTTTTTTTAATTTTCTAAGATGCTAAGGCACTAAGATTCTAAGTTTTCTTTTCTATTTTAATTTTAGTTTTTGACAGAACTTATAAATTTACTTTGCAAATGTAAAGAGGTGAAGAGGAAAGAACTCTTAATCTGGAATAAGAAAACGATATTTAAGTGTATTTTTTAAATTTTTAATGTTTTTTTTGAAAAAAATGCTCTTTATTAAGTTTAAAAAAATGTTAAACTTTTAAATCTAATTATTTGTAAAACAATGACTTATTTTTGTTTTGTTTTGAAAAATGCTTTCTTTTTTGTTATGATGTGGAAAACCGTAAGGGAATCTGTTTTCTTCATTATAATTTTGGGATGTAGAAATTTGAAAACGGTGCTACTCTTTACCTTTTTAGAGGTCACTTAGAATTTTTACAGAAAACAGTTTTTGGAGAAACGTTTTTATTTTAATGAGACATATTCATTTGATCGTGGGTATTTGTATATAGTTTGCAATGTACAATTAATGTCTAATTTTTTTGGGTTTTAAGATTAAGTCGACGGACATAATTTTAAAACCCTTTTTTTTACCACAAAAAGGAAAGCCCAATTAGCCAAAATTTAATAATGTCGGTGTTGATTTTGAATTTCTGAGGAGAAAATCCATAATAGTTTTTAAATGCCGCCGAAAAATGTGATACATCTTTATATCCACATTTATAGGCAGCTTCGCTTACTGTTGCCGATTTGCTTTGAAACAATTCTTTAGCATGTTCCATTCGAAGTTTAATGATATAGCTTTTGACAGTTGTGCCAAAACAGGCTTTAAATCCTTTTTTTAATTTGAATTCGTTTAAGGAGATTTGTCTGGAAAGTTCGGGTAGAGTAGGAGTGTTTCGATAATCGTTGTCTAATATGTTTTTAGCTTTTAATAATTTTTTGTAATCTTCTTCTTCAATTTTTTCTTTTGTGGAGGGCTTCGTATGAATGGCTTCCAGCTGATAAATGAGAAGTTCTTTGATTTTACTTTCGATATAAATTCGTTTTAATGCACCTTGACGAGTACAGCTTTTTATTTCATGCGTAACCCATTGTATTGCTGGAGTAAATGGAAGATATTTGGAAGTGAGATAACTGGATTTTTTATGTAAAATGTTTTTTGAAAATTTTTCATGAAGCTGCCAGTCCTCATTAATTATGTTGTAATAAAACTCTTTAGAAAGAATAATAGATAAATAGTTAACCTGCTTATGGGCAGGAATAGTAAAAGTGGCTTTAAAATTATTGGTATAAAATATATTATGAGTATTTTCTCTGGAATACTTTTCACCTTCCAATTGATCAATTTGGGTTTCGACATTACTGCTGTAAATAAAATTCATTACTACAGTTTCTTCATCAATTTCAAAAATTACAGTTTTAGAACTGTCATAGTACATTTGAGTATCTAATAAAACCAGGCCTTCTGTTATTAAATGGCGACTTGTTATTTTTTCAGAATCATTATTTTCTATATTGATTGTTTCTTCAGTTAATGTGCTTTTTGGGTAATACTTATCTCCAATTTGAATTTTAATAATTGGAGTTTCTGGTGTTAAAAGAGTGGCGTTGATTTTCAAAATTTAATCCGTTTTTACAAAATAATAATCCGTTTTTCCCTATCTTTTTTCTGGTTGTTGATGGTACTTTTGCGGCAAAGTTATTTATAATTAGTCTAATTAAAGATATGTCAACTCAAAAATTTTTATTTTTTATTTCATTTTTCTTCCTTTCGTTCTTTGTAAAAGCCCAACAAAATCAAGGTTTCACGGTATCTGGACAAGTTTCTGAAAAATCTGGTCAAACAATTCCTTTTGCAACAGTAGTTATAGAAAAAACTAACTTAAGCATGATTTCTGATGAAAATGGAAAGTTTGTTTTTAAGAATGTCAAATCCGGAAAGTATATTTTAAAAATTTCGGCTATTGGATTTGCTCCCATCAAAAAGCATGTAGAACTTTCGCCTAATAACAACAATGTTAACCTCTCTATAAAATTAGAAAATGAGTTAAACGAATTAGAAAACGTATCCGTAATAGGACGCTCGTCAGTAGATAAGATCAATAAACAAGCTTATAATGTAACAGCTGTAGATGCAAAAAAACTGCATAACTCTACTCTGGATCTGGCACATGCTTTAGATAGAGTGTCAGGCGTACGTTTTCGTGAAGCCGGAGGTGTGGGATCCCGATCAGAATTATCGATTAATGGGTTTTCAGGGAACCAAATTAAAATTTTTATTGACGGCGTGCCGATGGATAATTTTGGTTCGTCTTTTCAAATCAATAACATTCCAATTAACCTGGCTGATCGTGTAGAGGTTTATAAAGGGGTTGTGCCTATTTGGCTGGGTGGAGATGCTTTGGGAGGAGCGGTTAATATTGTAACGAATAGTAAACCTAGAACCTATGTGGATGCTTCTTATTCCTTTGGATCATTTAACACGTTTAAAACTGCTATAAATGCAGGTTATACTTCAAAAAGTGGTTTTACCGCAGAGATTAATGCATTTCAGAATTATTCGGATAATAATTACTGGGTAAATGTTGAAGCTCAAAATTTAGAAACTAATCAATATTTTAAAGAAACACGAGTAAGAAGATTTCATGATAATTACCATAATGAAACTGTAATCTTTAATATTGGAATTACAGGTAAAAAATATGCCGATAAATTGATGTTTGGTTTTACAGCTGGACAAAATAAGGCCGATATTCAAACCGGAGCCAGAATGGTTGCAGTATTTGGTGAAAGATATAGACGTGGCAATACTTTGATGCCTACTTTAAAATACCAGGTAAAAGATTTGTTTACAAAAGGGTTGAATGTGAATGTAACAGGAAATTTTAATTTTGGTTATGAACAAACTGTAGATACTGTAAACAGACGATACAATTGGTTTGGACAATATGATCCAAGACCAGGTCTGGGTGGAGAAGCTGAGAGATCCCTTTATAAATTTAAAAACAACAATGGAATAGCTACTTTCAATGCGACTTATGCTATAGGAGAACGTCACTCTTTATTAGTAAACAATACATTTAACACATTTGACCGCAAAGGAAGTGACGAACTTTATCCAGAGTCCATAACGTATCAGCAGCCTCAAAAGCTACAAAAGAATATTTTGGCTGCGGCTTATAAATTTGACTACAATCAAAAATGGAGCACTTCGTTATTTGTGAAAAATTATGATTTAAGTACTACTCTCACCAGAAGTTATAATCCTTCCGGAAACTGGGGAGATGTTGCTTATGTGGTGTTAAATGATAAATCATCTAATTTAGGTTATGGAGGAGCAAGCAGCTACTATTTAAAGCAAAATTTACAGCTAAAAGCTTCTTATGAAAAAACGTATAGATTACCTACATCAGATGAAATTTTTGGTGATCCCAATGCTAATTTACAGGGTAATAATAATTTAAAGCCAGAATCGAGTAACAATATTAATTTAGGTTTGAGTTGGCAAACTAGTTTTAATGACGTTAATGCTTTAACATTTGATGTAAATGGTATCTACCGCAATAGTACTGATTTTATTCGTACTGAATTTAATAATAATCAGAACAAAACTGTAACCGTTAATCAGGGAGGTGTAAGAACAAAAGGTATTGATGGAGAGATTCGATACTCTTACAAAAGACGATTTACTTCTGGTCTTAATATGACGTATCAGGATATACGCAATATGACCAAATATGAGCCAGAGCAAAATTATGTTTCCTATTACTATAAGGACAGAATGCCTAATATCCCTTACTTATTTGGTAATCTTGATGGAACAGTTTTTTTTAACGATGTCTTTAAAAAAGGAAATAATTTATCTGTAGGCTATAATCTTCTTTATGTCCATGCCTATTATTTGTACTGGCCAAGTAGAGGAGGCTCAAATGGTAAACACGATATTCCTGTACAAATGAAGCATGATTTAAACCTGGTTTACACGATGGCGGATGGAAAATACAACATCGCCTTAGAGTGTCAAAACTTATTGGATAATGAACTTGTGGATAATTTTTCACTTCAAAAACCTAGTAGGGCTTTTTATGTAAAATTTAGATACTTTTTTAATAAATCGAATAAATAATTCTAATATAAATTTTAATACTTATGAAAACAATTACCAAATTACCTTTACTGTTAGCAGCATTTGCTTTCACTTTTGCTTCATGTGAGAGTAACGATGAGCAAAATGGAGAAACTAGTGGAGAAACTGGAAAATCAAAATATATAATTACCGTTTCTACAGGAGCAACAGGAGTAGCGGATTATCTATTGACTGCTGATGACGTTTCGAAAGGATCAATTACCACAGCTGGAAACGGATTAGAGCAAGATGGTACTTATCGTTATTATTTATCAACGCAAAACAAATTTTTTAGTTTCCTTTACGGTCAGGGAAACCCAGGAGCTGTTACTACTTATGGCTTAACAGCAAATGGAGATCTAACCAAGACTTCAAATTTCCAGTCGGAGACAGTACAGGTTTTTGCACCAGTTAATAAAGACATTCTAATGGTAAAAGTGCCTAGAAGTGGCGCTTCAATTTCTTATATGTATAAAGTTGATGCAGAAAAATCTATACTTACAGGGACAGAAGCACAAGATACCAGACTTTTAATTGGAAATAAAAATCCGGATTTAGCAGAAAGAGCTCATTTTACATGGGCAACTCAGGTGGGAGATAAAGTATTTATGCCTTACATGAAAATTAATGGTATTGCTCCGGATACTTTTGGAACAAGACATGCTGATAGTACTTGGGTAGCGGTGTATAGTTATCCGGATCTAAAATTAGAAAAAGTAATTAAAGATAACCGTACAAGTTACTTAGGAGCTTACTTTACTAATGGACTATTTCAGGATGAAAAAGGAGATGTTTATGGATTTTCCGGAGCTATTGGAACAGCTAATGGTGTAGTTACTTCTACAAAACCTTCGGCTGTTGTTAAAATTACTAAAGGAACCACAGAATTTGACAAATCTTATTTCTTTAATGTTCAGGAAAAATCAGGAGGGTACAAAATTTCTTCAACAAGTTATATCTCAAATGGTAAGTTTTTATTATTAATGTACGGAAACGTTGGAACTAATGCAGGAGCTGTTAGGTTAGCTGTTGCTGACGTATACAACCAAACCTTTAAATGGGTTACTGGTATGCCGGCTATATTAACAAATGCTACTACTCGTTATAATATTACAACAGAAGATGGAAATTCGGCTGTTCTTGGTGTAAACACTCCTGATGGAAACTGGATCTATACCATCAATGGTACCTCTGCTGCAGCGACACAAGGTATGAAAGTTGAAGGAGGGCAAATTACTGCAATTCAGAAATTAAAATACTAATTTTTTTTTGCCGTAAGTCCTTATTTATATGAGGACTTACGGTTTTTTATATTTATCCTATTTATCTATCCAATATGTTTTCTTCTTCAAAACCAAAAACAACTAATAAGAAAAAGAGTAAAAAATCGCTTTTCAAGCGTATTATGGCCTGGCTGCATTTATGGCTTGGGCTAGCATCCGGAATTATCGTAGTTATTGTCAGTCTTACTGGCTGCATTTATGTTTTCGAAAATGAGATTAAAGATTTTATTGAAGACTGGCGTTTTGTTAAACCACAGCAGAAAGAATTTTTATTGCCCTCGCAATTGGTCGCCATTGCTGACAAAAAAATGAAAGATAAAAAAGCTACTAGTGTAACTTTTGGTGCAAAAGATGAAGCTGCAATTGTAGGTTATTTTGTGGAAAAAAAAGAAGAAGGAGAAAAGGGCAGAGGAGAAAATAAGAAAGAAGAACAGAAAAGAGGAGGTAAGAGAAAAGATATTGCTAAAAATGAAAGTGAAAGAAAAGCTGAGTTAAAACCTCTTGCCAATGAAAAAGCGAAAGAAAGAGGAAAAGGAAAGGGAGAAAAAGGTAAAGGCAAAGGCGGAAGAAGGAGTGGCACTTTTATAAGTGTATATATGAATCCGTACACAGGAGAAATCTTAAATGTAAAAACATTTTCAAGAGGTGATTCTCCGGATTTTTTCAGATGGATATTAAACGGTCATCGTGCACTTTGGCTTCCTTACGATATAGGTCGTCCTATTGTGGGAGTTGCAGTTTTGATTTTCGTTGTATTATTGATTTCAGGTATCGTTTTGTGGTGGCCTACAAAGTGGATAAAATCGATTATTGATAAAAGTTTTAAAATTAAGTGGGACGCGAGCTTTAAACGTGTCAATTATGATTTGCATAATGTACTGGGTTTTTACAGCTGTATTTTTCTGTTTTTTATTGCAGTAACGGGCTTAGTCTGGAGTTTTGGCTGGTGGAGTAAATCATTGTATTGGGTAACTTCAGGAGGAAAACCATTAGTAGAAAACAGAGAATCTCCTAAATCGGATACGACTCACGTAAAAGAGTTTAAAATTACAACAGCGGATAAAGTATTATTGAATATTAAGAAAGAAAATCCTCAGGCATCGGGGATTATGATAAGTATTCCAGGTAAACCTGCTGATCCAATTGGAGCTTTTGTTTACAAGCAAAAAAATACCTACTACAATATGGATCGTTATAGTTTTGATCAGCAGTCTCTTAAAGAGATCTCGATTAAAACACCTTTCTCTGGGAAATATATGGAGGCAAATATCCCGGACAAAATTCGTAGAATGAATTATGATATTCACGTAGGAAGTGTTCTGGGATTAACAGGTAAAATTATTGCATTTTTGGCGAGTTTAATTTCTGCCAGTTTACCTATTACAGGATTTATTATTTGGTGGGGAAAACAGAAGTTTGGCAAAAAGAAAACGCCTGCAGCAAAACCAAAAGTGGCAAGTAAAGCGATTCCTGTTTCTAAATTGAAAAATAACGCAGAACAAGAAGTTACTGCTTAAGATATTAAAATGGTTTTTTAATTCCTTTTTGTTTTTTTTTGATCCAAAGGCAAAACTTGAAAAAGTTTTGCCTTTCTTTTTTTAATTGTAACCGTTTGCTTTAAGCCATTCTGCACAATCTCTTGTCCAGAATTTACTGGTATCGTTTACTCCTAAGCCAAATCCGTGGCCGCCCTTTTCATATAAATGTAACTCTGCTGTAACTCCATTTTTTTTCAAAGCCAGATAATAATTAATACTATTTTCTGGAATCACAACGGTATCATCTGTAGCATGAATTAGAAATGCAGGTGGTGTTTTAGCAGTTACTTTTTTTTCGTTTGAAAAATTATTGATAAGCTCTTGCGATGGATTATTTCCAAGCAGATTAGTTTGTGAACCTTTATGAGTAATTTCATTTTCCATTGAAATTACAGGGTAAATTAAAATAGAAAAATCAGGGCGTGCACTGACTTTAAAATTAGATTCATACACTTTGTCGTCATAATGAGTGGATAAAGTAGCGGCTAAATGTCCTCCTGCAGAAAATCCCAGAATTCCAATTTTATTCGGATCAATATTCCACTTTGCAGCATTTTGTCTTACATAACGAAGAGCTTCCTGAGCATCTTGTAGCGGACCGATATTTTTATTTTTCATAGTTAAATCGGCAGGCATGCGATATTTCAATACAAAAGCTGTAATTCCTAAACTATTGAACCATTCTGCCACTTTTGTTCCTTCCTTATCAAAGGCTAAGTGGGTGTAACCACCTCCAGGACAAATTACAACAGCCGTTTGATTTGGTTTTGCTTCTTTTGGAATAAAAATACTTAAAGTAGGTACAGAAACCTGACTGGTGCTTTGCACTTTTCCGTCATTTATCTTCTCTTTTTCTTTATAATCTGTTGCTTTAATTTCATCTGGAATTTTATTCCATAATGGAACTACCTGATTCTGTGCTGTAATAGAAAATATGCCCGAAAAAAACAGAAAACTTAATGTGATTTTTACTAAAGATGGTGATTTTGATTTTTTCAAATTGTTTTTTAATTAATTGTTTATTAGTGATTTATGTATTTTTCTGTGAAAATTGCAACCGATAGTCTAAATTAATCAAAACGATTTAACAAAGCATGAATTTCAGTACAATTTTACCCTGCAAAAAGGATGAATTTCACCCATTAGCTTTTAACAAATATATTGTTTAATGTGTAATTTTGTATTCTTTTTTTTATGTAATATGTTTATTTAAAAACCTTAAATTATTTTTTATACAATTTATTTGGAATGTAGAGATTAAAAACTATATTTGTGCAATCGATTACATTATTTCTTTTTAGAACTGTTAATATGTTGATTTTAATATTTTTAAATAGAGGTAAATAGTATTGCTAAAATTACCAAAAATTACAAAACTATAATACCCACTTACTATGAATCAAACCGAAACTGTTGCAGTAAATGAGAGCGTCAAAGCTGCAGGCAAATACCGTTGGAGTATTTGCGCTTTATTATTTTTTGCAACAACCATTAATTATCTTGACAGACAAGTACTTTCGTTAACCTGGAGTGATTTTATTGCGCCAGAATTTCATTGGACAAATAATGATTACGGAAATATTACCGCTTTGTTCTCTATCTTTTATGCTGTTTCATTGTTGTTTGCTGGAAGATTTGTTGACTGGTTGGATACCAAAAAAGGATTTCTTTGGGCAATTGGAATTTGGTCTGTAGGAGCTTGCCTTCATGCATTTTGCGGAATTGCAACTTCAGGAATCATTACAGGAAACTGGTTTGTAGGATTTCATGGTTCAAAAGAGATTATAAGTACAGTTAGTGATACAGCGATGGTAATTAATGTAAGTGTTGCATTGTTTATTTTCGCTCGTTTTGTTTTAGCAGTGGGAGAGGCTGGAAACTTTCCTGCAGCAATTAAAACTACTGCAGAATATTTTCCTAAAAAAGACAGGGCTTTTGCAACCAGTATTTTCAATGCAGGAGCGACAGTTGGAGCTTTAGCAGCGCCAATTACAATTCCGTTTATCGCAAAATCTTTCGGATGGGAAATGTCATTCATAATCATCGGAGCGTTAGGATTTGTTTGGATGGGATTTTGGATGTTTATGTACGATAAGCCAGAAAGACACTCAAAAGTAAGTGCAGAAGAATTAGCATATATTCAACAAGATGATCTTTTAGATAGTAAAATAGAGGGATACAAACCAGAAACAAGCACAAAAGTATCTTTAGCAGATTGTTTTAAATACAAACAGACTTGGGCATTTGCATTTGGTAAATTTATGACAGATGGTGTTTGGTGGTTTTTCTTATTCTGGACTCCGGCGTATTTAAGTTCGGTTTACGGAATGGATTCTACAGAAGCAGCGTTGCCATTATTTGTACTTTACATGATTACATTATTGTCAATTATTGGAGGATGGTTGCCAACATATTTTGTTGAGAAAAAAGGAATGAATCCATACGAAGGAAGAATGAGAGCCATGTTGATTTTTGCATTCTTTCCTTTGTTAGCTTTGATTGCACAGCCTTTAGGGTACATTAGTTACTGGGTGCCGGTAATTATTATCGGAATTGCGGGAGCGGCTCATCAATCCTGGTCAGCAAACATCTTTACAACTGTGGGAGATATGTTTCCTAAAAAAGCAATTGCAACCATTACAGGAATTGGTGGTTTAGCAGGCGGAATTGGGTCAACTTTAATCAATAAAGGATCTGGAGTTTTATTTGATCATGCAAAAGAGACTAATATGGTTTTTATGGGATTTAAAGGGATTGAAGCAGGATATTTTATCATTTTTTCTATCTGTGCAGTGTGTTATTTAACAGGCTGGATTGTAATGAAAACATTGGTTCCAAAATACAGCCCGATTACAAATCTCTAACCAGGATTTTTCGAAACTAACTAACCAACCTAAACCAAAACCATATCATGAACCAAGCTAATGCAGCAATAGGGAAATACCGTTGGACTATTTGTAGTTTAGTTTTTTTTGCTACAACTGTCAATTATCTGGATAGAAATGTAATAAGTTACCTTCGACCTTTTTTAGCTGAAGCGTTTCACTGGACACCGGAGCAGGAAGTTATTGATTATTCGAATATAGAACTTGCTTTTAAAATTGCTTATGCATTGGGCATGTTGGTTGCAGGTGGGATTATTGATAAGTTAGGAACGAAATTAGGTTATGCAATTGCAACAGGTTTGTGGAGTTTAGCTGCAATTGGACATGCGCTGGCAACCGGAACTGGAGGGTTTTTAATAGCTCGTGTGTTTTTAGGAGTTACAGAAGCAGGAAATTTTCCGGCAGCAATAAAAGCAACTGCTGAATGGTTTCCGCAGAAAGAAAGGGCTTTAGCTACTGGGATTTTTAATTCAGGGAGTAATATTGGAGCTATTATTGTTCCGTTAACTGTTCCTTTTATTGCTGAAAATTATGGCTGGCAATGGGCTTTTATTATAACTGGTATTGTTGGTTTTGTATGGCTTGTATTATGGTTTTTATTTTATGAAGTACCGCAGAAACAGAGACGTTTATCGCAGGCTGAATTAGAATATATTACTTCTGACCAAGTGACAGAAGTTGAAACAGAATCGAAAGAAAAAGTTTCCTGGATAAAATTGCTTTCATTTCGTCAAACATGGGCTTTTGCGATTGGAAAATTATTGACAGATCCGGTTTGGTGGTTTTATTTATTCTGGCTTCCGGATTTCTTAATGAAACAATATAAACTGACAGCAACAGAAATTATTTGGCCTTGCGCATTGGTGTATATGATTGGAAGCATTGGAAGTATAGGTGGGGGATGGCTTCCGCTAAAATTAATAAATAACAATTGGCCGGCTTATAAAGCAAGAAAAACAAGTATGTTATTGTATGCTTTTGCAGTTTTACCTGTTTTATTTGCACAACAATTAGGAGCAATAAATATTTGGTTTGCTATTTTGGTTATTGGTCTGGCAGTTTCTGCGCATCAGGCTTGGAGTGCAAATATTTTTACAACAGTTTCAGATATGTTTCCAAAAAAAGCTACTGCATCGGTTACAGGAATGGGAGGAATGTTTGGAGCACTTGGTGGAATCTTATTAACCTTGTTGGTGCAGAAAAATATGTTTGTTTATTACACTAAAATAGGTAAGATAGAAACGGGTTATTTTATTATGTTTTGTATCTGTGGAGCTTCGTATTTATTGGCTTGGCTGATTATGCATATCCTAGTTCCAAGAATGAAAAAAGTGGAGTTGTAAAAACCAAAAATGATTCAATCGAAATAATTTTTGGCTTGAATTATGGTTTTTCAATATAAAAAAATTAATTTTGTGCAATCGATTACATTAAATAAAAATTATGACAAAATATAGTTCAAGATACGCGTCAAGCCCAGAAGCTGTAAAAAAATATGATACTCAACAATTGAGAGAAGAATTCTTAATTGATGATCTAATGCAGGAAGATGAAGTGGTATTGGTTTATTCTCATTACGACAGATACATCGCAGGTTCTGCAGTTCCGGTAAAAGGTGATTTAGCTTTGGAAACAATCGATCCGCTTAAAGCGCCTTATTTTTTAGAAAGAAGAGAGCTGGGAATTATTAATGTAGGAGGAAGTGGTTCTGTAATTGTGGAAGGAACAACTTATGAATTAGGTTTTAAAGATGCTTTGTATATCGGAGCTGGAAATAAAGAAGTGGTTTTTAAAAGTGATGACAAAAGCAATCCTGCTAAATTTTATTTAAACTCCGCGCCAGCACATACAACATATCCTACTAAGAAAGTAAGTTTAGCTGAAGCTAACAAATTACAGTTAGGAACAATGGAAACGGCAAACCACCGTACCGTGAATCAAATGATTATTGGAAGTGTAGTCACTACTTGCCAATTACAGATGGGAATGACAGAATTGAAACCAGGAAGTGTTTGGAATACGATGCCGGCACACGTACATGATCGTAGAATGGAAGTTTATTTCTATTTGGATATTCCGGAAAATCAGGCTGTTTGTCACTTTATGGGACAACCGCAGGAAACAAGACATATCTGGATGAACAATCATCAGGCAGTAATTTCTCCGCCTTGGTCCATTCATTCAGGTTCAGGAACCAGCAACTATACTTTTATCTGGGGAATGGCAGGTGAAAATTTAGATTACGGAGATATGGATGTTTGTAAAATCACTGATTTAAGATAAGAAAATGACAAACTTATTTGACATAAAAGGAAAAGTTGCCCTTATCACAGGAAGTACACACGGACTGGGAATGGCAATGGCAAAAGGACTTGGAGAAGCAGGAGCTACAATTGTAGTAAATGGAAATTCATCTCAACAAAAAATAGATGATGCTGTAGCATTGCTTAAAGGAGAAGGAATCAATGCTGTGGGGTATAAATTTAATGTAACAGAAGAGCAAGAAGTAAAAGAAGCTGTTGCTAAGATTGAAAGCGAAGTGGGATCAATCGATATCTTAATCAATAATGCAGGAATTATTAAAAGAATTCCGCTTTTGGATATGGAAGTTTCGGATTTTAGAGAAGTAGTTGATATTGATTTAGTTAGTCCGTTTATTGTTTCTAAGCATGTTGCAAAAGGAATGATTCAAAGAAGACAAGGAAAAATAATCAATATTTGCTCTATGATGAGTGAATTAGGAAGAAATACAGTTTCTGCCTATGCTGCTGCAAAAGGAGGCTTGAAAATGCTGACTAAAAACATGGCGACAGAATGGGCGAAATACAATGTTCAGATTAACGGAATCGGGCCAGGTTATTTTGCAACAGAACAAACAAAGCCAATTAGAGTAGACGGACATCCGTTTAATGATTTTATCATTAGCAGAACTCCTGCCGCAAAATGGGGAGATCCGGGTGATTTAGCTGGAGCAGCAATATTTTTATCATCCAAAGCTAGTGATTTTGTAAACGGTCATATTTTATATGTTGACGGTGGAATCTTAGCAACAATTGGAAAACCTTCAAACGAAGAATAATTCTCAAATTATATTTAAAAAAGACATGAGCGCAAATACATTCATACATGACAATTTTTTATTAGAAAATAAATACGCTGAAGAGTTGTATCATAATTACTCTAAAAATCAGCCAATTATTGATTACCACAATCACTTAAATCCGCAGTTTATTGCTGAAGATAAGATTTTTGATAACATTACCAATGTATGGATCAATGGCGATCATTACAAATGGCGTGCAATGCGTACATTAGGAATTAATGAGCAGTTTGTAACAGGAAATGGTTCAGATAAAGATAAATTCTTAAACTGGGCAAAAACAGTTCCATATACAATGCGTAATCCTTTATACCACTGGACACATTTAGAGTTAGCGCGTTATTTCGATATTTATGATTTACTGAATGAAAAATCAGCGGAGAAAATTTACATCGAAACTTCTGAGAAAATAAATTCTCAGGCTTACAGCACGCAGAACCTTCTTAAAAAAGTAAATGCTGAATTGGTTTGTACTACAGAAGATCCGATTGATAGTTTAGAATTTCACCAAAAATTCGCTAACAATTCGGTTGGAATTAAAATGAGTACAGCTTTCAGACCTGATAAAGCCATCTTGATTGCTAACGATGGTTATAATGCATATCTGGACACATTAGGGGATGTGTCCGGAGTTGCAATTAATACTTTTGCAGATTTACAAACAGCATTAAGAAACAGAATCGAATTTTTTAATGCGAACGGATGTAAATTAAGTGATCACGGTTTAGATCAAATATATTTTGAAGAATTTACAGAATCTGAGGTTTCTGCAATTTTCAAAAAGAAAAGAGAAAATAGAATTTTATCGCCGGAAGAAGCTTTGAAATTCCAAAGTGCAGTTTTAGTATTCTTATCTGAAACGTATCACGAATTTGGATGGGTACAGCAATTTCACTTAGGTGCATTACGTAACAACAATGCCCGTATGCACAGAATTTTAGGTCCGGATACTGGATGGGATTCTATAGGAGATTATCCTCAGGCTCAAAAACTATCTAACTTTTTAAATGCTTTAGATAGTAAAGATAAATTGACTAAAACAATTATTTATAACTTGAATCCGGCTGATAACGAAGTTATGGCAACTATGATTGGAAATTTCAACGACGGAAGCGTACGTGGAAAAGTACAATTTGGATCAGGATGGTGGTTCTTAGATCAGAAAGACGGTATGACAAAACAGTTGAATGCCCTTTCTAATATGGGATTAATTAGCTGTTTCGTTGGAATGTTGACAGATTCAAGAAGTTTCTTGTCTTTCCCAAGACATGAATATTTCAGACGTATTTTATGTAATCTTTTAGGAGACGAAATTAAACGTGGTGAACTTCCAAATGATATGGAATGGATTGGAAAATTAGTTTCTGATATTTCATATAACAATGCAAAAGAATATTTCAACTTTTAATTAAGTATTATGAGCAGAGTAGTTGCATTTGGAGAAATTATGTTGCGTTTATCAACAGAAAGACATTTACGTTTTTCGCAATCTACAGCATTCGGTGCTACCTATGGAGGTGGAGAATTTAATGTATGTGTTTCTTTGGCAAATTATGGTGTAAATGCAGAATTTGTTACAAGGTTACCAGAAAATGAAATTGGTTTTTCTGCTTTAAAAGAAATCAGAAAAATGAATGTTGAATCTAAAAACATTGTTTATGGAGGGGAACGTTTAGGAATTTATTTTCTGGAAACCGGAGCTGGAACACGTGGCAGCAATGTGGTTTATGATCGTGCTCACAGTGCGATGTCAACAATAGAAAAAGGACAGGTGGACTGGGATAAAGTTTTGGAAGGAGCTGAATGGTTTCACTGGAGCGGTATTACACCTGCAATTTCACAAACTGCGGCGGAAGCTTGTTTGGAAGCGATTAAAGTGGCTCACAAAAAAGGAATCAAAATTTCTTGTGATTTAAATTATAGATCAAAACTTTGGCAGTACGGAAAAACGCCAAGTGAAGTAATGCCGGAAATGTTAAAATATAGCAATGTCATTTTAGGAGATATTGATACAGCTTATTTTATGTTGGGAATTCCTAAAGTAAATCCGAACTATCAGGATGAAAAAACACTTCCAGCAGTGTACGATAAATTATTTGAATTGATTCCGAATCTGAAAATTGCTGCAACGACACTTCGTTATTCGGTTAGCGCTTCGCACCAAAGAATTGGGGGAATTTTATATGACGGAAAAGCAATTCATAGTGCAGCAGTAAAAGAAGTAACACCTGTAGTTGATAGAGTTGGAAGTGGGGATGCTTTTATGGGCGGATTGATCTACGGTTTATTAGAATATCAAAATAACAACCAAAGAGCTTTGGATTTTGCAGTTGCAGCATGTTGTTTGAAGCATACTATTGCAGGAGATTATAACCTGGTTACTTTAAAGGAAGTTGAAAATATGATCGATGGTGATGGTTCTGCATTAGTATCAAGATAATTTAAATAAGAAATGGCAAAATATTCAAGAATTGAAGTGGCATCAACAATGAAAGAGAATGGTATGGTTCCGTTATTCTTTCATTCTGATATCGAATTGAGTAAAAAAGTGTTGAAAGCATGTTACGATGGTGGATCCCGATTGATGGAGTTTACCAGCAGAGGCGACTTTGCACATGAGGTTTTCGGAGCGCTGAACAAATATGCTTTGACAGAACTTCCGGGAATGATTCTGGGGGTGGGTTCTATCACAGATGCGGCTTCGGCTTCGTTATACATGAGTTTAGGCGCAAATTTTATTGTAACGCCAGTTTTCAGGGAAGATATTGCAATTGCCTGCAACCGCAGAAAAGTATTGTGGTCGCCTGGATGCGGTACTTTGACAGAGATTGCTAGAGCAGAAGAATTAGGCTGTGAAATCGTGAAATTATTCCCAGCTGATACTTACGGTCCAGAATTTATCAAAGCTATAAAAGGGCCTTGTCCATGGACAAATATTATGCCGACAGGAGGAGTTTATCCAACAGTGGAAAGCTTGAGTTCGTGGTTGAATGCAGGAGCAACTTGTGTTGGTTTAGGCTCACAGTTGATTTCAAAAGATATATTAGAAAATAAAGACTTTGATGGCCTAACGGCAAAAGTTAGTCAAGTTCTTGATATTATAAAAGAGATTAGAAAATAGATTAAGGAGTAATCATGCCAACTCCTTATTTTATAAGTTTTTTTTAGATTTTTAGAGATTGTAATAGAACATTACGCTTGAAAAATTTGACCCGCCATTCCTCACAGCAGGTTTTATTTTATTCAATCGGGTGTAATGTTTCTTTTACAATTTAAAAGGTAGAAATGAAGAAATAAGGTTTATAAATGGTTATTTATAACGCATTAAAGAAAATTTAAAATGAAAAAATTAAATAGAATAAATACAGGATTAGAAAAGTTACAGCCAATTAAGGTAGTTCAGTTTGGTGAAGGTAACTTTTTGAGAGCCTTTGTTGATTATGCTTTTGATAAACTAAATAAAGAGGTTGATTTTAATGCCGGTATTGCAATAGTTCAACCTTTGAAAGACGGTATGGTAAATATGATTAATGCTCAGGACGGTCTTTATACCTTGTTTATGAACGGAATTAAAAAAGGTGAAAAGATACAAGATATTGAGTTAATTAATAATATTGTAAAAACTATAAACCCATATACTGAATTTTCTAATTATTTGGCTTTAGCCAAAGAAGAAGAACTTCAGTTTATTGTTTCTAATACTACAGAAGCTGGAATTGAATTTATTGAAAGTGATACTCCAGACATGCAGCCACCAGTATCATTTCCTGCAAAATTGACGGTTTTATTATATGAAAGATTTAAACATTTTAGTGGGGATACTTCTAAAGGAGTTACAATAATTCCTTGTGAATTAATTGATTATAACTCTGAGACACTTAAAAAATATATTTTACAATATGTTGATTTATGGAAATTAGAAGATGCGTTTAAAACTTGGGTATCAGATGCTTGTACCTATCATAGTACTTTGGTTGACAGAATTGTTCCTGGATATCCAAGAGCTGAAATTGAAGAATACAATAATAAATTAGATTATGAGGACAATTTAATTGTTGCGGCTGAACCTTTTTTCCTTTGGGCTATTGAAGGTGGAGATGATCTAAAAGCAAAATTGCCTTTTCACAAAACAGATTTGAATGTAAAAATCGTTGATGATATACGTCCTTTTAAAATGATTAAAGTTCGTATTTTAAATGGTGCGCATACTGCGATGGTTCCTTTTTCACTTTTACATGGTAATAAATTGGTAATGGAAACTGTTAACGGAGATTTTACCGGAAAATTTGTAAATAGCGTTATTAGTGAAATTAGTGAAACTCTTGATATGGATAAAAATGAAATTACGGCCTATTCTGAGGAAGTAATGGACCGATTTAAAAATCCATTTATCAAACATGCACTTGCTGATATTGCATTAAATTCTGTATCGAAATTCAAAGTAAGAGTTTTGCCTAGTTTATTAGGATATTATAATACTAACAAAAAATTGCCTGTTAATTTGACTTTTTCATTAGCGAGTTTAATTCGTTTCTACAAAGGAACTTGGAATGGTCAAAGTTTACCGGTTAAAGATGGCGAAGATATTGTTTTATTTTTTGATGGATTATGGAAATCAGATGATTATGAAAAAATAGCAAGACTTACATTACAAAACAAGACTTTCTGGGATCAAGATTTAACTGAAATTCCAGGATTAACAAGAGCAATTACAATTGCATTAGAAGAAATAGATTCAAACGGAATTGAAGCTGGTTTTGCTAAGTTTCAGGAAAGAATAAAATAAAAAAAACAAAAAGAACAAAGAACAAAGGTTAATTATGGCAACGCAGAAAAAATTAATAAAAGTAAACCCAACCGATAATGTTGCGGTTGCTTTGGTGGATCTTACTGCAGGCGAAGTGATTGATTTTGAAGGACAATCAATTACAGTAGAGTCTGACGTAAAAATGAAACATAAGATTGCAATGGTTCCTTTTAATGTAGGGGACAGAATCATTATGTACGGTGTTTTGGTTGGGAAAGCAAGCGCTAGAATCGAAAAAGGCGGTTTACTTTCTACAGCAAACGTAAAACACGAAAGTGATAAAGTTACTGGTAAAACAGAAACTATCGGCTGGAATGCTCCCAATGTAGATAAATGGAAAGACAGAACATGGCAGGGTTATCACAGAGAAGATGGGCAAGTAGGAACAGAAAATGTATGGTTATTTTTTCCATTAGTTTTTTGTGAAAACAGAAACATCGAAATCTTAAAAGATATCTTTGAGAAAGAATTGATGAAGCCAAAAGAGAACGATTATCAGTTGTTGTTGCGTTCTTTGGTAAAATCAGAAACAGGTGGAGCAGGAAATCAGGAAGCTTCAAACGATGCAAACTTGTTCAATAATATTGAAGTTAAATTTATCACGCACCAAGGTGGTTGTGGTGGAATTCGTCAGGATTCTCATAGTTTGGCAAAACTTTTGGCGGGTTATGTAAATAATCCAAACGTGGCTGGAGCAACTGTATTGAGTTTAGGGTGTCAGAATCTTCAAATTTCAATTTTTAAAGATGCTTTAGATGCGATTAATCCAAATAGTAAAAAGCCTGTTTTGATCTACGATCAGCAGTCTATCGGAACTATCGAAACAATGTTGAGCAGTGTGGTAAAAGATACTTTTGAGGCTATTAAGAAGGCAAATGAAATAAAAAGAGAACCAGCTCCATTGTCTAAATTAAGAATTGGTTTAGAGTGTGGTGGATCTGACGGATTCTCTGGGATTTCTGCAAACCCAACTTTAGGAGTGTTATCGGATCATTTAGTTGCTTTGGGAGGAACTACAATTCTTTCTGAATTTCCTGAATTATGTGGGGTAGAACAGGAATTAGTAAATCGTTGTATAGATGATAAGGATGGAAAACGTTTCTTAGACTTGATGAAATGGTACGAAAAGACAGTTGTTGATGCCGGTTCAGGATTTGATATGAATCCGTCTCCAGGTAACATTAAAGACGGTTTGATTACAGATGCTATGAAATCAGCTGGTGCTGCTAAAAAAGGTGGAACATCACCAATTACAGGTGTTTTCGATTATGGAGAATATATTAACGAACCAGGCTTTACATTGTTATGTACGCCAGGAAATGACGTTGAATGTACAACTGCAATGGTAGGTTCCGGAGCGAATATGGTATTGTTTACAACAGGTTTAGGAACTCCGACAGGAAATCCTATTGCTCCGGTTGTAAAGATTTCATCAAACACGCAGTTAGCAAACAAAATGTCTGATATTATTGATATTGACACTGGAGGAATTATCACAGGTGAAAAATCAATTGATGAAATGGCAGACGAAATGCTTGAGTTTATTATCAATGTTGCCAGCGGTACCATTAAAACAAAAGCTGCAGTATTAAATCAAAACGATTTTATTCCTTGGAAAAGAGGGGTATCGCTTTAGTTTTTAGACTCAAAGTTAGAGAGTTGCAAAGAGACAAAGTTTTATATTAAAGACGCACAATTGTGCGTCTTTTTTTTTATAGAGAGTGTTCCAGCGGAGCAAAATATTTATAGAATTGTAATAAGACAGACAAATAAAAGCTCCGGAGGAGCGACATTTTTTTCTGCAACCTAAATATTTCGCTCCGCTGGAGCTTTATTCTCGATGACTAATTGTTATCTATAAATATTTCGCTTCTCTGAAGCTTGCATAAAAAAAGCCCATTCTAAAATGAGCTTACATAACTTATGTGGTAAAAAAAAATTAAAAGTTAGTTTTAGCAGAAGATTTACGAATGTGTAATTCTGGTGCTAAAACGACCTTTTTTTCAATTTTAATAGTATCTGTTTTATCTACTTGTTCTAAGAAAACACGAGCAGACATTCTACCCATTTCTAACGGAGACTGATCTACAGAAGTGATGGATAATTCCATAAATTTAGTAAATGGCTCGTTACTAAATCCTGCCACACAAAACTCATTTGGAATACTAATATTACGTTCTTTTAACTCCTGAATAGCTCCTAATGCTGCAAAATCACTTGAAGAAAATATAGCATCCGGAGGTGTTTCTAATTGCAATAATTTATCGACAGCTTCTTTTCCTGCATCCACAGCACTTTTGGTATAGATTACATATTCTTCTTTAAACTCAATACCGTTGTCCAATAAGGCCTGTTTGTATCCTAAAAATCTGTTTTTAAATATATCTAAAGACTGATCTCCTGAAAAATGTGCAATATTTCTGCAGCCTTCATCTATTAAGTGTTTCGTGGCTAAATAACCACCTTTGAAATCATTAATTGTTACTGAGCTTACACCATCAATGTGTTTACTTCTGTCGAAGAAAATCAATGGAACATTTTTTTCTAAGACATTTCTAAAAGCACTATCATTTTCATTGGAAATCCCTGTGACAGACATCATAATTCCGTCAACCTGTGCGTCTACAAGAGTATGAAGATTTTCATTCTCTCTTTTAATGCTTTCATGTGTCTGACAGATAATGACCTGATAGCCGTGAGGATAAAGTTCTTCTTCAATTCCCCGAATAACAGAGGCGAAAAAATTACTGTCAATACGCGGTACAATAACTCCGATATTATTACTTCGACCGCTTTTTAAAGCCAGTGCCAGTTTATTTTGCTTGTAGTTCATTGCTGCGGCAGTTTTAATAACCAGTTCGCGTGTTGCCTCCTTAATTTTAGGATTATTGTTTAACGCTCTCGAAACCGTTGCAGCAGTGATGTTTAGTTTTTCAGCAATATCATAAATAGTTACTTTTTCACTCATTCAAAAAAAGTTTATCGGTTTATTTTAGACAAAAGTACATTTTTTTTCATTATGCAATAAAAATTGTTATCGATTACCATAATTCAAAACTAAAACGTTTTAGGTTTTACAATGATAATAAATTATCTAAATTTTTGCATTAAATGTAATTAAATTTTATAATAAAAATTAAATATATAATTTTTTTCTAAATAAATTTGGTGTCTTAGAACAATTTTTCTACTTTCGTGTAATCGATTACATAATTTTTGCGCATTTTTAGTTATTAAACAAGAAATTACTACTCAAATGATTACAAATAAGAGCATCACATTCAAAGAAATTTTATTTTTAACCTTTTTTGGTGTGTTGTTTGTATCCTGTTCAAAACAACTTTCATCTTCTTCTTTAAATGATGTTAATCCATGGAAGAAAATGGATTTAGTTTTGAAAAGTATTCCTGCTACAAAGTTTCCTGAAAAAATTTACAACATAAATGATTTTGGAGCTGTTGCAGATGGTAAAACTTTAAATACAGCAGCATTTGAAAGAGCAATAAAAAAATGTGCTGCAAATGGCGGAGGACAAGTTTTGGTTCCAAACGGTAAATATTTAACCGGTGCAATCCATTTAGAAAGTAATGTCAATTTACATTTAGCAGATAATGCTGAAATCCTTTTTAGCTTAAATCCTAAAGATTATCCAATTGTTCATACTTCCTGGGAAGGAACCGAAGTAATGAATTATTCACCGCTTATTTATGCTAAAAATAAAACTAATATAGCTGTTACAGGAAAAGGTACCTTAAATGGTCAGGCAGACAGCACAAATTGGTGGATTTGGTCTGGTGGAAAAAATTATGGCTGGAAAAAAGGGATACCGTCTCAAAATGATCCAACAAATCGTGAAGTTTTAGTTGATATGGCTGAAAAAGGAGTCCCTGTATCAGAAAGAGTTTTTGGAGAAGGACGCTATTTGAGGCCAAATTTTATTGAGTTTTTTGAGTGCAATACTGCATTGATAAAAGATGTTACCATTATAAATTCTCCTTTTTGGATTTTACATCCAATAAAAACCAATAACATGATTATCGATGGTGTAACGGTTAACAGCCACGGGCCAAATAATGATGGCTGCGATCCTGAATATTCTCAAAACATTGTAATCAAAAACTGCACATTCAACACAGGAGACGACTGTATTGCGATTAAAGCAGGTCGGGATGGAGACGGTAGAAGAGTAGCGATTCCTAGTAAAAATATTATTGTTCAAAACTGTAAAATGATCGATGGTCATGGCGGTGTTGTCATTGGAAGCGAAATTTCTGCAGGTGTAAACAATGTTTTTGTTGAAAATTGTGTAATGGACAGTCCCAATCTGGATCGTGCCATTCGTATTAAAACCAATTCCAAAAGAGGCGGAGTTATTGAAAATATTTTTGTTCGAAATCTGGAAGTGGGAACTGTAAAAGAATGTGTTTTAAAACTCAATATGTTTTATAATGTTTACGGATCTCAGACCGGAAATTTTATTCCAACAATCAGAAATGTGAGTTTAGAAAATGTAAACGTAAAAAATGGTGGTAAATACAGTGTTTGGGCAGATGGCTATGCTGAATCACCAGTTGAAAACATCACATTAAAAAATGTAAAAATTCAAAAAGTAGATTCACTCTATTTATTGAAAAATGTGAAAAATATAAATTTTATAGATACCTACGTTAATGGAAAAAAAGTAGAATCTGTAAAATAAGAGTTTCTCAAAATTGGTAATTAGTAATTTGAAAATTTTTTGAGAGTATTGTTTTTTGAAGGAGTTAAAAAGGAGTTTAACTGCTGTTAAGCTCCTTTCTTAACCGAAAAATAAAAATAAAAATGCAGAAATTGAAATTAATTTTATTGGTGTTTTTTTATGTCGTTGTGGCACAGAGTCAGCAATATCAGATTGATTCATCTTATACTATAAAAAGCACTTATGCTAAATTAATTAAGAAACATCCTTTTATTACCATTCCAGAGGTTAAACCAAATCCAGATGTTCAGGAAATGTTTGATTTGGTTTACAATAAAGAAAAAGAGAGAGTACTTCATTTTGATGCCTTTGTCAATAAAAAACAGAAAAAAAATCCAGCTGTAATTATGATTCACGGAGGCGGATGGAGATCTGGAAATAAAGATCAGATGCAGTTTATGGGAAAAGAAATTGCTGCAAAAAGATATACCACTTTTTCTATTGAATACAGATTGTCATTGGAAGCAAAATACCCAACAGGAGTTATTGATGTAAAAAATGCTATAAAATTTATCAAAGACAATGCTTCAAAATTTAATGTAGATCCCAATAAAATAGCCGTTTTAGGTTGTTCTGCAGGAGGACAGATGGCGGCTTTGATTGGAACCACAAACAACAATCCAATTTTTGAAGACAAGACTTTTAAAAGTAAATCATCATCAAAAGTAAATGCAATCATCGATGTAGACGGAGTTTTGGCAATGAAACACCCAGAATCTACAGAAGGAGAAGTCGCTGCATTTTGGTTAGGCGGTAAATCAAATGAAATTCCTGAAAACTGGAAAAATGCTTCTGCTTTAAGCCATACCGATAAAAATACGCCGCCAACATTGTTTATCTGTAGCAGTATTCCAAGAT
This sequence comes from Flavobacterium notoginsengisoli, assembly GCF_042686225.1. Taxonomy (NCBI): domain Bacteria; kingdom Pseudomonadati; phylum Bacteroidota; class Flavobacteriia; order Flavobacteriales; family Flavobacteriaceae; genus Flavobacterium; species Flavobacterium notoginsengisoli. Next base: position 44,582 of record NZ_JBHUOT010000007.1, read on the forward strand.
TTCATGCGGGAAGAGATGATATGATTAAAATTTTGAATGAGTATAAAATTTACAATGAAGTACATACGATTCCTGATTCACCCCATTCCTTTTGGTTTTATGAACCTTGGTTTGGACAGACTATTTCGTATACTGTAGGATTTTTAGATAAGATTTTTAAGTAATTTAGAGTTAAAATGTAAACTAGTAAAAATTATGTATCAATCTCTACTTACAAAGATTAAACTTAAAACGGCAATTGTTTTATTATTTTTTTTAGGTTTTAAAACAATAGCTCAAAATCAGAATAAATCAGTACAGGCAATTATTTCTTACGATTTAAAATGGTCGGAAAGAATGGCGCTTACGATCTTAAACAAATATCCACAGGCTTGGCAGCTGGATGGAAACGAAAAGCCAAAATGGGATTATAAAATGGGATTTGTATTATCCGGTTTTGAAAAATTATATCAAAAAACAAACGATAAAAAATACCTGAATTATATCAAGGAGTATGTTGACGAAATGATTGACAGCACTGGAAATATAAAAAAATATGATATAAAAGAATATAATATAGATTATTTAAATCCAGGAAAACTGCTGTTTAATCTGTATGATATTACAAAAGATTTGCGCTATTTTGAGATAATTGGAAAGTTAAGAACACAATTAGAAACACAGCCTAGAACAGCTAGTGGAGGATTTTGGCACAAAGAGATTTATCCAAATCAAATGTGGATTGATGGTTTGTACATGACAGAACCATTTTATGCACAGTTTTCAGTTAAGTATGAAAAAGGAAAAAGTTTAGATGACATTGCCAAACAATTTGAATTAGTGCAAAATTATATGGTAGATAAAAAAACAGGTTTAGTATATCAGGCTTGGGATGAAAGCAAAGAAATTGGCTGGGCAGATAAACAAACAGGAACTTCACCAACAATGTGGGGAAGAGGAATTGGATGGTACATGATGGCTTTGGTAGAGACATTAGATTATTTTCCAAAGTCACATCCAAAATATAAAGTTTTGGAGGGATATCTGAATCAGATTGCAAAGAATGTAAATCAATATAAAAGTGAATCCGGGTTATGGTATCAAGTAGCAGATAAACCGGAAAAGTTTGGAAATTATGTTGAGCCATCTGCTTCTGGTATGATTATTTATGCTTTTGCAAAAGGGGCAAATAAAGGTTATTTGGGAGGAAGTTATAAATCACAGGCCAAAAAATCTTTTGACAGTTTTGTGAAAGAGTTTGTAAAAGTAGATAAAAAAGGAGAAGTAAATGTTTTGAATGTGTCATCAAATATTGGTTTAGGAGGAAAACCCTTTCGGGACGGAACAAACGAATATTATCTTACTTCAAAACCAAGAGATAACGGTGCGATAGGCCTTGGAGCGTTTTTACTTGCCGCAATAGAGTTAAATAAATAATTAGAATTTAAATATATTTTGAAATGAAAAATAATAGAAAGCAAAGTTATTGGATGTCGGTTTTGATGATCTGCGTTATGACCATTACAAGTTGTAAAGTAACTTCTCAGGAACCGGCAAAAAAGGATATTGTAATTGCAAAAAATGCAAAGTGGTCTGATAAAATGGCTTTGACATTAATGAAACGCCATCCTGAATCTTATATGTTGGATGATGCTAAAAAGCCAAAGTGGGATTATGTTCATGCTCTGGTCTTACATTCAATTGAAGAATTGTACAAAAAAAATCCTGATCCGAGATATAAAGCTTATGTAAGAGGTTATGTTGATCAGTTGGTACAGGCAGATGGAAGTATCAATACTTATGAGTTTGATAAATTTAATATTGATTTAGTACTTCCGGGACGTTTACTTTTTGATGTTTACGCCTATTCAAAAGAAGAGAAATATTTAAAAGCATTACAATTAATCCGCAAACAGCTTACAGAACAACCAAGAACGGCAAGCGGCGGTTTTTGGCATAAACAAATCTATCCAAACCAAATGTGGCTGGACGGTTTATATATGGGGGAACCATTCTATGCTGAATACACTGCTAAATTTGAGAATGGAAAGAGTTTTGATGATATTGCTAAACAATTTGAGTTGATTCAGTCAAAAGCAACAGATCCCAAAACAGGATTATTGTACCACGGATGGGACGAAAGTAAACAAATGCCCTGGGCTAATAAAGAAACAGGAAATTCTCCAAACTTCTGGTCTAGATCTTTAGGCTGGTACGTAATGGCTTTGGTTGATGTGTTAGATTATATGCCGAAAGATCATCCAAAACGTAAAGAATTGGTTAAATATCTAAATAATACATCTGAAGCTATACTTAAATTTCAGGATAAATCAGGTTTATGGTATCAGGTAACAGACAAAGGTGGTGAAAAAGGAAATTATTTAGAAGCTTCTGGTTCTGCTATGTTTTCGTATGCTTTTGCAAAAGGAGCAAATAAAGGTTATTTACCGACTAAATTTAAAAAAGCTGCCAATAAAGCTTTCGACGGTTTAAGTACAGTTTTAATTAAAAAAGTTGATGAAGATGGCGGAATCACATTAACAAACTGCTGTCAGGTTGCTGGTTTAGGAGGAAATCCTTACCGTGACGGATCTTACGAATATTATGTAAACGAAAGAAAAAAGGACAACGATCCTAAAGCAACAGGCCCTTTTATTTTGGCTGCTTTAGAATTGAATAGATAAAAAAAGTTCAACAAATCCGACAGATTTTAAAAACCTGTCGGATTTGTTTTGAATCCAAAAGTTATAAGAAAGACCTAACAGGTTTTTAAAACCTGTTAGGTCTCTTAAAAGTCAAATACCTCTATAATGAAAAATATAAAAATCATCCTTTTACTGCTTTCCATTTTTTTCTTTCAGAAAAGCACAGCGCAAGTCTGGGTTCCTGATAATGGAGACGGTACATACACAAATCCAATTCTTCATGCTGATTATTCAGACCCGGATGTTGTTCGTGTAGGTGATGATTATTATATGACAGCCTCTTCATTCAATTGTATACCAGGTTTACCAATATTACATTCAAAAGACTTGGTAAACTGGAAAATTATAGGTCATGCATTGCTTAAACAACCGCCGTATGAAACATATGACAGGGTACAACACGGAAATGGAGTTTGGGCGCCAAGTATTACTTATCATAAAAATGAGTTTTACATTTATTATCCGGATCCTGATTTCGGAATTTATATGATTAAAGCCAAAAAAGCGCAAGGACCTTGGTCTGAACCTCTTTTGGTTAAAGCTGGAAAAGGACTTATAGATCCGAGTCCGCTTTGGGACACTGATGGCAAAGCCTATATGACTCATGCTTTTGCAGGAAGCCGGGCACAGATTAAAAGTTTATTAGTAGTCTGTACAATGAACCTGGATGGTACTGTTATTAATAATGATGAAGTTATGATAATTGACGGACATGAAGGAGAAGAAACGATAGAGGGACCAAAGTTTTATAAACGAAATGGATATTATTACATTTTTGCTCCTGCCGGCGGAGTACCTACAGGCTGGCAGACAATTTTAAGATCAAAGAATGTTTTTGGTCCTTACGAAAAGAAAAAGGTTTTAGAACAAGGTTCTACAACTGTAAACGGTCCACATCAGGGGGCTTGGGTAACAACTCAGACAGGTGAAGACTGGTTTTTTCATTTTCAGGATAAAGGAGCTTACGGACGAATTGTCCATTTACAGCCTATGAAGTGGGAAAACGACTGGCCGGTGATGGGACAGGATTTTGATAAAAACGGAATCGGAGAGCCTGTTACTACTTATAAGAAACCAGATGTTGGCAAAAAATATCTAATAGAAGTCCCGAAAACTTCAGATGAGTTTAACGAACCCACACTAGGATTACAATGGCAGTGGCAGGCCAATAAACAAATCAATTGGGGATTTCCTACCAGTTTAGGTTATCTTAATTTGTTTTGTAATACAACAACCACTACCATTTTTAATGCACCAAATTTACTGCTGCAGAAATTTCCGGCAGAGGAATTTACGGTAACTGCAAAACTTACTTTCAATGCCAGATACAATGGGGAAAGTACAGGTTTAATTATTATGGGATTAGATTATAGTTATCTCTCTTTTAAAAATGATAATGGAAAATTATACCTAAATCAGAAAACAGGAACTTTTGCCAGCACCGTTTCAGAAACAGAAACTAAAGCTGTACTGATAGAAAACAACACAATCTATTTAAGGGTAAAAATTAAAAAAGATGGTTTATGTACTTTCTTTTACAGTTTAGAGGATAAGAATTACCAGGCAATTGGAAATGAATTTAAAGCTAGAGAAGGAAAATGGATTGGTGCTAAAGTCGGACTTTTTGCTTTAGGCGAAGAAGTAAAAAATGATTCCGGAAATGTAGCCGTAGATTGGTTTAGAGTAACGAAATAAGAAAGAAATGATGCAGTTTAAAAAACAAATACTACTTTTTTTATGCCTTTGCAGTTTTATGGTAAAGGCTCAAAATACTTACAAAAACTGGTCTGAAATAATCCGTAAAAGTGATGCAGCCTGGTTTTCTTCGGCGGAAGCAAAAAAAATAGCTGATAATGTTTTGCTATATCAAAGAGATATTGGTGGTTGGCCAAAAAACATTCAGATGCAGCAAGAACTTACAGAAAAGCAGAAGAAAGATCTGATTGCACTAAAAAAGACTGCAGTTGAAACCACAACAGACAATGGAGCTACTTGTCAGGAAATGCTTTTCATGTCCAAAATGTATGCTCAGGTAAAAGACGAACGTTATGCTGCATCTTTTCTAAAAGGATTAAACTATCTGTTGGAAGCGCAATATGCAAATGGTGGCTGGCCTCAGTTTTATCCATTAAAAAAAGGATATTATACACACATTACTTATAATGATGATTCGATGATCAATATAATGAATGTAATAAGAGCAGTTGCTGATGAAACCGATTACTACAGTATCAAACCTTCTAAAGAAATTGTCGAAAAATGTAAAAAAGCTTTTGATAAAGGAATTGACTGTATTTTAAAAACACAGTACAAACAAAATGGAGTTTTAACGGCATGGTGTGCACAGCATGATGAAGTTACTTTGGCTCCGGCAAATGCAAGGGCTTTTGAACTGGTTTCATTAAGCGGTTATGAGTCTGCAAAAATTGTTTTGCTTTTAATGTCCGTTGATAAACCTTCACGAGAAATAGTTACGGCAGTAAAAAGTGCTGTTGAATGGTTTGAAAAGACTAAAATTACTAATTTAGAAGAGAAGAGAGTTGTAAATGATGCCGGAAAAATTACAGACAAAAAAATGATTCCGGCTGTAAATGCAGCACCAATCTGGGCTCGATTTATGGATTTGGAAAACAATGAACCTTTTTTTTGTGATCGGGATGGAATTAAAAAGAAATCACTTGATCAAATTGGTACAGAAAGACGAAATGGTTATTCCTGGTATACAGAAGCACCAAAAGAAGTATTAAAGAAATTCCCGGACTGGGCAGTAAAAAATGGTACAAAAGTCTCTTCTGCTGAAAAGAAAAATGTGACTTTAATTACTGTTGCACAGGATGGTTCAGGAGATTTTTCAAAGATTCAGGATGCGGTTTATGCATGTCCGGCATTTCCTTATGAGAAAGTTACAATTTATGTAAAAAACGGAATTTATAATGAAAAAGTCAGAATTCCGGAATGGAATAATAATGTAATCTTAAAAGGAGAAAGTAAAGAAAATACCATCATTACTTTTGATGATAATTTTTCGAAAATTGCTTTAGGAAGAAACAGTACTTTTTATACCTACACACTTTTAGTTGAAGGAGACGATTTCTTGGTATCTAATTTAACGATTAAAAACACTTCGGGAGAACATGGTCAGGCAATCGCATTGTCTGTTACAGGAAACAGAGTAAAAATTTTAAATTGTAATCTTTTAGGAAATCAGGACACCTTGTATTTATCAGGGAAAGAAGCAAAACAATATTTTAAAGATTGTTATATTGAAGGTACCACCGATTTTATTTTTGGAGGAGCTACAGCCTTGTTTGAAAACTGTATTATTCACAGCATCAAAAGCTCTTATGTTACAGCTGCCTCAACTCCTGCAGGAATAGCTTTTGGCTTTGTTTTCAAAAATTGCAAACTGACGGCGAATCCTGATGCTAAAGATGTTTATCTGGGCAGACCCTGGCGTATTTATGCCAAAACAGTATTTATCAATTGTGAAATGGGAAAACAAATTAAACCGGAAGGCTGGGAGAATTGGTCTAAACCCGAGGCAGAAAAAAGTGCTTTTTATGCAGAATACAATTGTACAGGCGAAGGTTTTCAGCCATCTAAAAGAGTAAGCTGGTCACATCAGCTTTCGAAAAAAGAAGCCCTGCAGTATACTACCGAAAACATTCTTAAAGATAAGGCTGTAAATTGGTATTCAAATTAGAATTGCTTAAAAATAGAATTTATGAACTTCAAATATTGTTTTCTCTTATTGCTTTCCTGGGTTAGTTTCTCCCAAAAAAGCGATTTCCCTTCTGATAAAGCAGATTCGATTGTAAAAACAATTCAGCTTCCGCTAATTCCGTCCTATCAAATTAATGTGCTGAAATTAGGAGCAAAAGGTGATTCTGTTACCGATAACAAAAAGGTTTTTGATAAAGCGATGGCCTTATGTAAAAAGAATAAGGGCGGAACTATAATTGTACCGGAAGGAATTTATAAAATAAACGGCCCCATACATTTTGTCAGTAATGTTAACCTGAAGATTGAAAAAGGAGCAAAAATCAAATTTAGCGACAATCCGAAAGATTATCTTCCGCTAGTTTTAACAAGCTGGGAAGGAACGATGCTTTATAATTACAGTCCGCTGATTTATGCAAATGACTGTAACAATATAGCGATTACCGGAGAAGGAACAATTGATGGAGAAGGAGGAAGAAATTGGAAAACTTTTAAAGCAAAAGAAGGTTCAGGTAAAAATCGAAGCCGTGAAATGAATCATAATAATACTCCTGTTACAGAAAGAAAATTTGGTGAAGGTTATTTTTTAAGACCTCAAATGATTCAGTTTTTAAACTGCAAGAATATTTTAGTTGAAAATATCCGAATTGAGAATTCCCCATTTTGGTGTCTGCATTTACTAAAATCGCAAAGTATCACAATTCGCGGAATAAGTTATAAATCATTAAACCACAATAACGATGGTATTGATCCTGAATATGCCAAAGATGTTCTGATTGAGGATGTAACCTTTAATAATGGCGATGATAATGTTGCAATTAAAGCCGGACGTGATCACGAAGGAAGAGCCAATACAGCAACACCGAGTGAAAATATTGTAATAAGAAATTGTAATTTTAAAGGACTTCATGGAGTTGTAATTGGTAGTGAAATGTCAGCTGGGGTACAAAATGTTTTTGTAGAAAACTGCAAAACCGTTGGGTATTTAAAAAGAGGCATTTATTTAAAAACTAACGCAGACCGTGGAGGGTATATTAAGAATATATTTGTTCAGGATCTAAAATTAGACCAGGTAGAAGATTGTATTTACATCACAGCTAATTATCATGGAGAAGGAAAAGGTTTTCAGTCGGATATATCCAATGTACATTTTTCGAATATTACTTGCAACAAAGCTTCCGAATCCGGAATAGTTATTCAGGGGTTTCCGGATAAAAAGATTCAAAACATCACTTTAAAAAATATTGAAATCAAAGAAGCTAAAAATGCCTTGTCCAACGAGAATGCCGAAAATGTTTTAATGACAGACGTTTTTATTGGGCAGAGAGCAAGTGTACCAACTGCGGTTTCAAAACCTTAAAAAATAATAACAGATTAAAAATGAAAAAATACATTCTAATAACCCTTCTGATAACATCAGTATCTTTTGCACAAAAAACAGCATTATATTGTATTGGTGATTCGACAATGGCAAATAAAAAAGATCCGGAGCGTAATCCGGAACACGGATGGGCACAGGTATTACAATCTTTTTTTAAAGATGATATAGTAGTGATAAACAAGGCAGTAAACGGAAGAAGTACCAAAAGCTTTATCAACGAGAAACGCTGGGACTCTGTTTACAATAAATTGAAAAAAGGAGATTATGTGTTTATCGAATTTGGACATAATGATGAGAAAATAGAAGATTCTTCACGTTATACTAATCCACATACCGCCTACAGATACAATTTGATTCGTTTTGTAAAAGAAAGCAGGGCAAAAGGAGCAATACCGGTATTATTGACTTCCATTTCCCGACGTAATTTCAATGACAAAGGAGTATTAGTTCCCACACATGGAGATTATCCTTTAGAGACGCGTCTGGTGGCACAAGAATACAAAGTGCCTTTTATTGATCTGGAATATTATACAGAATTACTGGAACAGTCCTACGGACCGGAAAAATCAAAAGCATTGCATTTACATTTCAAAGCAGGAGAGAATCCTTATTACGATAAAGATAAAGCAGATGATACCCATCTTTCTGTATTGGGAGCTACAAAAATTGCACAAATTGTAGTAGATCAGATTAAAGCACTTAATAATCCGTTAGTATCGAGTCTTAAAAAAGGAATTAAATAAAAAGTAAATTTTATAGTAATACTTCAAAAAAGGAGAGAATTTATATTCTCTCCTTTTTTTATGCTATTTATACAATGAGTAACATTTTTTGAGCTGGAAAAGAACTAAACTATTAATTTCCAGAATGTCTCATGTCTTTTTCTAACAGAATTTTATTTAACTTTTTTCAAAATGTCTTAATCGATTTTAAGACTTACAGGTATATTTTTAATACCCTGTCTTTCAAATTTTAGTCGTTTTTTATAAGATATGTCTTAATCTATAAGTTTAAAAACTTTTACTGGCAAAAATTAAAGGTATTTGAGGAGAAATTTGCACTCTGAAAATAAGTTTTTGATTATGAGTCTGTTGTAGGGAATCTTGTAAGGTTTTTATCTACACTGTAAAAATCTTACTGATAATCATTCTCTTATAGCAAACAAAAAATAAAACGTATAATAATTGAAAGGTCATGAAAAATAGATTACTCCCATTATTTGTCGCTTTAGGGTCTTACTCTGCTTATTCACAGGTAGGTGTAGGAACAGTAGAGCCAAATTCTTCTGCGCAATTGGATATTTTTGCAAGTGATAAGGGGCTTTTGATTCCCCGAGTTGCATTAGAAAGCACAACAGATGCTACAACTATTAAACCACGAAATGTTGAAAGTTTGTTAGTTTTTAATACTGTAATTGCAACAGATATTACACCTGGTTACTACTACTGGTATAAAGGAAGATGGAACAGAATAGCTGTTTCCGGAGAAGGAGGAGGCAATTCAGGAATCGCAGGAGGTGATGGAGCACCAGGAGCAAGATAATAAAGGGATCTTTTTGAAAATGTTTAAAAGAAGATTAAAAGCTGATTTTGATTTTCATGAAAAATCTTTTTTTGATAATAGTGAAGATAAAATCAAGCAATATGACCGTATTGTATATGTAGTTTATGAAAGACAGGAATTGCTTGGTTTCTTGCAAGAAAATCGAAGTGCAAATGTTTTAGTTTGTTTATTTGATAAACAGTTTTATACCAGTCTGTCATTTTTAGAGATAATAAATAGCTTGATTTTGTTTGATGAATCTAAAACAAGACAGGAAATTTTTACAGAATTAAAATCATTTTTTAAAAAGAAACTGGATTTTAAAAATGAGAAAATTTCGTTTAAAAAATCAGATAGTAACCTTACAAAATTTCCTGAATATTATAAGGCTATGTACTATCTAATGTAATTATTTTATTTTTTTGTTTAACTACTTTAATGATAGTAGAACCAAAATTGGCAGGTTAAGAACAATTTCCTTTCCTGCATTTTGTTATACGTTTCTTCAGAAAAAGTTAGAAATTGAAGTAAAAAATCAGCCAAAACCAAAATAGATAAAAGCATTCTCAACGACCCCTCCTCCAAAAATGTGATCCTGAATAAGGTATTATTTGCAATGAACTCTCCCTTTTTAGCCTGATTTGTCCCCTTCTTTACAAAGAAAAACAATCGCATTCTACTATATTTCATACATTTTTTTGTATTCAGATATGTTATCTACAAAGCATCGAAGGCACTGTAGATATTTTTTTTAAAAAATAAGTGTTTGATTGTTAGTTATTTGTGTTTGCAAAGGGTTTGACAAAATAATGAGTCAATTTATTGTAAAGAAAATGAATGAAAAACTGCATTAAATTTAACAGCAATTTTGTTGTAACTATCACACAAACTTTTATTTTTGTGGCTTAATTTAACAATATATAAGCATGAAAGATTTATTAGTAAAAATCAACGCCGAAATTGACACATTTAAAGCAGAAGCTGAATCTTTAACTGAAAAAGGAATTAAAGCTGCAGGTCCAAGAGCACGTAAAGCTACTTTAGAAATTGAAAAACTTTTAAAAGAGTTCAGAAAAGTTTCTATCGAAGAATCAAAAAAATAATACAACTAAAACCTCGTCAATTGGCGAGGTTTTTTTATGCTTAAAAAAAAAGTTAAGTTTAAGACAAAGAGAAGAAACATTTGTTGCTTTGCTCCTCTGTAACTTTGCATCTTTAAATAGAATTTCTATCAATAAAATTAAATGGAACTTTTACCTGTCCTTTTTCTTTGTTTAATATCATTCGGGCTGCTGTTTCTCCCATAATATTAAAATCTGTAGACATTACAGTAATACCTAATAATTCTTTTAAAGGTGTATCATTATAAGAGATCACGCCGATTTCTTTTCCTAGAACAAACTCTTCATCCCGAATCTGTTTCATTAAATTTACTAAGTCAGATTCTTCAATTGTGATAAACAAATCTCCCTTTTTCAGAATCATATCATCATAAACTTCACTTAGAATTTCAAAATTGATTTCGTGTTCTACACAGAATTTTCTAAAACCGTGCAAAATTCTTCTCGGATAAGGATAAACTGCTTTGTCTGGATAAACTAAAATTAAGCGTTTGTATTTCGTTATTTTAGAAAGGCCTTCTTTTAAAGCATTATAAATGTCATTTTCAAAATCCTGATAAATTTTAATGACATCGTTTCCGGTTCCTAATTTGATATTATCTAAAACAACTAATTTTTCTTGTGGAATTTTTTTAATAGCATCTACAACTTCATCTGTAAAACTTAAGTGTTTTAATTCGTCTGTTTTAAAATGGGTTGTGATTACATAATAATCGTAGGCGCCTTCGAATTTATCCAATATGTTTAAGAACAAAGTTTCATCACAGTGGTAAATCTGAAGATCGACATGTGCGTTGGCTCCTAAAGTATTGATAAAAGTGCTATAGGTTTTCATTTTATAAGAGCTCAGCTTATTTGTCAAAAACAAAATATTTACTTTGGACTCCAGCTTAGTTCTTGTGATATAATACCCTTTTCCTCTAATAGAAGAAATGATTTTTCGTTCCTTTAAAATATTATATGCTTTTTCCACAGTATCACGAGACATATAGAATTCTTCGCTGAAACTATTGATGGAAGGAATTTTTTGATTGATCTTTAAATTTCCATTGGCGATGTTTTGAAGAATAGAGTCTACAATTTGTTTGTACTTTGGAACTCGTGAATCTTCATCTATTTTAATAAGTTTAATCATGGTATCTGGGAAACTTGTCGCGTATTTCGACGAAACGATTTTTAATTATAACTTTTACTAGAAACTCTTTTTAGGCCTAATGTTTTCTATGAGCACACAAAAAAGAGAATTTCTACAAGGCTTGTAATACTTTTTTTATAATTTATTAAATTTCCTTAAAATGTGGATTCAATAATTACGAAATCGATTGCTAAAATAGCCATTTTAAATTTATTTCTCCAATAATTACAGACTGTTATTTCTAATAACCTTCAATTTTTAACAAAAAATACAAAAAACATAAAGGATAGTACAGGACAGTTTTGTTTTTTACATTCTATTATTTTACAAAACCAAATTACTAACAAACCAAACCTTAAACCAAAAAAAATATATGGAATCATTATTAGGAATTATTTTTCATTCTATCGGAGGATTTTCTTCAGGTAGTTTTTATATGCCTTTTAAGAAAGTAAAAGACTGGGCTTGGGAAAGCTATTGGCTTGTAGGAGGATTTTTCTCCTGGCTGATCGTTCCGCCAATTGCAGCTTACTTAACGATTCCAAATTTTGCCGAAATTATTGCAGCAGCTTCTCCATCAATAAAAGCCTTTACTTTTTCAATGGGATTAATCTGGGGAATTGGCGGTCTAACTTACGGTTTAGGAGTTCGTTACTTAGGAATGTCTTTAGGGAATTCAATTACTCTGGGATTTTGTTCTGCATTTGGCGCTTTAGTTCCTTCTATTTACTATGATTTTGTTCCAACTGAAGGGAAAATTTCATTTTCTCACATGCTTTCTAATTCTGGCGGACAGCTGGTTTTATTTGGAGTTGTCGTATATCTTGTTGGGATTGCTATTTCTGGAAAAGCAGGAATGTTGAAAGAAAAGGATTTTGCAACAGGTCATGAAGATAAGGATAAAGATTTCAACTTAGTAAAAGGTTTGATTGTAGCTGTGATTTCAGGAATTTTGAGTTCATTCTTTAATTACGGAATTGAAGCTGGAAAATCAATGGCAGAGCAAGCTGTAATAACAGGTTCTAATCCGTTGTTTCAGAATAATGTAACTTATGTTGTTTTGTTATGGGGAGGTTTAACCACTAACTTTATTTGGTGTCTTTATTTGAATTTTAAAAATAAAACAATTAAAAATTATACAGACAAATCTACTCCAATAACTAAAAACGTTATGTATTCTGCTCTTGCTGGAACAATGTGGTTTTTACAGTTTTTCTTTTATGGAATGGGAGAGAGCAAACTTGGAAATGGTGCCAGTTCATGGATTCTGCACATGGCAACCATTATTTTAACAGCAAACTTTTGGGGTTTTTATTTGAAAGAATGGAAAGGAGTTTCTAAAAAAACAATAAGAACTTTTTTCTGGGGGATCGGGCTTATTATGCTGGCGATCGTTTTGGTAGGAATTGGTAACTCATTATAAATAATACAAGAAAATAATATAAGTATATGTCGAATACAAAAACAATTAATACAAATTTTAAGCATGTAAGCTACCTTTGGGATGATGCTAAAGCCGCAGAACTAGCGGGAGATGAAGTAGCGCTTTTTATTTATCGTTCTAATATATTAGGAGCTGATTTAAGACTAACTAATTATGGAGGAGGGAATACTTCTGTAAAAATTACAGATAAGGATCCTTTAACAGGAGAATCTTCTGAAGTAATGTGGATTAAAGGTTCTGGAGGTGATATTGGAACTTTGACAAAATCTGGTTGTGCGGCTTTGTATTTAGACAGACTTCGTAATCTTGAAAATGTTTACAGAGGAATTGAATTTGAAGATGAGATGGTAGAGTTATTCAACCACTGTATTTTTGATTTGGCTTCTAAAGCACCTTCTATTGATACACCTTTGCACGGTTTTCTTCCGTTCAAACATATTGATCACTTACATCCAGATGCGGCAATTGCAATCGCGGCTGCAAAAGATGGAAAGAAAATTACAGAAGAATTATTTAACGGAGAAATTGGCTGGGTTGGCTGGCAGCGTCCAGGTTTTGACCTTGGTCTTCAGTTAAGAGCTTGTTTAGAAGAAGCAGCTAAAAACGGAAAACAATTACGTGGTATTATGTTAGGTTCTCACGGTTTATTTACCTGGGGAGATACGGCATACGAAAGTTACATCAATACGTTGGAAGTAATCGAGAAATGTGCTGAATACTTAGAAAGCAACTATGGTAAAAATCGTCCGGTTTTTGGAGGTCAGAAATTAGAAAGTCTTTCAGAAGCAGATCGTAAATTAAAAGCAGCGAAAGTAGCTCCAATCTTAAGAGGTTTCTGTTCATCAGAGCGTCAAATGATTGGTCATTATACAGATGATGCAAGAGTTTTAGAATTCATCAACTCTAATGATTTGTCGAAATTGGCTCCATTAGGAACTTCTTGTCCAGATCACTTTTTGAGAACTAAAATTAGTCCTTTGGTTCTAGAATTAGATCCAAACGAAGATTTGTCTGATGTTGATGCAATCAAAGCAAAATTGACTCCAGCTTTTGAAGCATACCGTGCGATGTATAAAGAGTACTACAATGCTTGTAAAAAATCAAATTCACCAGCAATGCGTGACCCAAATCCAGTTGTAATTTTATATCCTGGAGTTGGAATGTTTACTTTTGCTAAAGATAAAACAATGGCGCGTTTAGCATCTGAATATTATATCAATGCTGTAAATGTAATGAAAGGTGCTGAAGCAGTTTCTGAATATACTTCATTGCCACACCAAGAAGCTTTTGATATTGAATATTGGTTGTTGGAAGAAGCTAAATTACAGCGTATGCCAAAGCCAAAAGCATTATCTGGAAGAGTAGCTTTGATTACAGGATCAGCGGGAGGAATAGGTAAAGCTATTGCTAAAAAATTCGCTCAGGAAGGTGCTTGTGTTGTTATTAATGATATTAATGAAGAGCGTTTAGAAGGTGCAACTGCTGAGTTCATCAAATCTTTCGGAAAAGATGCAGTTTCTAGCACTTTATTGAATGTTACTGACGAAGTAAGTACAGAAAAAGCATTAGATGAAGCTTCTTTAGCTTTTGGTGGTGTTGACATTGTAGTGAACAATGCTGGAATTAGTATTTCAAAATCTATTGCAGAACATACCTTAGAAGAGTGGGATAGATTATACGATATCTTGGTAAAAGGACAATTTATTGTTTCTAAAGCAGGAATCGAAGTAATGCGTAAACAAGGTTTTGGAGGCGATATCGTAAATATCGTTTCTAAAAATGCTGTTGTGGCAGGTCCAAATAACCCAGGTTATGGTTCGGCTAAGGCGGCGCAGGCGCACTTAACACGTTTAATGGCTGCAGAACTTGGAGCAGATAAAATTCGTGTAAATACAGTAAATCCTGATGCTGTAATTTCAGACTCAAACATTTGGTCTGGAGGATGGGCAGAAGGTCGTGCAAAAGCATACGGAATCACAGTGGAAGAACTTCCGGCTTACTATGCAAAACGTACGTTATTAAATGAAATCATATTGCCTGATGATATTGCCAATGCTTGTTTTGCTTTTGTTGGAGGTTTACTTGGTAAATCTACAGGAAATGCCTTAAACGTAGACGGCGGCGTTGCAATGGGCTTTTATAGATAAAGATTGTTTAGGTTTTTTATATAAGTTTGTTTAAGCAAAAGTGGTTTTTTGTGGTCTAACGTTCGAATCTTTCGGACGTTAGATTTTTTTAGCATATAACATTGCGCTTTAACAACGAAAACTTAACAAAAAATTGAAGTAAAACGGGAGTTTACAGCTTATAAAGTTATATCTTGTAAATTCCATTAAAATAGCAATAACTATGTTAATCTCATCAAACCATATTGATTCTCATAATGAGGATTTATTAAAAAAACATCAAAATAAATTAGTTTTTACAGCTTCAGAAATAAATGAAACAGAAGCTATTATTCAAAAATTAATCGATTTTCAAATTGCAATTCCATCTTGGGCTTTAGGAACGGGAGGAACAAGATTTGGACGTTTTGCAGGAGGAGGAGAGCCTCGTTCTTTAGAAGAAAAAATTGAAGATGTTGGATTGCTTCATAAGTTGAACAATGCATCAGGTGCAATTTCACTTCACATTCCTTGGGATATTCCAACGAATTATGGTGCAATTAAAACATTAGCTGGTCAGCATGGTTTGAAGTTTGATGCAATGAATTCAAATACATTTCAAGATCAGGCTAGTTCTGAACATACTTACAAATACGGTTCTTTACAAAACGTAAACAAAGCAGTTCGTAAACAGGCGATTGCTCACAATATTGAAGTAATTAAGCATGGAATAGAATTAGGATCTGAGTCTTTAACAATTTGGTTAGCTGATGGTTCTAATTTTCCAGGACAATTAAATTTTAGAAAAGCTTATCAAAATACATTAGAAAGTTTAGAAGAAATCTATGATGCATTGCCTTCAAATTGGAAATTATTTTTAGAATATAAATGTGCTGAACCTAACTTTTATTCTACTACAGTAGCAGATTGGGGACAGTCTTATTCATACGTTCAAAAATTAGGAGACAAAGCGAAAACACTTGTTGATTTAGGTCATCATTTGCCAAATGCAAACATCGAACAAATTGTTTCTATTTTATTGATGGATAATAAATTAGGTGGATTCCACTTTAACGATTCAAAATATGGAGATGATGATTTAACTGCAGGAGCTTTAAAACCATACCAGTTATTCTTAATTTTTAATGAATTAGTAGAAGGTATGGATGCAAGAGGAATGAATCACGCCAAAGATTTAGGCTGGATGATTGATGCTTCTCATAACATTAAAGACCCTTTAGAAGATTTATTGCAATCTGTTGAAGCGATTATGATTGCTTATGCACAAGCACTTTCTGTTGACAGAAAAGCATTGGAAAAAGCGCAAGAAGAAAATGATGTGGTAAAAGCACAAGAAATCCTTCAAAATGCTTTCCGTACAGATGTTCGCGCATTAGTGTCAGAAGCTCGTCTTCGTTCTGGAGCAGCATTAGATCCAGTGGCATTATATCGTTCACTTCAAGTAAGACAAAATCTTATCGAAGAAAGAGGTTTAAAAACAATGGCAACAGGATTATAATCTGAATTTTTAAGTTATTGGTTATTAGTTATGAGTTAAGTAGATTAACTATTGTTGCTTGTATTGTTTATTTGTTGTAAAAAACAAATGATTAAGCATAATAATATTAAACTTTTCAACATGACTAATAACCTATAACTCATAACTCATAACTAAATAAAATGAATGTAGTTGCGATTTTTGATATTGGTAAAACAAACAAAAAGGTTTTTTTATTTAATGAAAATTATAAAATTGTCTGGGAAAAATCAGTTAATCTGGAGGAAACAAAAGATGAAGACGGATTTCCCTGTGAAGATATAGAGGTTCTTCAAAAATGGATTTTAGATCGATTAGAAGAAATAAAAAAGCTGACTGATTATGTTTTAAAAGCCATCAATTTCAGCACTTACGGAGCCAGCTTCGTTTATATAGACGAAAAAGGAAAAGTTTTAACTCCTCTGTATAATTATTTAAAAGATTATCCGGAGGAATTAAAATCTGATTTTTATAAAAAATATAAGGGAGAAGAAAAGTTTGCTGTAAAAACAGCTTCTCCAGTTTTAGGCAGTCTGAATTCCGGAATGCAGATTTACAGGTTGAAAGAAGAAAAGCCTGAATTATTTCAGAAAGTAAAATACTGTCTGCATTTGCCACAGTTTTTGAGTTTTCTTTTAACCAATGAAGCTTATGCAGATATTACAAGCATCGGCTGTCATACCAATTTGTGGAATTTCAAAAAAATGAAATATCATAAATGGTTAAAAAATGAAGAAATTGAGGCTAAATTACCTCCAATTTATTATGGTAAAGATGTTATAAGAACAAAAGAAGGATTATCTATTGGAACAGGACTTCACGATAGTTCTTCAGCAATAATTCCGTACACCATAAACTTTACAGAACCTTTCGTTTTATTATCAACGGGAACTTGGAGTATTTCTCTAAATCCTTTTAATACTAAACCATTGACTTTTGAAGAGTTGCAGCATGATTGTTTGTGTTATATGCAATACACAAATAAGCCCGTTAAAGCGGCGCGTTTATTTGCTGGAAACGAACATGAAGTGCAAACCAAAAGATTGGCGGAACATTTTAATCTACCTGTGGATACTTATAAGGAGGTTTATTTTGACAAAAAAATAACAGCCAATTTACGTTCACTGAACTATCAGATTTTCTATCCAAAGAAATATGATTATGATATTTTAAAAGAGTGTCCTTTTCAAAAGAGAGATTTATCACAGTTTAAAGATTATGAAACTGCGTATCATCAATTGATGCTGGATTTAGTGGAACAGCAATATTTTTCTACCAATTTGGTAATCCAGAACAGTCCTGTAAAAAAGATTTTTGTAGATGGCGGATTCAGCAAGAATTCAATTTATATGAATTTATTGGCAGAGGCTTTTCCAGATGTGGAAGTTTATGCAGCTTCAATGGCACAGGCGAGTGCTTTGGGCGCGGCATTGGCAATTCATGAAAACTGGAATCCAAAACCGATTCAGAACGATTTAATTGACTTGAAATTCTATAAACATTAGGTAAAAACGGTCTGTATGTTGTAAATTTGCTGAAAAACGTATTTTTTACATTTTTACTTTATACGCCTAATGAACAACACACTAAATACTACAATATGAAAATTGGACTTTTTATACCTTGTTATGTCGACCAATTTTACCCAAAAGTAGGAATTGCAACCTACGAATTACTTCAAAAATTAGGCTGTGACGTGCATTTTCCAATGGGACAAACTTGTTGCGGACAGCCAATGGCAAATAGTGGTTATGCACATTTAACAAAAGGATGCGACGCTAATTTTATTGCCAATTTTTCTGGATTTGATTATATTGTTTGTCCTTCTGGAAGCTGTGTTTTGCATGTGAAAGATCACTTACACGATGAAAAACAAGAAGAGAAAGCGACAGCAATACGAAATACAGTTTACGAACTTACAGAATTCATTACAGACGTTTTAAAAATTGATCATATCGACGGAAGATTTCCTTTTAAAGTCGGAATGCACGTAAGTTGTCACGGTCAGCGTGGGTTGAAGCTTTCGCAGATGTCTGAATTAAATGCGCCTTTTTTCTCTAAACCAGAACAACTATTACATAGTATAAAAGATCTTGATTTAGTTGCGTTAACCAGAAAAGACGAATGCTGTGGTTTTGGAGGAACTTTCTGTGTGACTGAAGAAGCGGTTTCTGTAAAAATGGGGCAAGATCGTATTAAAGATCATGAAAGTCATGATGTGGATTATATTACAGGTGGAGACATGTCTTGCTTAATGCACTTGGATGGAATTCTAAAAAGACAGAAAAGCAGGATCAAAACCATCCATATTGCCGAAATATTAAATTCACTCGAAAACTAAGAATAGATGTTGAGTATAAAATTTAACCGCAAAGTTCGCAAAGTTTTACGCAAGGTTCGCAAAGTTAATTTTAATCTTTGCGAACTTTGCGCTTTTTTCTTTACGAACTTTGCGGTTAAATAAAGCATACCAATGATAAACATTTCAAAATTGACTTTTAAATAGTAGAAAATGTCATCAGAAAAAATAATAAAGCACAGCGAAGCAGCGGCAAAGTTCAATAAAGATGTAGAACGTGTGAATTGGCATGATGAAACACTTTGGTTTGTTCGCGCTAAAAGAGACAGATCAGCTCATCAAATAGCAGATTGGGAATTGCTTCGCGAAACGGCTTCCCAAATAAAATTTAATGTACTTTCTAATATACACGATTATTTAGTTGAATTTGAAGCAAATGCGCAACGAAACGGAATAATTGTACATTGGGCGGCTGATGCCAAAGAACACAACGAAATTGTACATTCGATCATGGCGAAACATGATGTAAAGCAGATGGTAAAATCCAAATCGATGCTTACAGAAGAATGTCATTTAAACGATTATTTAGCTGAAAAAGGAATTGAAGTAATCGATTCAGATTTAGGAGAATATATTGTACAGCTTCGTAAAGAACCGCCTAGCCATATTGTACTTCCTGCGATTCACCTTAAAAAAGAAGACGTAAGTGAAACTTTTCATGAACATTTGGGAACGGAAAAAGGAAATTTTAATCCGCAGTATTTAACAGAATCGGCTCGTCATAGTTTGAGAAATACTTTCTTGACTAGAAAAGTGGCTTTAACAGGAGTTAATTTTGCTGTTGCAGAAACAGGAGAGTTCGTGGTTTGCACCAATGAAGGAAATGCTGATATGGGTGCGCATTTAGCTGACGTTCACATCGCCTGCATGGGATTCGAGAAATTGATTCCGAAAAGAGAACATTTAGGTGTTTTCCTTAGATTGTTAGCGCGAAGCGCCACAGGACAGCCTATTACTACTTTTTCAAGCCATTTCAAAAAGCCAAGAGACGGAAAAGAAATGCATATCGTAATTGTAGATAACGGAAGAAGCACGCAATTAGGAAGAGAAGATTTTAGAAATTCATTGAAATGCATTCGCTGCGGTGCCTGTATGAATACCTGCCCAGTTTACAGAAGAAGCGGTGGACACAGTTATCATAATGCAGTTGCGGGGCCAATTGGTTCTATTTTAGCACCAAACTTAGATATGAGTAAAAATGCTGATCTGCCTTTTGCCAGCACGCTTTGCGGTTCATGTACGAATGTTTGTCCTGTAAAAATTGATATTCACGACCAATTGTACAAATGGCGTCAGGTTTTGGTAAAAGAAGGCCATACGCCAAAGGTAAAAACGGTGGCGATGAAAACGATGGCAACAGTTCTGGCAAATCCAACGGTTTTTAATATTGCCGGGAAATCAGGGCGATTTGTAATGAAGAACATTCCGGGAATGGTTAACAATAAGATGAATAAATGGTATGATCAGCGCGAAATGCCAGATGTTCCAGAAGAATCTTTTAGAGAATGGTACAAGAAAAATTCGAGAGAATCTAAAGAAAAAGGAAATGAGTAGTAAAGGCGAAATTTTAAAAAGAATAAAAGCGAATCAGCCTAATGAACTTGCAGAATTGCCAGATTTAAAACTTTTAGGTTCTGAACAATTTGATGTATTAGAAACGTACAAAACGGTTTTGAAAGGGATCGGAGGAGATCCTGTTGAAGTTGCTGATTATAATGAAATTATTAATTACATCAAGTCCAATTATAATCTGGAGAAACGATTAATTACAACACTTCCAGAACTTTCTGAAATTGCGTCTTTAGACTGGAAAACAGTTGATCCTCATTCGCTTCAGGATGTTGAATTAACGGTTATCAAAGCGCATTTTGGTGTTGCAGAAAACAGTGGACTTTGGGTTACAGATGATATATTAGGTCAGCGTGTTGCGCCTTTTATTGCACAATATTTAGCTATTGTAGTTCATAAAAAAGACATTCTGGCAACCATGCAACAGGCTTATGACAGAATTGGCAATATGGAATATGGATTTGGGACTTTCATTGCAGGCCCATCAAAAACAGCAGATATTGAACAATCTCTAGTTCTAGGCGCACATGGTGCAAGAGGATTGATTGTTTTTTTATTAGATTAATAAAAAAAATAATAGAATAGAGCCTGCCTTATTTTTGAGGCAGGCTCTTTTTTCATGTTCCGTAGGAACATTTCGTTGGTAGTAAAATTATAGTTATTTTGCGTTCCGTAGGAACGTTTGGTTACAGATCATTTTATCATTTATAATAAACATAACGATTGGGATGGAATATAAGATTCAATACAAAATTTCCATGGTTGAATACCTGGGCGATATGTTAATTGAAAAAAAAGACAAGAATTAATTTGTTAAAAACAACGTGTAAGAATAAAATCCTGCAACTACAGTACAGAAATATGCTTTTGGTCTAAAATTTAAGGAATCTAAGCAAAATTATCTTATAATTGTACTTATTACCCGACCCTAACTAAGTACATTTTGAAACTATTTGTTCTCTATTTTCTACTCCTTTTAGGATTTTCTTCTGAGGTTTTTTCACAAGATTATCCAGTCAAATTCCTTGATATCTCTGACGGTTTGTCTAATAATTCAATTATCTCTATTTACCAGGATAATGAGGGATTTATGTGGTTTGGAACTTATGATGGTCTAAACCGATATGATGGCTACAATTTTAAAGTTTTTAGAAATCGGATCAACGATAAAAAATCACTTTTATTCAATACAATCTACAATATTGAAGGTGATTCTAAAAACAATATTTGGATTGGCGGAACCAACGGAATTTGTATTTACGACAAGAAGAAAGCCGTCTTTCATACCGTTAGATATATAGCTCAAGATAAAAAAACAAAAGTTTTACAGGATATTATTCATCAGATGCGATCCGTGTCAGATCAATTGGTGTTGGTTGCTTCCCAAAAATTAGGATTATTGGCTTTTGAAAATGGTTCTTTTATTGGAAAACATATTTCGCTAAATGCTTTAGGAAACAGAATCAGCATTAATACTTATGACGCGATTGCTATTCAGGAAAACAAAGAAAAATCAGGATGCTGGGTGTATGTTCGAAATGTGGGGGTGTGTAATTATGATTATAAGATAAAAGATTTAAAAATAATATTTCCGCTTTCCATTGGAGTAAAAGCAATGAAATTGTCCGATGACGGAAATCTTTTATTAGGAACCGATGAAGGATTGTTTTTATTGAATACTAAGACAGGTTTAGTTTCTGAAAATTATTTTACCAATAAATGCAGTGTTACAGATATTTTAATAGATAAAAAAGGGAAAACCTGGCTGACAACAGACGGATGTGGTATTTTTTGTATCAATCAAAATAATAAACCTTTTCCTTATAACGAACAATTAGCAAAAAGTAATTCGGTTTGGAGTTTATACGAAGACAAATCGGGTAACAAATGGTTTGGTTCACTTCGTGGGGGAATCAGTATGCTGAGTGATACGCCTAAGTATTTTAAAAGTATCCGATACAATGCAAAAGAACCTGCAGATAACTTTATTTTATCTTTTTGTGAAGACGAAAAAAAGAATGTTTGGGTTGGTACAGATGGTGCAGGTTTGAAATATTGGGATAGAAAAAACAATACTTATACGACTTACAGGAATCTGCTTCCAAGCACTTTTATTACAGGAATCGTTCGTGATGATAACAACGACATTTGGATTTCAACATGGGCTGGGGGAGTAAACAAAATAAATAAAAGCGACAACAGTTTAAGGCATTACGCTTGTTACAACAGTTATACAAAACAATTAGAAAAAAATATCTGGTTTGTATTCAAGGATTCGAAATCAAACATTTGGGCAAGTGCAACAAATGAAGGTTCCTTGTATCTTTTAGACAGAAACGAGGATAGTTTTAAACTTTTTGATAAAAATATTGACAATCTGCAATGCATGACGGAAACTTCAGATGGAAAATTGTGGGCAGGAAATTATAGTACACTTTTATCTATAGAACAAGAAACGCGAAAAGTTACTAAAAAAGCCATTGGAAATCCTATTCGATGTATTTATGAAGATAAAGATAAAAATCTCTGGATTGGAACACAAGAAGGAGGTTTGTTATTATTCGATCGAAAAACAAATACTTTTAAAAGATTAACGATTGATGATGGCCTGCCGTCGAATACTGTTTTAAGACTGCTGGAAGACAAATACGGCAACTTATGGATGAGTACTTACAACGGAATTTGCCGCTATGATAAAAAGAGCAAAACATTCCGTAATTTCTCTGTGAATGACGGACTTCAGAGTAATCAATTTAGTTTTAATGCAGGAATCAAACTTTCTTCAGGAGAATTTCTTTTTGGAGGAATTAATGGGTTTAATATTTTTTATCCAGAAGCGATAAAAGGTTTTAACCAAAAGAATACTGTTTTGCTAACTGATTTTTATGTCAACAATCAGCTGATTGAAGAAAGTAAAGCAGAAGTTGATACTGATTCCGATAAAATAAAAGAGGTTAGTTTAGAATACGATCAAACGACATTGTCATTAGAATTTGTTGCGTTGGATTATAACAACTCAGACAAAATAAATTACGCCTATTTTCTAGAAGGCTGGGACGAACAATGGAATTATGTTGGACAAACCCGAAAAGCAAATTATTCTAGACTTCCTGAAGGGAAATATACTTTTAAAGTAAAAACAACCAATTTTCAGGGTGGATGGAACAAAGAAGTCAGTTTGGTTTCTATAACCGTTTTACCGCCTTGGTATAGAACGTGGTGGGCTTATGCCTTGTATTTAGCAGTAATTGGAGGAATTTTATTTTTATATCTGGATTATAATAAGAATAAAGAAAAACTAAAGTACAAGGTAAAAATCGCCGAACTGGAAAGTAAAAAAGAAAAAGAGATAGCCGAAAAACAGGCGTCAATGTTTACTTATATTTCGCATGAATTTAGAACGCCGCTTTCGCTGATTATAAATCCATTGAAAAAAGCGGTTCAGAAAGAAAATGTTGAAAATGGTTCTGCTGGAAGTGATTTGGCTATTGCGCACCGAAATGCGAGAAGACTTTTAAGTTTGGTTGATCAGTTGCTTTTATTAAGAAAAGCTGAAAACGATGCTGATTCCTTGCGATTGTCTCCAATCAATGTAAATAATCTCTCTAATGAAGTTTATCAATGCTTCGTCAATCAGGCAAAAGAAAAGCAGATTAGTTATAATTTCATTATTCCTGAGCATGAAATTACCATTATCGGCGATTATGAAAAGATCGAAATTTCGTTATTCAATTTAATGTCAAATGCTTTTAAATATACACCAATTGGAGGAGAAATCAATTTGAAAGTAACCGAAAATGAAGATGAAGTTTTTCTTGAAATAAGCGATAGCGGAGACGGAATTGACAAAAAAGATATCGATGTTATTTTTGAAAAATTCAAACAGATCAATTCAAAAGTTTCCGTTGGAACTGGTTTTGGTATCGGGCTTTATATCGTGAAATATTTTGTGGACAAACACAAAGGTTCTGTAACCTGCAGTAGTGAAACTGGAAAGGGAAGTATTTTTAAACTAACCTTTTTAAAAGGAAACAACCATTTTGAAAATGCTGAAATAACAGACGAAAAACCACAGAGAAGCCAGTTATTTGACGAATTGATTCCAGATGAATTGGAAGAACCAGCAATAATAAACTCGGTTTCTGAAAGCGATTTTAAAAAGACTATGTTAACAGAAAAACGTACTGTCTTAATTATTGATGATAATGCTGAGATTCGCGCTTATTTAATCAAGTTGTTTTCTGATAATTACATTGTCTATAGTGCAGAAAATGGAGAAGAAGGACTAAAACTGACCAAAAAACACATGCCAGATCTTGTAATCAGTGATATTACAATGGAAGAAATGGATGGTTTGGAATTATGCCGAAAAATTAAAGAAGACAATGCTTTATCGCACATTCCTGTTATTTTATTAACGGCATCCAAAAATCCTGAAACCCATTTACAGGGAATTAATGAAGGGGCAGACGATTATATCACAAAACCATTTGACGATGATATTCTGACAGCACGTGTAGAATCTTTATTGCGAAACCGACACAATTTACGTGCTTATTTCTTAGATAGTATAACGCTCAAAGAAAACACTCAGAAAGTTCCTGTCGAATATCAGCAGATGCTAAAAAAGTGTATAGATATTGTAGAAGCCAATATTCATAAAAAAGATTTTACGATTCGAACTTTTGCGCTTGAAATGGGAATGAGCCACAGAACGCTTTATACCAAAATCAAAATTATTTCGGGACAGACTTTAAACGCTTTCATTCGTTCCTTACGAATTCGAAGAGCAGCAATGTTGATGTTGACAGAAGAAATGAATATTGCACAAGCAAGTGCGGAGGTAGGTTTTGAAGATCCAAAATACTTTAGACAACAATTCGTAAAACTTTTTGGAATGACTCCGTCAGAATACATCAAAAAGTATAAAAACTCCTTCAATTCAGATTTAAACGTTATTAAATAGTTAGGTTGGTATTAATTTTTGCTTGCAAAATCTGCTTTGTTTTTGCTGTAATGATTAATATCTTCTATCTAACGTAATCGTTTTAGCTGAAAAACTGCTATTTATTCAATAATTACATATAATTCAAAAATGAATATATAATTTTTAATACTTCGTAAAATTTCTTTAAAAATAACAGCTAATTGCAATTTTGACCTCCTTTTTTTTCCATTTTACCCCTCCTTAGAAGTGTATAATAAACATTTCTTTGCACTTATAGCAATCAAATAGTACGGAATTGCTGTTAGTTATAAATGTTAGTTTCAAGATAATTTTTTATCTGTTTAAAGAGCTGAGCACTCTTTAAATTTTCTAAAAGTAATGGTTGGTTACATTACTTTTTGAACCCGCAGCTTATTTGTAAGCTGCGGGTTAATTTAAAAAGCCACTAACATACATTAAGTAGTAAAAAGAGAAAAAAAATAGCAAACAATTAACCAAATTCAATTCAATATGCAAGTAGCCACATAATAGATTTTTGATTCCTTTCCGCGCCTCAGGAAAAATAAAACTCGAATAACCTGCGAGTAAAAACAAACTTTCGTTTTCGAAAGAAACCTAACTAACTAAACCTTAAATTTTAAGAAATGAAAAAAAATGTATTTTTATTTTTTCTTGCTCTTTTTGGCATTCTAGTAATCGGATGTCAAAATAATGAATCAGGATTTCCTAGTTCTGATAATCCTACAGTAGTAGTTTCCACAAAAGAAATTTATGGAGCACCTAGTAGAAAATTTGAAATCAAAGCAGCTCTTGCAGACGATTTAGGATTAAAAAGTGTAGAGATTCAAATTCCGGAATTATCATTAGATAAAGTAATCAGTTTTAAAACAGATCCGCTTTTAGAATCGTACGATCTTAGTTACTTTTTTGAAGTTCCTGCAAATAGAGGAACTTCAGAAGCTTTCAAAATCAAATTAATTATTACCGATGTTTCAGGAAATGTTGTCAACGAAGAAATCAATTTACGACTGGACGGGGAATTTGCCGCACCAAGTATTTCTATGATTACTCCAAAAGAAGGAGCAGTAATTTTATTGTCAACAAGCAATAAAATGCCAGTAAATTTTGTAGTAAACGATGATTCAGGAATCGATTACATTCAAATTAAATGTGAAGACTTAGCAATTGACGAAACAATAAAATTAGAAGGTTCTCCACAATCTTATACCTTCAATAAAACCTATACATTGCCAGTTACAGCAGCAAATTATGCTTTAACTATTACTGCTAAAGATAAATTTGCGATTCCAAATACAGGATCATTAACTGTAAACATCGTAGCAACAAACGAATATCCTGCAATTTATTTATGCGATCAGCCAAAAGGAACTAATTTGACAACAGATGCAGTGGGGGTTCCAATGTATTTCCATGAAAAAACAGGTCAGGATTTCGAATTCAAATATTATGCTGATAAAGACAATAAAGAAGTTTATTTCTTAGGTCAGGAGTCCGATTTTGCACCGCATTGTTTTGGTTTAAATGCTTCAAATGAATTAGTCGATGATGTGGCTTCAACACCAATTATTTTGCCAACAAAAGGGTATTATAAAATTAAAGTAAATCCAAACACTTTAAAATATACTGCCGAAAAATACACGCCTTCAAGTAAAGTTTGGGCAAATATAGCAAACGGTTTATGGCACGATGACGCAGCGCAGAGAAAACCATTTGTAAGTGTTTGCGGTGGCGGAATTCAGGGCGCAACTTGGGACACCTGGGATGCCTGGACACAAAAAGGGTTGCACTTAGCAAACAATTCGGCCAATCCATATCAATTAGTTGGAGAATATACTTTAACGGGGACTATGGAAGCTACTTTCACAGGTCAATGGTGGGATCCATCTTGGAGATTAATTAAAAATGGTATCGCAACCATGTCGCCTGGCGAAAATGGAAATGCTAAATATCCTGCTGCTCCGGGTGTATACAAAGTAGTTTTAGATACGGAATTAGAAAGAGTATTTATCACAAAAAAATAGTGGGTTATGACCTTTGTTGTAACATTTAATAAATAAAACAGCTTCATATGAAATTTAAATATATAGGATTTTTTATTGCCCTTTTGTGTACTACGGTATCCTTTGGACAAATAAAAATAAAAGGTACTGTAAAGGATAAAGCCAATGTGCCGATTCCGGGTGTGAATGTATTGGTAAAAGGAACATCATCATCGGCAGCAACTGATTTTGATGGGAATTATGTACTGAATGTTCCAAATAAAAATGCGCAGATCGAATTTACTTTTGTTGGTTTTACTACTAAAGTAGAAACGATTGGAGATAAAACAGAACTTAATGTAATACTGGAAGAATCTAGTCAGGCATTAGATGAGATAGTTGTAGTAGGTTATGCTGCAGTAAAAAAGAGTGATGTAACAAGTTCTATTTCTTCTGTAAAAGGAAAAGAATTACAAACCATGACAGTAGGTAACGTAGCAGAATCATTACAGGGGAAAGTTTCCGGAGTCCAGGTAACGGGGGCCGGAGGCCCGGGAGCTCAACCCAGAGTTTTAATTCGTGGTATTTCGACTTTAAACTTAAATACTGATCCGCTTTATGTGGTAGACGGAATTCCAATGGGAACCAGTATTAATTTCTTAAGCAACAATGAAATTGAATCTATGGAGGTCTTAAAAGATGCTTCAGCAAGTGCTATTTATGGTTCTCGTGCTTCAAACGGAGTTATTTTGATTACCACTAAAAAAGGAAAAGTAGGTAAAACGAGATTTAATTTCGATTTAAGTTCTGGTATGCAGATCATGAATAATCCTTACAATATGGCCGATGCCGAAGGTTATGCTTCGATTATGAATACAGCTTACAATAATTCAGGATATTCGGATTATCTTCCAAATCCATCTCAATACAGAGGAAAAACTACCGATTGGTGGAAAGCCGGAATTAGAAGAGGAACAGCCGTAACTAATGCTTCTTTAGGTTTATCTGGAGGTTCCGATAAACATACGTATGCTATCAGTTTAAACTACTACAATTCTGATTCTATGTACGGAGTAGGCGGATGGGAAAGAATAACAATGAGAATCGCTAATGATTTCAAGTTCTCTGATAAATTTTCGGCAGGAATCACTTTAAACCCACGTTACGAAACTTGGGGAGCTCCAGGAAACTGGGCAGATTTTGATAAAATTGATCCAATTACACCAATTTACAAACCAGCCGATCAGTTAAATGGTACAGAAAACGAATATAGTATTTATGCGAGATCTCCTTCGTATGTATGGAATCCGGTTGCATCAGTTAATAGATATGATGATTATACAGATCAGTACAATTTAAACACAAACGGCTATTTACAATACGAGCCAATCAAAGGTTTGGTAATTCGTACACAAGCATCTGTTGAGGCAGGAAATAAAGTTAGAAATGCATTTACTCCTGATTTTGTAATCGATGCAGCGCACGAAAAACAAGAAATCAATAAGGTTGAGAAATGGAATACTACAAATGTAGATTGGACCTGGCAGAATACAATTACCTATTCTAAAACATTTGCAGAAAAACACAATGCTTCTTTAATGATTGGTAACACTATGGAAGAATATAACGGAAATGATCTTTGGGGATATGGAGAAGGTGTTCCTAATAATTCTGATTCCATGAGAGAGATTAATGCCGCAACTAAAAACAAAGATAGTAAAGGGAATAGCTGGTCTAACTCATTAATGTCTTATATTTCTCGTTTTTCTTATAACTACGATGGGAAATACTATTTCACAGGAACATTTAGACGTGACGGTTCTTCTAAATTCATGACCAATAATAAATGGG
Organism: Flavobacterium notoginsengisoli; assembly: GCF_042686225.1. Taxonomy (NCBI): domain Bacteria; kingdom Pseudomonadati; phylum Bacteroidota; class Flavobacteriia; order Flavobacteriales; family Flavobacteriaceae; genus Flavobacterium; species Flavobacterium notoginsengisoli. Next base: position 73,978 of record NZ_JBHUOT010000007.1, read on the forward strand.
CTAATTTCCCTTCAGCATCGGTTTCCTGGAGAATTTTAAACGAAGGTTTTATGGAATCTGCAAAAGATGTTGTAAGCGACCTTAGATTAAGAGCAGGATGGGGTAAAGTTGGGAATCAAGGTTTACCAGATGCCGTGTATCAATCTAATATCGGACAAGGTTATTATGTAATTGGTGGTGAAGTTGTGGATACTGCTTTTCCTTCTTCAATGGCAAATAAAGACATTAAATGGGAAACCGTAGAAGATATGAGTTTTGGACTTGATTTCGGATTTTGGAAAAACAAAATATCGGGTTCTTTGGAATACTACAGAAAACAGACTCACGATATGTTGTTCTTAAAACAATTTCCAACTTACAGCGGATTTCCTGATAATTCTAGAATGTGGACAAACATTGGTTCTATGCAGTCAAGCGGTATTGATTTGTTACTTTCTTATAAAAATAAAAAAGGAGATTTCTCGTATGGCGTTGATGTAACTTTTACAACAGTAAATGTCGAAATGTTGAATCTTTCTGCGGATGGAGAGAGACTGTATGGCTCAAACAACAGAACATTAACGATAAAAGGTGATGAACCAGGATATTTCTACGGATATGTAGCTGATGGAATATTCCAAAACCAAACTCAATTGAATTCTCATACCGATGAACACGGAACTAAATTACAACCGTATGCGCAAGTGGGAGATATTCGTTTTAAAGATGTAAATGGAGACGGAAAAATTGATGATAAAGACAGAACAAAAATTGGTTCTCCTTGGGCAGATTACAATATTGGTTTAAACTTAAATTTTGCGTACAAAAATTTCGATTTAGTAGCGAATTTCTACTCTAGTATTGGAAACGATATTGTGAATACTAATATTTCAGATTTATACAACGGTGCAAGTTTAACTAATAAGGTGAGCGGATTAGAGCAAATGGCTTGGCATGGAGAAGGAACGTCTAATTCTATTCCGCGTTTATCGAAAGATGACAACAACGAAAACTTTACAAAATTCTCTTCTTTATATGTTGAAGATGGTTCATTTGTTCGTATGAAAAACCTGCAATTAGGATATTCTTTCTACAACAAATTCGGATTGGATAAATTGAGAATTTCATTGTCAGGACAAAATTTATGGACATGGACAAACTACACAGGAGTTGATCCGGAAGTAGGTGCAGGAGATCCTGATAAAGGAGACAGAGTAAAAGGTTCAGGTTTCGGAGGATGGAATTATCCAGTGCAACCAACAATCTTGATGGGACTTAATGTTGCATTTTAATTAAAAAAATCATGAAAAAAATAATAGTATCAATAATAGCTTTTTCATTATTAACTGTTTCTTGCAGTGATTTTATTGAAAAAGAACAAAGAGGAACGCAGACGTTAGAAAACTATTTTAAAACGGCACAAGAATGCGAAAATTATGCTAACGAATTAACACAGCGTTTGTTATTAGCAAAAGAATGGTGGGTGCTAACTGCGCCAAGAGTAACCAATGAAATGTCAACAGATGACGCTTGGATGGGAAACACAGGACAAGATAATAGTGCTCACAGACCTGCTTCACAATACATCATCACTCCTGATAATATGGGTGATATGAACGGTATTTATACAGCACATTTTTACACGATTGAATCGGCTAATATTGGTTTAGAAAAAATGGCTTTGTCACCAATAACAGAAGCACAGAAAAATCAGTATATGGGAGAATCTTTATTCGTACGTGCCTATTGCTATTACGAATTAGTCAATCTTTTTGGTGGAGTTCCGTTGTACACAAAATCTTTAGGAACAGCAGATTTAACATTAGAAAGAAGTTCTGCTGCAGATGTTTATGCACAAATTGAAGCCGATCTTAAAGATGCAGCTGCAAAACTAGAAAGCGCTCCGGTAAATAAAGATGGTAGAATCAACAAATGGGCGGCTTATGCTTTATTGGCACGTGTATCTTTGTTTCAGGAAAAATGGGCCGAAGCAAAAACGTATTCAAACAAAGTAATTACAGAAGGTCCTTTCCAATTAGAAACAGATTTCTTAAATATTTGGAATGTAAACAACCATAACGGTGTGGAATCTATTTTAGAAGCACAATCTTCTTCAGTTCAAAATAGAGATTTAGGAGCTGCATTGCCAACTTTATCAGGAGCAAGGGGAGAAGACAAAAAGAATTTCCCAAGTAATGATGCTGCAGATGTTCTGGACGGATGGGGATGGTGTATGCCAACAAGTGATTTGGAAAATGCTTATTTATCTGAAAATGATGTGATCCGTCGTAGAAGCACCATTACAAAATGGGGAGAAGCGGCTTATGGGGATGAGGTTTTAAATCCAACTCATAAATTCAGTTTAAACGATAATAAATCAGGACGTATCTGCCGTAAATATTATATTCCAATTGCAACACGTCGTTCATTAGATAAAAAAGATGCGCACTTGCCTTTAAATATTCCGTTGATTCGTTTGGCTGAAATGTATTTAACAAGAGCAGAAGCGAATTATCATACTGGCGGAGATGCTTTAGCAGATATCAATATTGTGAGAGCACGTGTAAAATTAGATCCAAAAACAGGAATTTCAGGACCAACGCTTTTAAGACAAATCTACAAAGAACGTCGTTTAGAATTGGCTTTTGAAGGATTACGTTTGTTTGATATTCGTCGTGAAAAAGATCCAACGACAGGAAGACCGGTTATAGAATCATTGATGGGACCAAACGGAACTTTTGTCCAGTACAATTTGAATTCTACAGATCCGTACGAAACCACGAACCTGAGAGAACCTCAGGATAAAGGAATCAATTTTAACCCGGCAAAACACTTGTTGTGGCCTATTCCACAATTAGAAATTGATTTGAGTGGTAATGTCATCAAACAAAATCCTGGATACTAATATGAAGTTAAATAATCAAAATAAAGTAGGTCTGTTATGTGCAGGCTTACTTTTCGCAAGTTCTCTTTTTGTAAGTTGTGATTCTGAAAAATCTGAAAATTCAGGTTCAGAAAATGCTGTAACAGAATTGAAGGTAAGTTTGGATATGAATCTTCAAACGATGGAAAGTTTTGGAGCTTCAGATGCCTGGCAGTGTAATTTTATTGGAAAAAACTGGCCAACAGATAAAAGAAATAAAATAGCCGATTTATTGTTTAGCCAAGGTTTAGATGCTGACGGAAATCCAAAAGGTATCGGATTGTCGTTATGGCGTTTTAATATTGGAGCAGGAAGTGCCGAACAAGGTGATGCCAGCGATATTACTGATGAGTGGAGAAGATCGGAATGTTTTACGACTAACGGAATTACTTATGATATGAGTAAACAAGCCGGACAGGTTTGGTTTATGAAAGCAGCAAGAGAACGTGGTGTTGATAAATTATTAGCTTTTGCCAACAGTGCTCCGGTTTATTTAACTCAAAACGGAAAAGCGCATGCTTCTATCAAAGAGTTTTATAATTTAAAAGACGGTAAAATGCCAGATCTAGCTGATTTTTGGGCTACGTCTTTAGACAAATTAAAAACAGAACACGGTTTAACAATCGATTATGTAAGTCCGTTTAATGAACCACAATATGAATGGGATGGTTCCGGACAAGAAGGTTCGCCGGCAACCAACACTAATATTTACAGTTTTGTAAACATCTTATCTCCAAAATTGCAGGCCAAAAACTTAGAGGCTAAAATTGTAGTGGGAGAAGCAGGAGCTTACGAGCCTTTGTACAAAACCGTTTCAGGAAAAGAAAGCAGATCAAACCAGATTGATTATTTTTTTGCGGCGAATTCTTCTAAAAAAATCACAGGTTTAAGCAACGTAAAGAAAACTATTTCAGGACACAGTTATTGGCAGGCCTGGCCATTAAGCACCCTTATTTCGTCAAGACAGGAAGCGGCATCAAGAATCCAGTCGGTTGGTGGAGTTAGTCTTTGGTCATCAGAATATTGTGTTTTAGAAAGTCCAGGAACAGCTGAACTTCCAGGTGGAGCAGGAGCAGGAAGAGATTTAGGAATGTCATTAGCACTTTGGACAGCTCGTATTGTCAGCACTGATATTGCTGTTGGAGGTGTTACTTCTTGGCAATGGTGGACAGCAATCAGCCGTGGAGACTACAAAGATGGTCTGATTCATGTAGATGATGGTGCAAGCAACGGAGCCGGAAATGCAGATTATTGTAAAAATGATGGATACATCAGAGATTCTAAAACGCTTTGGGCATTAGGAAACTTTTCATTCTTCGTAAAACCGGGAATGGTTAGAGTTCAAATTCCAAGTATTGATAATACAACAGAATTAAATAATGTAATGGTTACGGCTTATAAAGATGTAGCCAACAAAAAATTAGTTGTGGTTGCAGTTAACATCAGCAAATCGGCGAAAGCCTATAAATTGAATCTTGCAGGAGGAACTGTAACCGATAATAAATTAACACCTTATATTACTTCTGAAGCCTTAAGTTTGAAAAAAGGAACTGCGGTTGATGTTTCTGGTTTTGAAATTCCTGCCAGATCAGTTGTGACTTATGTAGGAACATATAAATAAGATGCTGTCCCGATAGATATAGGGGCTGAGTCACTAAGATACTAAGGTTTTTAGCACAAGCTTTGTCAAAGTTTAAAACTTTGACAAAGTTATTCAACACAATCTTGTCATCCTGACGAAGGAAGGATCACACAAGAAACTCGACAAAGATTGGCGACTTGCTTTACGGAATTCCTAGTGTGATTCCTCGTTCCTCGGAATGACAAATTAGACGATAAAAAAAACGTCAATAAGATAAAAAAAAGAATAAATGAGAAAAGTATATCTCTCGCTTTTATTGGTAATCAGTTCGCTGTCTTTTGCACAGCGAACGGTTACTATCAGCACAGATAAGGTAGTACAAACCATGGACGGTTTTGGAGGCTCAGATGCCTGGCGAACACAGTTTGTGGGTAAAAACTGGCCGGAACAGAAAAAAAATGCCATTGCAGATTTACTGTTCAGTAAAGAAATCGATGCAAACGGAAATCCAAAAGGAATCGGACTTTCGATCTGGCGATTTAATCTGGGAGCCGGAAGTACGGAACAAGGTGAAAACAGCAAAGTTTCTGATGAATGGAGAAGAAGTGAATGTTTTCTAAATGCTGATGGGAGTTATGATTTTTCTAAACAAGAGGGGCAAAGATGGTTTTTGCAGGCAGCTAAAAAACGTGGAGTTGAAAAGTTTTTGATTTTTACCAACAGCCCTCCGGTTTATATGACGAATAATGGATTGTCTTTTGCTTCTCAAAAGAATAAACTGAATCTAAAAGATGGTGCAATTCCAAAATTTGCCGATTTCTTAGTTCAAAGTATTCAGGGATTGGAGAAAAAAGAAGGAATCAAATTCGATTATGTGAGTCCAATAAATGAACCGCAGTGGGAATGGATGCCAAAACAAGGTGATACCAACAGTCAGGAAGGAACGCCGGCAACGAATCAGGAAATTTATGATTTAACCAAATCTCTTTCTGAAAAGCTGTTAGCAAAAAAAATGAATACTGAAATTGTAATTGCGGAAGCGGCACAAATAGACTATTTGTATGAAAATGTAAATGCAGAAAATCGTGACAATCAGATTGATTTTTTCTTCGGAAAGACCAAAACCAATGTAACTAAATTTCCGAATGTTAAAAATGTAATCCTAGGACACAGTTATTTTACAACATGGCCAATTGAAAGACAAGTTTTAAGCCGTAAATTAATTGCAGCAGAGGTAAAACAAAAACCAGGATTAAAATACTGGCAGTCGGAATACTGTATTTTAGAAAATCCAGGAGAAGCTGAAATTCCTGGAGGCTCGGGAGGTGGAAGAGATTTAGGAATGCAGACTGCTTTGTTTGTAGCGCGATTAATCCATAATGATATTGCGGTTGCCAATGCAGCTTCATGGCAATGGTGGACTTCGATTACAAGAGTAGATTACAAAGACGGTTTAATCTATCTGGATGACGGAAAAAGCAACGGAGGAACTGAGCCCAATTATGTGAAAAATGATGGCGAATTTCACGATTCAAAACTGCTTTGGACATTAGGAAATTATTCGCTTTTTGTTCGTCCGGGAATGCAGAGAATTGATATTCCAAACCAAAAAGAATTAGATGCAGCAAATGATGTAATGCTAACCGCTTACAAGGATATTCAAAACAAAAAACTGATAGTAGTAGCAGTAAACTGTGGAAAAGAGACTCAGAAATACAAATTCGATTTATCAAAAGGAACTTTAAAAAACAATGAGTTCACTCCTTATATAACTTCTGATAATTTAAATTTAAAAAGAGGAAATACACAGAAAATTAATAATTTAGAGATTCCTGCAAAGTCGGTAGTGACGTTTGTGGGAGAATTTGAGTAAGTGAGCAGGTTTTTAGTATTCAGTCGCAGTCGCAGTTTTCAGTCCAGCAACTGTATACTGAGACTGCGACTGATAACTAATTCGAAAATGCAAGAAAAATAAATTAACTAAAAAATAAAAATATAGTGTTAAGTAAGAAAACTTTAATCCCTGTTTTACTCTTTTCATGTCTGTCTGCGAGCAGTCAGATTTCGTTTGGAGATTCAAAGAAAATTAATGACAACTGGAAATTCAATCTTCAGGATGTTTCCGATGCAAAAAATGCCAATTTTGATGATGCTAAATGGCAGAACGTAAATGTACCGCACGATTGGAGCGTAAAAGGACAATTGAGTCCAACGTTGGCAAGCTGTCAAGGATACTTGCCGGGCGGTATTGCTTGGTACAGAAAATCAATTAATATTCCGCAGAGCAAATCTGGCGAAAAAGTGTATTTGTACTTTGAGGGAGTTTACAACAGAAGTGAAGTTTTCATCAACGGAAAATCATTAGGAAAGCGTCCCAATGGTTATATTTCTTTTGCGTATGATGCAACGCAGTTTGTGAAATTTGGTGGAGAAAATACGATTTCCGTTCGTGTTGACCACAGCCAGAGTGCAGATTCAAGATGGTACACAGGTTCTGGAATTTATAGAAATGTGTGGGTAGTTTATGCTAATCCGGTTCATATTGCACAATGGGGAGTTTATGCTTATCCGGAAGTGAAAAAAGGAGCAGGAACCTTGAATGTTGAGGTAGATGTAGAAAATGGTTCTGCTTCCAAATCATCTTTAACTGTTGTAAATGAATTGTTTTCAAAAGATGGAAAATCAGTTGGAAAAACAACTTCTAAAGTTGAAGTTGCAGCCAATCAAAACGGAAAAGTTTCGGCTAAAATCAATGTTAAGAATCCACAGTTATGGGATTTAGATAATCCGAATTTGTACCAGTTAAAAACAACCGTTTTACAAGACGGAAAAGAAATCGATAAAACGGTAACACAAACAGGTTTCAGAAATTTCACTTTCGATCCAAACAATGGTTTTGCTCTTAACGGAAAGTGGATGAAAATGAAGGGAGTTTGTTTGCATCACGATGCCGGAGTTTTAGGCTCAGCGGTTCCAAGAGAAGTTTGGAAAACAAGATTACAAACCTTGAAGGAAATTGGTGTAAATGCCATCAGAACAAGTCATAATCCGCAGGCACCAGATTTTTATGAACTTTGCGACGAATTAGGATTATTAGTTTTAAACGAAGCGTATGACGAATGGGAATTTCCAAAACGTAAATGGTTAGAAGGCTGGAATTATGGAACTCCAGGTTTTGAAGGTTCATTTGATATTTTCGCAGAGTATGCTGAAAAAGACCTTGAGGATTTTGTGCGTCGTGATAGAAATCATCTTTCTGTATTTGCGTGGAGTATTGGTAACGAAGTAGATTATCCAAACGATCCGTATTCGCATCCTGTTTTGGATAAAGGAAAAGACGGTTTCGGACAAGCAGCTTATGGCGGTTATAAACCAGATGCACCAGATGCCATGCGACTTGGAGCTATCGCAAAACGTTTGGTGGCAGCAGTTAAAAAATACGATAAATCGCGTCCAACAACAGCTGGTTTAGCAGGAGTTGCCATGTCTAATGAAACAGAATACCCAGGCGCTTTAGACATTACAGGATACAATTATACAGAAAGTAAATATCAGTCAGATCACGCTAAATATCCGAAAAGAGTAATCTACGGAAGTGAAAATGTTCATGATATGGAACCTTGGTTAGCAGTAAAAAATAACAAACATATTTTCGGGCAATTCCTTTGGACTGGTATCGATTATTTAGGAGAATCTGGAAGATGGCCTTCAAGAGGATTTTACTCTGGATTAGTTGATTTTGCAGGAGTAATTAAACCGAGAGGATATTTCCGTCAGTCTTTATGGTCAGATAAACCAATGGCTTATTTAGGAACTTATCCTTTAGTAAATGAAAAAGATGTTTCTAAAGATGCATGGGCAATCTGGAATTACGAAAACGGACAAAAAATCCGTGTAGTTTGTTATACCAATGCGGCAAAAGCTCGTTTAGAATTGAACGGAAAAGTGGTTGGAGAAACTAAATTATACGACGAAAAAACAGGAATTATATATTGGGATATTCCATTTGCTTCAGGGAAATTAGAGGTAGTTGGTTTAGATAAAAGCGATAAAGAAGTGAGCCGTTATGCAATCAATTCAACACAACAGCCAGTTGAATTAACGATTGCAGAGAAAAACATCACAATTAGTAAAGACAAAGGAGTAGCTAAAATCATGGTTCAGGTTAAAGACCAAAACGAACTTCCGGTAATGCTTTCAGACAATGAAGTTACGTGTACAATTACTGGCCCAGGAACATTATTAGGATTAGAAGCAGGAAACAACAGCGATATGACTGATTATACTGATAATGTGCAGAGAGTTTTCCACGGACATATTGCGGCTTATATTCAGGCAAAAGGAGATTCGACAGAACCTATCAAAGTTAAATTTACAAGTCAATGGCTAAAACCAGTTGAAGTTACGATTAATGTAAAATAAAAATGTTCCATCGGAACATCTCATCGGTAGAAAAATGTTCCAACGGGACATTTCATTGGTAAAAAAATGTCCCGTTGGATTATAATATCATTGATAACAAATTGATAAATGTCCCATTTGGGACATTTTGTCCATAAAAACGTTTATAATGAAAGCAATAAGAAAGATTCTAATTTGTAGTTTTGTATTAAATTTTTTTCTTCTAAAAGCGCAAGATCTTGTGTCTCCAAATAAGAACATTAAAATAGAATTAATAACTGCCAAAGACAGAACGGATAAGGTTTATTTTAAGATATTGTGTAAAAACAAAGAAACCTTTACTGAAGTTTTGCCACAATCCCAACTAGGAATTGTACAGAAAAAGGAACGTTTTGATAATCTCGCATTCGTAGGAGAATCCAAAATTGTTGAGATTCACGATGATTACCAAATGATCTGCGGAAAACGTAAACATTGTGAAAACTTCGGAAATCAAAAAACATTTAGTTTTAAGAATAAAAACAATCAAAAGCTTGAAATAGTTTTTCGGGCTTATAATAATGGAGTTGCTTTCCAGTATGTATTTCCTAACTCATCAGAAAAGAATATTAATATTTCCGAAGAAGTTACGACATACGTTATACCAGACGGTACTTCCAGATGGATACAGCCTTTTGAAGTTTCTTATGAAGGATTCTATCCTCAAAGTCAAACTGGATTGAGTGAAGATAAAAATAATAATTGGGGTTTTCCTGCGCTTTATAAGGTAAACGAAGCTCCAATTTGGGTGCTTATTTCTGAGGCAGGAATTACAGAAAACCACTGTGCCTCAATGTTGAATAATAGCGGAATGCAATCGGAATATAAAGTAACTTATCCCACAGGAAGAGATAATTTTCAGCAGATTGGAGTCATTGCCAAAGTGCCTTGGAGTTCTCCTTGGCATACATTTGCGATTGGAAGTTTATCTGATATTACAGAGTCGAATTTAGTTACAGATGTTAGTCAGCCAAATCAATTAAAGGATATTGATTGGATTAAACCAGGAGCTGTTTCATGGATCTATTGGGCTTATAATCACGGATCAAAAGATTACCAAAAAGTAGTGGAATATGTTGATTTAGCTGTAGAAATGAAATGGCCGTATGTGTTGATAGACTGGGAATGGGATGTAATGGCTAATGGAGGAAATTTAGAAGCTGCAGCCAAATATGCTAAAAGCAAAGGAATCAAACCGCTTATCTGGTACAACTCCGGAACAAGCTGGTTGGAACCTACTCCTGTAGACAGATTGCTTACCGCAGAAAAACGAAAAAAAGAATTCGAATGGCTGAATAAAATTGGAATTCACGGAATAAAAGTTGACTTTTTTGCTGGAGATCAACAAGATATGATGAAGTATTATATTGACATTTTAAAAGATGCTGCAAAATTTCATTTAATAGTTAACTTTCATGGAGCTACAATTCCGCGTGGCTGGGCAAGAACGTATCCAAACCTTATGACGACAGAAGCTGTTTATGGTGCAGAATGGTATAATAATAAACCAATTTTAACCAATAAAGCGGCAGTTCATAATACTACGCTTCCGTTTACACGTAACGTAGTGGGTTCAATGGATTATACGCCTGTGACATTTTCGGATAGCCAGCATCCTCATATAACAACTTATGGACATGAATTGGCTTTGTCAGTAGTTTTTGAATCGGGATTGCAGCATTTTGCAGACCGTCCTTCAGCCTATTATAATCTGCCAAAGGAACCAAAAGAATTTTTGAAAAATTTCCCAACCGCTTGGGATGATACCAAATTGATTGATGGCTATCCGGGAGAAAAAGTAATTATAGCCAGAAAGAAAAATGATGTTTGGTATATCGGGGGATTAAACGGAAAAGATACGGCTCAAACTTTAACCCTTGATTTTTATTTTCTTGATGGGAATGCCTATAATTTGGAACTGATTTCAGATGGAAAAGATGATAAATCTTTCACAACTAAAGTTCTTCAAATAAAAAAAGGTCAAAAAATTACTGTTGATTGTCTGCCTGGAGGAGGATTTGCCGGTTTGATCAAATTGGCAAAATAACCTTACAATAGAAATTCAAATTGGAAGAATTTCACAAGTAAATCTCTAATTGACAGAAAACTATAATCGTTATTAAAAAAAGTTCATTACTTTTAAAGTGTGAAAATTACACATAAACCATTTATAATGAAAAAAACTAACTTACTAGCCATGATGGTAGGAACCTTTTTCCTATCAATTGTATCTACTGCACAAACCAAACCATTTCAAAAAGAAGAATTTAAACAATGGGCTCAGACGCCTCCAATGGGTTGGAACAGCTGGGATTGTTACGGTCCGACTGTTGAAGAACACGAAGTAAAAGCCAACGCAGATTATATGGCAAAAGAGCTGAAGAAATTTGGCTGGGAATATGTCGTTGTGGATATTCGATGGTTTGTCGAAAATGACAAAGCAGGTGGATACAATCAAACGGATCCACGTTATGTGATCGATCAGTACGGAAGATATCTTCCTGCTGTAAACCGATTTCCTTCAGCGAAAGATGGACAAGGTTTTAAACCTTTAGCCGATTATATTCATAAAAAAGGATTGAAATTTGGAATTCACATTATGCGCGGTATTCCGAAAAAAGCGGTTGAAGATAAAATGCCGATTAAAGGTGCAAAAGGGATTACAGCAGATCAGATCTATTCAACAGCGTTGCAATGCGAATGGTTGAGAGACAATTATACCGTTGTTGCGGATAAACCGGGAGCTCAGGAATATTATAATTCTATTTTCGAATTGTACGCACAATGGGGAGTAGACTTTATTAAAATTGATGATTTATCGAGACCGTATCACGAAGGTGAAATCAATTTAATTAGAAATGCTATAGACAATTGCGGACGCAAGATTGTATTAAGCACGTCGCCAGGAGAAACACCAATTTCTGCGGCACAGCACGTAAGTACACATGCTAACATGTGGCGTATGGTTGATGATGTTTGGGATACTTGGCCTCATATCACGCATTTGATGGATGTGGCTCAAAAATGGTATCCATACATTGCACCGGGAACTTGGCCGGATTGTGATATGATTCCGTTAGGACGTATTTCGATTAGAGGAGAACGTGGCAACGACAGAATGACCCGTTTAACAAAAGACGAACAATATACTTTAATTACATTTTTCAATATCTTCAAATCGCCATTGTTTTTTGGTGGGGATTTACCAAGCAATGATGCTTTCACTTTATCATTATTGACGAATAAAGAAGTTGTAAAAATGCATAACGAAAGCACTTCTGTAAAACAACTTTTCCAGAAAGACGGAAAAATTGCAGTGACTTCAAAAAATGCAAAAGACGGAAGTGTTTATTTGGCGCTATTCAATATTTCAGATAAAGACTCAGAGAAAGTATCTGTAAATCTTTCAGAGCTTGGAATTTCAGGTACAGCTGAAGTTTTAAATATGTGGACAGGCGAAAAATCTAAAACAACTTCAAAAGAAATTGGAGCCGATTTAAAACCGCATAGTTCAGTTCTGTATCAATTAAAAAGCAAAAAATAATGAAAAGGTTTTTGCTTGATAGTAGTTTAAAACTGATTCTATCTTTTCTTATTATTTTTGGAATATCTGGATTTAACATCAAAACAAATGATAAAAATCCAGATAAAGTGTATTTGTTTGCTTATTCTACTGTAAAAAATAATGGAAAAAACGGACTTCATTTTGCGTGGAGTACAGATCAGAAAAATTGGTTTGCAATTGGTCCAGAATTCAGTTTTCTAAAATCAGATTTTGGAAGCTGGGGACCAACGGGCAAGAGTATGTCAGAAGCTTTTTTAGTTAAAGATAATGCTGGAATTTTTCACTGTTTTTGGAGTGTTAGGGATAATGTTTTTGCGCATTCAGAAAGCAAAGACTTGATCAATTGGGGAAGACAAAATTATATTCAGGGAATGAAAAATTTTGTTGGAAAAGGCGAAGATAAATCGGTAATTCTAAATGTTCAGGTAAGTCAAAAAGAAGGGCAATATCTGGTTCACTTTAGCGAAAGCGGGAAAAATTATTACACTGCCACAAAAGACTTTCAAAATTATACGCCAACTGTAATTGATGCTAATGTTTCTACATTAAAATTAAGAAGTGAAATCAAAATTCAAGGCGAAGTTTTACAAGGAACGATACATCAGGTTAATTGGAGTTTGGTTGACAACATGATTAAAAACATGGAATCGGTTAAGTTTAGAGATAAGCAGAATAATACTTCTCCTAAAAGTGATAGTCTGTTATTTTTGGGTTTAAAACCTGTTAAAGCCGAAATTAAAATAAACAATCAGGATTCAAAAAAAATAAGCAATATGCTTACAGGTGTTTTCTTTGAAGACATCAATTATGCAGCAGATGGCGGTTTATACGGAGAATTGATTCAGAATCGTGATTTCGAATATTCACTTCATGATAAAAAAGGAAGAGACGAGAAATGGAATGCTTCAATGGCTTGGAGCGGTGATTTTAAAATTGAAAAAGAGAATCCAATTCATGTTAACAATCCCAATTATGCCGTAATCAAAAACGGAAATATCACGAATTCAGGTTTTGACGGAATTGCTCTTAAAGCGAATGAAAAGTACGATTTTAGTGTTTTTGCCAAAGGAACAAAAGCAGTTGTAAGTCTAAAATCGGCAAGCGGAGAAACTTTAGCGGAAGCGGCATTTTCCCCTTCAAATTCATGGAAGAAATTCAATCTGGTTTTAAAACCTTCTAAAACAGTAAATGATGCTCATTTAGAAATTAGTACCAATGGAGAAACTGCTGTTGATATGGTTTCGCTTTTTCCACAGAAAACATTTAAAAATCGTAAAAACGGATTACGTTTAGACTTAGCTGAAGCAATTGCAGACATGCACCCAAAATTCGTTCGTTTTCCAGGCGGTTGCGTGGCGCATGGAGATGGACTGCATAATATTTACAAATGGAAAAACACCATTGGCCCGCTTGAAAGCCGAATTGGATCTCGAAATATCTGGGGATATCATCAATCAATGGGATTGGGGTATTTTGAGTATTTTCAGTTTTGCGAGGATCTTGGTGCAGCACCTGTTCCAGTTTTAGCAGCGGGAGTACCTTGTCAAAATTCATCTGATGGAGGTTCTGGACAGCAATTTGGAATTCCGATGGAAGATATGGACGAATATGTGCAGGATGTTTTGGATTTAATTGAATATGCTAACGGAAGTGTCAATACCGTTTGGGGTAAAAAACGTGCTGAAGCGGGACATCCAAAACCTTTCAATCTAAAATATGTCGGGATTGGAAATGAAGATTTAATCAGTGATGTTTTTGAAGAACGTTATCGAATGATCGTAAAAGCAGTACAGCAAAAATATCCTGAGATTATAATTATCGGTACTGTCGGGCCATTTTTTGAAGGAACAGATTATAGAGAAGGATGGAGAATTGCCGATGATTTGAAACTGCCACTTGTTGATGAACATTATTACCAATCTCCGGGCTGGTTTATCAATAATCAGGATTTTTATGATAGCTATGATCGTTCTAAATCTAAAGTCTATCTGGGAGAATATGCTTCGTGGGGCAATAAGTTTTATAATGCATTAGCCGAGGCATTGTATCTTACAGGTGTTGAACGAAATGGAGATGTGGTTTCAATGGCTTCTTATGCGCCGTTAATAGCAAGAGAAAAACATACGCAATGGAATCCAGATCTCATATATTTTAATGGAAATGAAGTAAAACCGACGGTAAATTATTTCGTTCAAAAGCTTTACGGTCAGAATCCTGGCGATATCTATTTGGAGAGAAGTATAAAAGCTTCGGATAATGCTGAGGTTAATAAACGCATTGGAGTATCTGTTGTTAAAGAAAGTATTTCGGGAGATTTGATTATAAAATTGGTTAATGTGCTTCCAGTTGCGGTTACGCCATCAATTGAAATCGCTAATTTGACTACAAACGAAAACGCGAGTTATACGGTATTAGCGGGAAATCCAGAAAAAACAGATGCTAGACCCATAACTCAAAATGTTACTGTTAAAGAAGCATTTTCAAAAGAATTACCGCCATATTCTTTTACTGTGATTCGTATTAAAACCAAAAAATAAACTGTTGTATTATTTTCGAAAATAGAACGGTATTAAACTTTTTATAAAATGAAAAAATTAAAATATAGTCTTGTAGTCTTGTTATTAATTTCAACTTTTTTACAAGCACAAGATAAAGCAAAAGGAATTCCGCCTGCAGTGGCAGAGAAAGATTTAACAGCTTATTTATTCGTATATTTTATTGGAAATAAAGTCGAAGAAGAAGCCGTTAATTATGCCGTAAGTCAAGATGGATACCATTATTACAGCATTAATGGAAACAAACCTGTTATAGACAGTAAAACAATAAGTTCTACAGGAGGTGTTCGCGATCCGCATATATTACGTGGAGATGATGGCAAAACATTTTATATGGTTTTGACTGATATGACTTCTTCAAAAGGCTGGGACAGCAACCGCGCTATGGTTTTACTAAAAAGTACCGATTTGGTTAACTGGAAAAGCAGTATTGTAAATATTCAGACTACATTTCCAGGAAACGCAAACCTAAAAAGAGTTTGGGCACCGCAGACTATTTATGATGCTAAGGCAGGAAAATATATGATTTATTTCAGTATGCAGCATGCTGGTGGTCCTGATAAAATTTATTACGCTTATGCGAACAAAGATTTTACAGCTTTAGAAAGTGAGCCGAAATTATTGTTTGTTCCGAAATCTGGAAGAGCTTGTATTGATGGAGATATTATAGAAAAAGACGGAGTTTATCATCTTTTTTATAAAACCGAAACAGAAAAGTCAGGCATAAAAGTAGCCACTACAACAGATTTAACTTCTGGAAAATGGATAGAAAACGACAATTATCTACAGCAGACCAAAGATGGAGTGGAGGGATCAAGTGTTTTTAAACTAAACAATTCTGATGAATATATCTTGATGTATGATGTTTATACAAAAGGAAGATATCAATTTACGAAAACCAAAGATTTAGAAAACTTTACGGTTATTGATAACGATATTTCAATGGATTTTAATCCGCGTCACGGAACTATTCTGCCAATCACACGTTCTGAATTAAAAAGAATTACAGACAAATGGGGAACTCCTGAAAAATTTCCAAAAGTAAATCACAATCCCGTTTTAGAAGGCTATTATGCCGATCCTGAAATCTTGTATTCAAATAAAACAAAGAAATATTATATCTATCCAACAAGCGATGGATTTGACAGTTGGTCTGGTTATTATTTTAAAACGTTTTCATCAGATAATTTAGTAGATTGGAAAGACGAAGGCGTAATTCTTGATCTTAAAAAAGATGTTCCTTGGGGAAATAGAAATGCCTGGGCGCCTTGTATTGTGGAGAAAAAGATAAAAGGAAAGTATCAATATTTCTATTATTTTACTGCTGCTCAAAAGGTGGGAGTAGCGGTTTCAGACAATCCGACAGGTCCTTTTAAAGACAGTGGAAAAGCACTTATATCCGAAAGACCTCAGGAAATAAAAGACGGACAGGAAATAGATCCTGATGTGTTTACAGATCCTAAAACAGGCAAAAGTTATTTGTACTGGGGAAATATGTATATGGCTGTAGCCGAATTAAATCCGGATATGGTCTCGTTAAAGCCAAATACACAAAAAATCATAGCAGTAAATAATTCTTTCCGTGAAGGAACTTATGTGATTTACAGAAACGGAAAATATTATTTCTTTTGGAGTGAAGACGATACCAGAAGTCCTAAATACAAAGTGAGATATGGGATTTCAAATTCTCCAACTGGGCCGTTAGAAATTCCAGAAAATAATATTGTTATTCAAGGCAAGACGGAAGAAGGAATTTATGCAACAGGGCACAATTCGGTATTACAAATTCCAAACAAAGATGAATGGTATATGGTTTATCATAGATTCTCATATCCAACCGGAATAAAAATGGGTAATGCAGGAGGTTTTCATCGTGAAGTATGTATAGATAAATTAGAGTTTAATGCTGATGGAACTATTAAACAGGTTGTTCCAACTCATAAAGGAATAGAAAGTTTAAAATAAGTTTTTTAATAGCTCAGAATTCAAAGCCAATTTCTACTCAGAAATTGGCTTTTTTTGTCTAAATACCTCTGTGCAAGTTTTTTAGTAATAATAAATTTCTAAATGTTTGATTATTAGTAGTTTATTTTTGTTTAAATTTACAAATCAAAAATAAACGGATTATATTTTTATCAAGTTTCATATCTGCACCAATTTTCCTTTTAGTATTACCTGCCATCTAAAATCAGTGTATTAGGAATACAATTGCCCCCTTATCAATTATTTTTTTCGTTTTACTTATCAAATAAATTGCTTTGGCAATTTTGATTTGTCTTTTGTTTAAACATTAGTTTTTTCAGAATTCTGCTCAGTCAAAGTAGTCAAGAGTTTATTTCTCTGTTTTTTTATTTCTGTTATAATTTAAAATTGTTAATACTAATAATTCAATCTTATGAAGAATAAATTACTTAGCATATTTATATTTTTAGGGAGTTTCACTATTTATTCTCAAGTTGGAATAGGTACACCAATGCCTAATGCTTCTTCTCAATTAGAAATTACTGCAAGCAATAGAGGGGTTTTAATTCCCAGAATAAGTTTAACCAGTTCTACAGATGCTTCAACAATTACAAACGGAAATGTAAATAGTTTACTTGTATTTAATACTGCAACAGTTTCAGATATAAAAGCGGGGTATTACTATTGGTTTGATAATAAATGGAATAGAATTGTGATATCTGGAGAAACAGCGGTTCCTGCCGGATCTGTTATTTATAACCCGGTTACTCAGACTTTTTTATACATAGATAATTCGGGAAACTCTCAAATAATTGATTTTAGTTCTATCGTTAAAGCTAATGAAACTGTAACAACTCAAATTCAAAATACAGCGACAGGAGCAATAACTTATACAAACGAAGCAGGAAATTCAACTACCTCTCAAGTTGTAAGTGCTAATGCGGGGAATTTACTTAAGGTAGGAATTGATGGTGGTGCAATGTTAGATGTTTCTTCAATTCCGGTTGGATCTACGACTGTTTCTAATGCTTCAACTGCGAATATTTCCACAGTTACAGTAAATGGAGTAACCAGTTTGGGCGCACCAATTGTGAATTTAAACGAAACTTTTTTATCAGGAACCAGTTTGACTACCACTGTAAACGGAGTTTCAAGTACGGCTTTAGATTTAGTTCCGATCCTTACTTCAGGAACAACCAACACTTTAGGTTTGGCAGGAAATACATTGACATCAAATGTAAATGGAGTTTCGTCAACATCAAATACAGTCAGCGGAGTTTCCAATGCATCAACAGGAAATACAGCAACAGTGACTGTGAACGGAATTACAAGTATAGGCGCACCGATTGTCAATTTAAATGAAACTTCTTTATCAGGAACAAATTTGACTACCACTGTAAACGGAGTTTCAAGCACGGCTTTGGATTTAAGTCCAATTTTAGCTTCAGGCACAACCAATACTTTAGGTTTGGCAGGAAATACATTGACTTCAAATGTAAATGGAGTTTCATCAATATCAAATACAGTCAGCGGAGTTTCCAATGCATCAACAGGAAATACAGTAACAGTGACTGTGAACGGAATTACAAGTACAGGCGCACCGATTGTGAATTTAAATGAAACATCATTATCAGGAACCAGTTTGACTACGACTGTAAACGGAGTTTCAAGCACGGCTTTGGATTTAGCTCCGATCCTTACTTCAGGCACAACTAATACTTTAGGTTTGGTAGGAAATACATTGACTTCAAATGTAAATGGAGTTTCGTCAACATCAAATACAGTCAGCGGAGTTTCCAATGCATCGACAGGAAATACAGCAACAGTTACGGTAAACGGAATTACAAGTACAGGCGCACCGATTGTGAATTTAAACGAAACTTCTTTATCAGGAACAAGTTTGACTACAACAGTAAACGGGGTTGCTAGCACAGCTTTGGATTTAGCTCCAGCAATTTCGGCATCGCAGACGGTTACCGATTTAGTTCAGACTGCAAGTACTGGAGTTATTACGTATACCAATGAAAGCGGAACTAATCAGACCGCGAATGTAACAAGTACAAATACAGGCAATATTTTAACCGTTGGAACTGACGGAGGTTCTTTATTAACGCCAACATCGCTTTCAAATGCAACTTCTGTTTCAAATTCATCGACTGGAAATACAGCAACTGTGACCGTGAATGGACAAACAAGTACAGGCGCACCAATTGTGAATTTAAATGAAACATCATTATCAGGAACAAGTTTGACTACCACTGTAAACGGAGTTTCAAGTACGGCTTTAGATTTAAGTCCAATTTTAGCTTCAGGCACAACCAATACTTTAGGTTTGGTAGAA
>NZ_JBHUOT010000007.1:93416-405292 GCF_042686225.1 Flavobacterium notoginsengisoli
ATGCATCAACAGGAAATACAGCAACAGTGACTGTGAACGGAATTATAAGTACAGGCGCACCGATTGTGAATTTAAATGAAACATCATTATCAGGAACAAGTTTGACTACCACTGTAAACGGAGTTTCAAGTACGGCTTTAGATTTAAGTCCAATTTTAGCTTCAGGCACAACCAATACTTTAGGTTTGGTAGAAAATACATTGACTTCAAATGTAAATGGAGTTTCGTCAACATCAAATACAGTCAGCGGAGTTTCCAATGCATCAACAGGAAATACAGCAACAGTGACTGTGAACGGAATTATAAGTACAGGCGCACCGATTGTGAATTTAAATGAAACATCATTATCAGGAACAAGTTTGACTACCACTGTAAACGGAGTTTCAAGCACGGCTTTGGATTTAAGTCCTATTTTAGCTTCCGGCACAACCAATACTTTAGGTTTGGCAGGAAATACATTGACTTCAAATGTAAATGGAATTTCGTCAACATCAAATGCTGTCAGTGGAGTTTCCAATGCATCGACAGGAAATACAGCAACAGTGACTGTGAACGGAATTACAAGTACAGGTGCACCGATTGTGAATTTAAACGAAACTTCTTTATCAGGAACAAGTTTGACTACCACTGTAAACGGAGTTTCAAGTACAGCTTTAGATTTAACTCCTGTAATTTCGGCATTGCAGACGGTTACCGATTTAGTTCAGGCTCCGGCTACCGGAGTAATTACGTATACCAATGAAAGCGGAACTAATCAGACCGCGAATGTAACTAGTGCAAATGCAGGCAATATTTTAACGGTTGGAACAGATGGCGGCTCTTTGTTGACATCAGCTGCACTTACCACTGCAACATTGGTTTCAAATGCTTCTAGCTCAAATACTTCAACAGTAACAGTAAACGGAGTAACTAGTACAGGCGCACCAATTGTCAATACTAATATCTTAACAGCTGCAAATGGAAATTTGGTTTCAACTGTAAATGACATTGCATCATCCCCTTCAGTCCCTGTTTTGATTTCTGCAAATAATGGGCTAACTGTAACCAATGGAAATGTACAATTAGGAGGTACATTGATACAGCCTACTACAATTGCTACTAATGGTACGAACACTTTGGCTATTTCAGGTTTACAAACGGTTACTACACCAACAACAGATAATTTTGTAACAGTAGATGGAAGCGGTAATTTGCATCAGCGAACAGTAGGAGACGCAGTTGGTACTATAGGCTGGCTAATATCAGGAAATACCGGTACAACAGCAAGTAACTTTTTAGGTACAATAAGTAACCAGCCTTTAATGTTTCGCATTAACAATACTCCCTCAGGTATGATAACCACAAGTAATACCACTTTAGGTTATCAGGCCTTGAGTACAGGATCTTTTGAAAGTACAGCCATAGGAGTAGGTGCTTTGACAGTAGGATCTGGAGGTGGAGATAATACCGCTGTAGGATTTAATGCATTGAATAGACTAACAAGTACAGTTGGTAATACTGCAGTCGGCGCACTGGCATTAAATAAGTTTTTAGGTAGTGCTGCGGGAGGCTGGAATACGGCTGTAGGTTATTTAGCATTAGCAGGACCTGGTGGAGCAGCTACTAGTACCGGTGCCTACAATAGTGCTTTGGGATCAACAGCATTAAATGTAAATACTACAGGTAGCAATAATGTGGCATCCGGATATGGCGCACTTGCAGCCAATACAACAGGTTCTAATAATACTGCCGTAGGTACAAATACTCTTAACATTGCTACAGCAGGAAACTATAACGTAGCTATTGGTATTAATACTGGTACTGGTAATTTGGTTGGTCTTACTACCGGTAGTAACAATATATTGATAGGTGGAGCATCAGGGATTAATATAAATGCATCGACACAAATTGTCAGTAATGAAATGAATATTGGCAATACTTTGTTTGGAACAGGTGTAAATAATACAATTGGGTCAGGTAGAATTGGAATTAATAACAATGCACCCACTAATACATTGCACATAACTGCAACATCAGATCCTATTCGTGCGGAAGGGTTGCAGACAGGTACAGCAACAGACAATTTTGTAGTGGTTAATGCTACAGGAGTACTTAAAACAATTGCACCAAATGCTGCAAACTATTGGAGAATGACTGGAAATGGAGGAACTGATTCGGCATCGAATTTTCTTGGGACTACAGATGGACAGCCTTTAATGTTTAGAATTAACAATGTCAAAGCTGGAATATTGTCTCAAACTGGTGTTACAGCATTTGGTCTTAGAGCGTTGTCGAATTCAGTCGGAACAAATAACACTGCATTTGGACATAATACTTTGACGAGTTCATCAAGCGGTACAGGAAATGTTGCAGTTGGATATAGAGCGCTTGAAGGTAATACAGGAAATTTTAATACAGCATTAGGAGTTGGAACGCTTCTTAATAATACATCTGGAAATCAAAATATTGCAATAGGTAATAGTGCATTAGGTCTTTTAGCAAGTGGTACAGGTAATATTGCTTTAGGATATCAATCGGGAACAAACGTCACATCTGGAAGTCAAAATATTATAATAGGAAATACGATTGATCTGCCTTTGGCAACAGGAAGTAATCGTTTGAATATAGGAAATGCGATTTTTGGTATAGGAGTAAATAATTTGGGATCTTCAGCAAAAGTTTCGAAAATTGGAATCAATATCGACACACCTACAAATACACTTCATGTTTCGCCGCAGACTATTGGTTCAGATGATCCAGTTCGAATTGAAGGACTTAAAACCGGAAGTACAACAACAGATAATTTAGTGGTAGCCGATGGAAATGGAGTTTTAAAAATTGTAAGTCCGTTTTATGCCGCATTGGGACCATGGCATATTCAAACTACTAATGATAAAGCTACTTCAAATACAGATGCAATTTATCAAATGGGAAAAATTGGCATTAATACATCAGACATGTTTGGAGGAACTGCCGATCCTAATACCTGGCTTGCTGTAAATGGTTCCATACAAACTACATTAAATACTTATCCTGATTATGTTTTTGAAAATTATTTTAAAACAACCAATATTATAAATGCAGACTATTCTTTTAAATCTCTTAACGAAATTGAAAAATTTATTAAAGAAAATAAACATCTGCCCGGAGTTACCGGAATAAAAGAGTTGTCAAAAAATGAAAGAGGTGATTACATTTTTAATATCTCGAAATTATCGGTACAGGTTTTAGAAAAAGTAGAAGAACTCTATTTATATACCATCGAACAGCAAAAGCAACTTGATGCTAAAGACAAAGAAATTCAAAAACTTAAAGAAACTGCTGTCGAAATGGATTTAAGAATTGCCCGTCTGGAAAAACTAGTAGAAAAAACGTCTGATAAAAAATAATTTCAAATGTCATTTTAAAATTTGATTCTATGAAGCTACTGATACAATATGGTTTAGTTCTTTTATGCTGTTTTGGGAAAATCTTTGCACAGACCATCAATACAGGAGTATTTACAATAGAACCTAATACTGATTTTTCGACCATTTTTGATTTTGATAATACAACAGATGGAGATGTCTTAAACAATGGAAATTTTTATGTGTACGCTAATTTCAAGAACGATGGTTTGTTTACTTATACTGATTCAGCAAATGGGAAAACGTTTTTTATTGGTAATTCTCAACAGCTAATAGAAGGAGGATCAATTTCTGGTTTTCAGAATATCGAATTTAATAACATTTCCAGTAAGTTTCCTTTTTTCTTAAAAACAACCGTTGCTGTTAATAAACAGGCTTTGTTTAAGAACGGAATTGTAGACGGTTCTAATGATGCGGGAAAAATGATTTTCAATACAAATGCATTGCATTCCGATACAAGCAATTTGAGTTTTGTTGATGGAAGAGTAGAAAAAGTAGGTGCTGCAAAATTTGAGTTTCCAATTGGAGATGATGTGTATTACAGACCCTCACTTAATGATGTCAGCAGTAGTCCAAATAATAGTTATACCACAGAATATTTTTTAGAGAATATAGCAACGACTAATCCTTACACCAGCAAAGAGGAAAGTATTATTGTAATAGACGAATTTGAATATTGGAATTTAACTCAGGAACAAGGAACAGATAAAGCTGTTTTAAGCCTTACATTGGATAAAAATACAACACCTTCGGTTTTTTTTCTGGAAAATACTGAAACTCAATTAGCGATAGTAAGATGGGATACTACATCTTCTAAATGGATTAATGAAAAGGGAGATACAGCGGATCTTTTGACCGGAGCAGATTATACAAAACTAATTACGACACAGGTAAGTGGTTATGGTATTTTTACAATAGCAATAGTAAAAAAAGAAAACCCGGAACCACCAACAGATGAAATTACAATTTACAATGCACTTTCACCAAATGGAGATGATATAAACGATACCTTTCACATTAAAGGAATTGATAAATTCCCTGATAATAAAGTCGAAATTTATAACCGTTGGGGCGTAAAAGTCTATGATGCGGTATCCTATAATGAGACTAATAATATGTTTCGGGGTTATTCAGAAGGACGTGGTACAGTCAAAAAAAGTGAAGGATTACCTGATGGCACTTATTTTTACATTCTTGAATATCAAAATGCTGATAAAACAATGCGAAGATCGGGTTATCTTTATATCAGTAAGGAGAACAAATAAAAAAGCGAGGCTATTAACCTCGCTTCATTTTTTATATTTTAAACTTCCATTTATGATGTTTGATCATCTATAGTGGCGTCAGGAGCATTTTTCTTTACAGATTCGATTCCATTTTCTCTGGCAGCAACGCTTTCATACATTTCACTAGAACCAATGATTTGTCCGTTTCCAGCTTTTAGATTGAAATACGGTTTTCCGTTTTTAGCTTCTTTTCTATCATAGCGATTGTCATCAGCTGCATTGTTTTTTACAGATTCAATACCATTATTGCAGGCTGCTTTTGTAGTATAACCTTCACTTGTTAGAATGGTCTGACCATTACCAGCTTTTAAATTGAATTGAAACTCTCCGTTGGCTCTGGTAGTAATTACAAATTTTCCCATGTAGTTTATTTTTAAAGTTAGGTAATAATTATTTTGCTATTGATAAAAATACAAAACTTAGTCATATAAATCATACATCTATTTGAAAAAATGATTATCAAAACAATAAAAATGATTGAAAAAGAGCCTTCTTTATTAAGTTAAAGTTATATTCCTAAACGAAAATCAGATACACTTTTTTCTTCTAAAATGATTTCTTCAAAAATACTTTGAGTTCCTTTGTCTACAGGACATTGCGTACTAATTCCCATCCAGATTTGTTTTGGATAATTGTTTTTGTATAAACGAACCATTTGCCAGTTCTTTTTATCTAAAGAATAATAACTTGCAACTGTTTTAGTATCCGAAGAGATTTTCATATAAACAGAAGGCTCTTTTACAACATCATGATTATTGTCGTCAGAAGTTCCCATGGTGCGAACTGTTACAATTCTGTGATTGCCTCTTTCGTCTTGTTCAAAGCAGAACTTCTGGTAAAAACTGTCATTCACATAAATATATAAAACACCGGCATTGTACAATCCTTTTTCGGTAAACTCAGGGGTAACTTTAGCAGTAAGCGTAAAAGGTTTGGTATTATCGACTTTTGATAAAAGCATTGGAGCTGTAGTATTGGATAATTTTCCGTCAGGATCAGAGAAATAATCTGATTTTTCGCCAGCTTTAAAAATTATTTTCTCTGCAGCTTCTTTTTTAATTAAACTATCAGCACCATTTACAGCTTTAGTAAAATGTATGTTTGATAATTTAATATCACATGGTAAACCATTTACAATGGCCGAATCTGTTTTAATTTCTTCTTTCATTGTTGTTTTTGCAGTTTCATTTTTATTATTACAGCTTGATAATACAGAAAGACTAAGGATAATAATAGTACTATAAAAAATTGTTTTCATAAATTATTTTTTTGGGATAGAAAGTGATATTTTTAATTTTCCAAAAATAGAATTGCTTTTAAACAAAGGCAATACGTAAAACTAACCAATTATATCCTTAAATGCCACAAAATACTTCTGTTGAAAACCAATTAATGACCACATTTTTAGAACAAAAGTTTGAGATTGAAGAATCGAATGACATTGAAATGTACAAACAATTTGTGGCTAATTATATAAAAATAGAACAATGTGTGGCAGTATTATCAGATTATCGTTCAGATTGCAGTTATATCTATGCAGGAAGTTTTGGTGCTGTTTTCGGACTTCCCGATGAAAATTCCGTAATTGATTCTGCTTTTGAAGAATGTATATTTACAAAAATCAATGCCGATGATATAGTGGAACGTCATATTTTAGAACTCAATTTTTATCAGTTTTTGAAAGAAATTCCTAAGGAAGAATACAGTAATTACAGTACTTTCAGTCGTCTAAGAATGAAAAGTTCCAACGAGAAAAATATGTATATCAATCATCGGACAATTTATCTTAAAACGTTCAATAATGGAAGTATTTCTCTTGCTTTATGTTTGTATCTTCCTTCAACCGATTTACAATCCAGAATAGGGATAGATGGAAAAATTATCAATATCAGGACAGGCGATATTGTAGAATCTGAGAAATATAAAAATAATGCAGAAAAGATACTTTCTAAAAGAGAAATTGAAGTTTTAAGCAGTGTTGCGAAAGGAAATAAAAGCGAACAGATTGCAACAGATATGCATATTTCCGTATACACTGTACGTCGACACAGACAGAATATTATTGAGAAATTAAAAGTGACTAATACAGCGGAAGCCATACAAACAGCTTTTGCAATGGGAATTATATAATTAATAAACTTACCGTGATTTTGTGTATTTTTATGATTGCCTATTCAAGTCACAAAGTTGATTTGAGAAGGTGATATTTATTTTTATGAAAGAAATTAGTGAAATTTTAAAAGCATATTCAAAAGCAAAAGCAGCTGGAAAAAAAACAGCTTTGGCGACTGTTGTCAAAGTTGAGGGTTCTTCTTACCGTCAGCCGGGAGCACGCATGCTGGTTACTGAAGAGGGAGAACTAACAGGTGCCATAAGCGGAGGTTGCCTTGAAGGCGATGCTCTCAGAAAAGCACTTCTTTCGATCCATCAAAAGCAAAATAAACTCATTACTTACAATACCAGTAATGAAGATGATATTGAATTAGGTTTACAGCTTGGATGCAACGGAATTGTACATATTTTGTTTGAATATATTCATGATGAGGCATTAAATAATCCGATTCAGCTTTTACAGCAATTAGAGATAGAAAGAAAAGAAGCCGTAATTGTTACTGTTTTCTCTTTAAAAAGAAACGCAAAACAGATTGGAACGGCTTTATTTTATAGAAAGGAAAATTCTGTTTTGAAGAATACAGATGAAGTTTTGAATATAATTGCAGCTGTAAAAGAAGTATGGAAAAACAAAACTTCAATTGTAAAAAAACTTCAGCCTGAAAACGAGAGTGAAGCCTTGGTAGAATATATAAAACCTCCCGTTTCTATCGTCATTGCCGGAGCAGGAAATGATGTACAGCCTTTAGTAAAAATGGCTTCAATTTTAGGCTGGAAAATTATTATTGGTGATGGTCGTGTAACTCATGCAATAGAAAAAAGATTTCCTAAAGCAGATACTGTAAAAGCTGTAAAACCAGCACAATTTTTAGAAAATATTACAATTGATGATCAAACCTATTTCGTTTTAATGACGCACAATTATAAATACGATTTGGCAGTTTTAAAATCACTTTTAGAAACTAATTGTCAATATATTGGAATACTGGGTCCTAAAACCAAATTGCATCGAATGCTGGATGATCTTCAAAATGAAGGAATAACTATAGTTGAAGAACAATTAAAACGTATTTACAGCCCAATAGGTTTAGATATCGGAGCTGAAACTTCAGAAGAAATTGCACTTTCTATTGTATCCGAAATAAAAGCTTTTTCAACAGCTAAGACAGGAACTTCTTTAAAGTTCAAATCAGGTAAAATACATGATGAGGTTTGGTATGAAAGATAAAATTCACAATAAAACCGCAATCATCATTTTAGCTGCAGGAAATTCTTCCAGATTAGGCAGACCGAAACAATTGTTACTTTATAAACAATCGACACTTCTAAAAAATACCATTTCAGAAGCACTAAAAGTTGAAAATTCTTTTGTAATAATAGTAACTGGAGCAAACAGTGAAATCATCGAAAAGGATCTTACTAATGTGCCAATAACAATATGCTTCAATACGAATTGGGAAAATGGATTGTCATCTTCAATCGTAAAAGGACTTAGCGGGTTATTACATTTAAATCCTGATTGTAAACAATGTATTTTTGCCGTTTGCGATCAGCCTTTTGTAACCAGTTCAATATTTGAAAAGCTTATAAAAGAATCTCATAAAACCAGAAAAGGAATTGTGACATCTGCTTATTCTAAAACCTTAGGAACTCCTGTTTTATTCCATAAAAAGTACTTCAATGAATTATTAGAATTAAAAGGACAAGAAGGAGCTAAAAAACTCATTAAAAAATATTCTGATGATGTAGTTGCAATTGCTTTCGAAAAAGGAAGTATTGATATTGATACGGAGGAGGATTATTTTAAGTTGATTTCGTAAGGATGACAAACTGGTTGAGTAAATTTTTGAAAAACTTTGCGTAAACCTTGCGTAAACCTTTGTGAATTTGCGAGTTTAAAAAAAAACTTAGCGTCTTTGAGGCAAAACCAATTGCCGAGCCAAAGATAAAACCCTTTCTACAGTAATATCAATTTCTTCTTCTGTAGTAAATCTTCCCAAACTAAAACGAATTGAGCTCAAAGCGTCTTCATCAGACAATCCCATTGCTTTTAAAACATGCGAAGGTTCCGAAGTAACCGCAGAACAAGAAGAACCATTAGAAACTGAAATATTGCCCAAAGCCATAATAAGCTGTTCAGAATTCAAGCCTGGAAAACAAATATTTGTAGTATTATAAATTCGATTTGCAGTATTACCATTTACAAAAGAACCTTCAAATTGTAACAAGCCAGATTCTAGTTTGTTTCGTAATAGATTAATTCTATTTGAATCTTTTTCTAATTCATTCACAGCTATTTCTGCTGCTTTACCTAAACCGATAATTCCAGGAACATTGAGTGTTCCGCTGCGTAATTTTCGCTGTTGTCCTCCGCCTGTCATCTGAGCTATTAATTTTAATTTGGCTTTTGCCGAAATGTATAAAGCACCAACTCCTTTTGGGGCGTAAAATTTATGAGCGGACAATGTTAAAAGATCAATTCCTGAAACTTTTACATCGATTGGAATTTTACCGACTGCCTGAGTGGCGTCACACATAAAAAACACATTTTTACTTTTAAGCAGTTTAGAGATTTTATTGATATTCTGTATGACACCAGTCTCATTGTTAGAAAGCATTCCGATGAAAACCAATGTTTTATCTGTTATAGCTTTACTGAAGAGAGTAAGATCTAAAAGACCGTCACGTTGAACAGGTAAATAACTGACTTCAAAGCCGTTATTTTCCATAAACTGGCAAGTTTCAAGTACCGCTTTGTGTTCTGTTTGAATGGTAACAATATGTTTTCGTTCCTGATCAGCCAGACCTTTTATTGCTAAATTTATTGCTTCTGTAGCACCAGACGTAAAAATAATTTCTTCGGCATCGGCATTAATTAAATCCGCAACTTGCCAGGCAGAATTTTCTATAGCTTCATTGACCGTTAAACCTGCGATATGCTGACTAGTAGAATTAGCATATAAATCAGTAAAATACGGAAGCATAGTTTCTAAAACGCGTTCATCAACTTGAGTTGTGGCATTATTATCTAGATAAATATTTTGTTGATGTGGCATAATTAAAACTTAGTGTTGTAAAAGTACAATTTTCAAAGTAAAAAATAAATCAGCATAATTTTGCTTAACCGCAAAGAGCGTAAAGTTTTTTTATAAGCGTTTTACAAAACCACAAAGTTCGCAAAGCTTTGTGTAGAGGAAGCTTTGCGAACTTTTTCTATAGATAATTAAAAGAAACATCCTTAGCGCGCTTTGCGTTAAAAAAACACTGAAATTGTAATTATTCTAAATAAGCCTAATGTTTGAATTTCATAACTTTTTGTGATTTAAGATCGTTAAATTTGTTAGAATACCCAAGTGATTTTGCTAATTTAAAATAGATAGAATGGCTTCTAAAAAAAACAATCCGAAAGAAGTAACGGAGAATGATTCGAATTCCCGTCGTGACTTTATAAAAAAATCGGGACTTTTTACTGCGTTAGCTTTTACACCGCCTTCATTGGTCATGGCTTCAGAGAACAAATGGGATGAAAAAATAGCAGAGTATTTAGAGACAGTACCGCTATCTATTGAAGTAAATGGTAAAAAACACAATCTTAATATTGAGCCCAGGACTACTTTACTTGATTTGTTAAGAGAGCAATTACAACTTACCGGAACCAAAAAAGGTTGCGATCACGGGCAATGTGGTGCCTGTACAGTTCATGTAAACGGAACCCGAATTTTATCCTGTTTGACTTTGGCTTCCATGCAGCAAAATGCTCAGGTCACAACAATCGAAGGACTTTCAAAAGGAAAAAAACTACATCCAATGCAGGAAGCTTTTATAAAACATGATGGTTTTCAGTGCGGTTATTGTACGCCTGGACAAATCATGTCGGGAATTGCCTGTATTAAAGAAGGACATGCCAACAGCAGAGAAGAAATTAGTGAATATATGAGCGGTAATATCTGTAGATGTGGTGCTTATCATAACATTGTAGATGCTATAACCGAAGTGAAGGAAGGAGGGAAGGAAATATGAAAAACTTTCAAATAATTAGAGCATTATCATCAGGTTCGGCAGTAACCAATATTGACAAAGAAAAAGAAGCGATGTTTATTGCCGGAGGAACCAATCTGGTTGATTTAATGAAAAAGAATGTAGTTGCTCCAGACAAATTGGTTGATATTAACGGACTGGATTTAAAAAAAATAGAATTTCTGAAAGGAAAAGTTGCTATAGGCGCTTTGGCAAAAAACAGTCAGGTTGCTGAAGATGCTTCTATAAAAGAAAAACATCCTTTATTGGCTTTGGCATTAGCAGCCGGAGCTTCTCAGCAAATAAGACACATGGCAACGGTTGGCGGAAATATGCTCCAAAAAACACGCTGTTCTTATTTTTATAATACCGATATGCCGTGTAATAAAAGAAATCCAAAGAGTGGCTGCGGTGCGATTGGCGGTTCAAACAGAATGTCAGCTATTTTTGGTGCTTCGGACAGTTGTATTGCCGTTCATCCAAGCGATATGTGTGTGGCCTTGGCGGCATTAGACGCACAGGTTTGGGTAGAAGGTCCTAAAGGAAAACGACAAATTAAGTTTACCGATTTCCATCGTCTTCCGGGAAATACACCGGAAAAAGACAATACTTTAAATAATAAAGAATTAATCACTTCAGTTGAAATTCCAGATAATAATTTTACTAAAAATGTGCATTATTTAAAAGTTCGTGACAGAACGAGTTATGCTTTTGCATTGGTATCAGTAGCTGTTGCTTTAGACTTAAAAAATAATGTAATAAAGGATGTCAGACTGGCTATGGGTGGTGTAGCGCATAAACCCTGGAGATTAAAAGAAACAGAGGAATATCTGAAAGGAAAAACAATTTCAGAAGAAACATTCAGACAAGCCGCAAGTTTAGCAATGAATGGCGCAAGAGGATATGGTGATAATGATTTTAAAATCACACTTGGAGCCAATGCCATAACAGAAGCACTTACAATAGCAGCATCAAAATAATTAGAATTATGAGTAAGACAAGTAATATTAATAGAGTTGACGGATTTGCTAAAGTAACGGGTTCAGCAACTTATTCAGCAGAATATAAAACGGCTGGTGTTGTATATGCATGTTTGGTGGGAAGCACTATTGCAAAAGGAAGAATCAAAACCATTGATACTAAAAAGGCAGAATGGGCACCAGGAGTTTTGGCTGTAATCACATATTTAAATGTGGATAAACCCGTCGGCTACGAAAAAGCAAAAGACAAACATAATTTTGGTCAGCCCCTTCAGATTTTTAAAGACGATTCGGTTTTATATTACGATCAGCCAATTGCGTTGATTATTGCAGATACATTCGAACGTATGCAATATGCTGCAAGCTTAATTAAAGCAGATTATTTTAAAGAAGAGCATTCGACAGATCTTCATAAAGTAGCTGATAAAGAGAAAAAAGTTGAAACAGATAAAGGAAATGATTACCATCGTGGTGAACATGACGGATATAAAAATGCAGAAGTAGTTTTAGAAGCTGAATATACGATTCCAACAGAAGTTCATAATCCAATGGAATTGGCAAATATCATTGCAAAATGGGATGGAAATAAGCCCATTTTGTATACCAAAAGCCAAGGTGTTGAAGGAACACGCAGAAGTATAGCAGGAGTTTTTGGAGTACCGGTTGAAGATGTTGAGGTTCATGCAGAATATCTTGGAGGTGCGTTTGGTATGGGATTACATACATGGCCGTATGAAATTGCAGCATTAATTGGTTCTAAGAAATTAAACCGTCCGGTAAAATTAGTTTTGCATCGCGAACAGATGTTTACCAATGTAGGTTTCAGACCTTACACGATTCAGAAAATGGGTCTGGGCGCAACAAAAGATGGAAAACTGACAGGTTTAACTCATGAAGCAGTTGCAATGACTTCGAGCTATGAAGATTTCATGGAAGGAACAGTAAATATGTCGCGATTTATTTATGATTGTGCTAATGTTTCGACTCGCTACAGGATTGTGCCTTTGGATACCTGTACACCAATCTGGATGCGTGGTCCGGGTGAGGCGACAGGTTCTTTTGCATTAGAGTCTGCCATGGACGAATTGGCGCATAAATTAAATATGGATCCGATTGAATTTCGTAAGCTGAATTATGCTGAAAAAGATCAGGAACAAAATAAACCGTGGAGCAGTAAATATCTTTTGGAATGTTACGAGGGCGGAATGGAACGCATTGGCTGGAAAAACCGTAAAAATGAACCCGGTACTGTGAAAGAAGGAAACTGGCTGGTTGGTTATGGAATGGGAACAGGAACTTTTGGTTGCTATCGAAGCCCGACTTCGGTAAAAGCAAAATTCCTGTCTGACGGAAATCTAGTTCTGCAATGCAGTGTAAATGATATGGGACCCGGGACTGCAACCATGATGACTGCGATTGGAGCTGAAATAACGGGTCTTCCTGCCGAGAATGTTATCATAGAAATGGGAAAAAGCGGATTGCCAAAGGGGCCTACACAAGGTGGTTCTGCGACGACTTCGTCGGTTGGTTCTGCGGTTCACGATTCTTGTAATTTATTAGTGAGCAAAACATTAGAATTAGCAACACAAAATCCGACTTTTAAAGGAATTCCGATTACAGATTTAACTTTTGAAAATGGTATAATTTCTTCTAAAAAAGAGGCAAAAAAGACTATTGCTATAACTTCTTTGTTGAGTGCTAATAAATTAGACGGATTAGAAGTGGAAAATCTCTCCAAAGGAGCAGAAGAAGCTAAGAAATATTCAATTTATTCGTTTTCAGTTCATTTTGTAAAAGTATTGGTGAATCCGAATTTAGGAAAGATACGATTGGCACACGTAGTTTCCTGTGCTGATATTGGAACGGTTATCAATCAAAAGACATCAGCAGGGCAAATGTATGGAGGAGCAGTAGGAGGAATCGGAATGGGATTAATGGAAGCGCTGGAAATCGATCATCGTTTTGGTCGTCCAATCAATAATAATTTTGCTGATTACCATGTTCCTGTAAATGCTGATATAGAAAAACAAGAAGTCTTTTTCGTTAATAAAAAAGACCCAATTAGTAATCCAATGGGAACAAAAGGTCTTGGAGAAACGGCTTTGGTTGGAATGGCGCCTGCAATTGCAAATGCTGTTTTTAATGCAACTGGAAAGCGAGTGCGGGATTTACCAATTACATTGGATAAAATTATAGAAACTGTAAAGGTTTAAAACAAAAAAGAGAGATATTGAAAGATGTTTCTTTTTTTTACATTTCAATTTTAAAAATAGCTCGTGGTTTCAATCATGAGGACACAATCAAAAAACAATCCGTTTCCGGTGGTTGAAAGCATGGCTATATCGAAGAGAATTGTGTTTACAAATGCAAAGTGAATTATCTAAACAAAAAAGAGACATTTAAAAATGTCTCTTTTATAAAAATATCTGAAAACGATTAATTATTTAACCGTAATTGGCAATTCAACAGTTGTTTTATCCCATCCAATAACTAAATTAGCCACATTGCCTTGAGTTGTAAAAGCAATAGATAAAGCTTCGATAACATCAGAAACTGATTTTACAGGAACAGAAACTCTTACAACATCTTTCTTTTCGTCATAAGCATAACCACCCCATAAATCCAACTCTTTATTGATAATGATGGTCCATTTATCTTTTTCAGGAATTGCAAATAAACTGTAGTATCCTGCTGCAACTTTTTTACCACCGATTGTTACATCTTTGTAGAATTTAATCTCTGTGTTTTCATTAGCACCAACTCTCCAGATTTCACCAAACTTTACTACATCACCAAAAATAGTTCTTCCTTTTACCGAAGGTCTTGCATAAATAACTTTGATAACTGGATTTGGAGTATCCGTTTTCTTAAATTTTACCGCTTTGTTTGGGAAATAAGAAATATCAACAGGACTATTGTCAAGTGGAGCAAATTTTATCACATCTTGCGCCTGAACTGTAAAAGCAGCAAACAATGTAACTGCTAGTAAATAAATTTTTTTCATAGGATTACAATTTTTAGATAACTACAAAGTAAGTTAATAATGAAGAAAAATCATATAATTTACTGCTTGTTTTTTGTTAATGAATTGGTAATGATTTTATTCACTTTTCTTTTTAGCGTACCAATCCTGCATGATATAAAACGCTTTTTTCTTTTCTCCGTCATTAGAGATTAAACCTTTGCGGTTGTAGCCGTCCTGGATTCCCGGAAGTAATCTTTTCGGTGATCTGAAATCAACCAGAATCCACGGACTTGTACCACTTAAATGTGGGATTTTTTCAATCATTTTTAAATTTTGGATATATAAATATTCCTGATATTCTTCAGTCCAACGCTCGTTTTTCTCTCCGTGAAAGCCGGCTTTTGCATCACCACCAAATTCAGAAACAAAAACAGGTTTGTTGTAAGGTGTAGTCCAAAATGTTTTTTCAGCATTTTCTAAATTACCGCCGTACCAGCCTAGATACTGATTGAAAGCAATAATGTCAAGTGATTTACCAATTTCATCGTCAATCTTTCCATTATGCGTTAATAAAGCTGCGCTGATTAATCTTGTATGATCCAATGATTTTGTATGAGTTACTAAATTCGTTATAAAAGTATTTCGAGCGTCAGAAACAGGAGTTTCATTTGCCATAGACCAAATTACAATACTAGCTCTGTTTTTATCTCTTGTAATCGCAGCTGTTAACTGGTCTTGTGCATTTTTATAGGTGTTTTCATTTTTAAATTCAACGGTCCAGTAAACCGGAATTTCTTCCCAAACCATTAATCCCATTTTATCCGCTTCTCTAACCATATTTTCATTATGTGGATAATGCGCCAGACGAACATAATTACAGCCTAATTCTTTTGCCCAGTTTAATAAACGTAGAGCATCTTCCTGAGAATTGGCACGTCCGCCTTTGGCATTTTCTTCATGAATCGAAATTCCTCTTAGAAATACTGGTTTTCCGTTCAGTAGTATTTTGTCTTCTTTCGTTTCAATCGTTCTGAAACCAATTTTATCGTTTAATTTTTTTCCGTTAAAGTCAACAGTTACATCATATAATTTTGGATTTTCTGGTGACCAGTAAGAGATTTTTTTCGCTGGAATTTCAAAATTTAAAATTCCTTGCGTGTCGGCTTTTCCTTTGAAATTAATTTTTAATTCAGGAATAGAAATCGAAATCTGATTTTTTGATGTATCTAAATTGTTGATTTTTATAAATCCTGAGATGATATTTGCATTGTCTTTTTTCAGCTGAATAGTATAATCTTCCACAAATGATGATTCTTCTTCAATTAAAGTCACATCGCGTGTAATTCCGCCGTAATTCCACCAATCGGTGTTGACTGTTGGGACATCTTCTTTATGACGGGTATTATCCACTTTAATTACAAGATAATTTCCTGTAGGTTTTACAATCGAAGTGACTTCATAATTAAAAGGGGTAAAACCACCTTCATGAGTTCCTAGTTTTTTTCCGTTCAAATAAACATCTGCTTTGTAATTGATGGCTCCTAAATATAAAAACAGACGTTTGTTAGCTCCTAAATTATAATCGAAAGATTTTTTGAACCAAACATTTCCTTCGTAATATTTTAATTCCGTAACCTGAGAATTCCAGTCGCCCGGAATATTGATTGTCGGTGATTTATCAAAATCATATTCTACCAATTCCTGTTTGTTTTGAGCATGGTAGTTCGTGAAAAAGGCTCCTTTTGCCGGTTTTTCACTTTTGTCGTATTGATCAAGGTGAAAGCTGTAAAAACCTGTTTGGTAAGGATCGATAATATAATTCCAGACTCCGTTTAAAGAAGTGGTATTTCGGTTTGGTACATTGGAGATTAGGTTTTGTGCAAATCCTGGAATAGAAGAGGTTAGGAGTAATGCGATTAATAGTTTTTTCATTGTATTATAATTTGTTTTGTATTTGTGTTTTTTTTGCCACTAAGACGCTAAGACACAAAGTTTTTTAGTTTGGTTTGTCATCCTGACGGAGGAAGGATCTCCGTAAGCAGCTCCCCAAACTAAATCGACAATCTATGTAGAGTTACTTGTGGAGATCCTTCCTTCGTCAGGATGACAATAATGCAAGAATACTGCGCTTCTTTACAATAGCCAGACTAAAAAAAACTTTGTTTCTTAGCGTCTTAGTGGCCAGAAATCTTACTCAACAGGAATCTTCAAATATTCTCCTTTAAAACTTTGATTCAAAGCCGTCATTTCAATCGGTTTTCCGGAACCATCAGGAATAACTTCTATAGAAGCTTTCCCATTGGCCATTCTGATAGATTCACTTCCTGTTGGAGTTCCCTGGCTTTTTAGCGTTTTTCCACCTTTTAAACATTGAAAATAAACACTTTCTTCATAATCTAAACAGCGTAGATTATTATTGTCAATTGCAATTGCAGTAACTAAATAATTTCCGTTTTTCAATTTTTCTGAAGACAATTGTAAAGATGAAGCCGTATCATTTTTATTGAAACGATAATTGACTTTTAGAGTATCAGAAACTGTTTTTCCATCTTTATTTTTTCCAATAGCGATCAGAATGTTTTCTCCTTTTTTGAAATTAATATCCCAAGTCAAACCATTTGCCGGATATAATGAAAGATTGCGTTGTTTTTCACCCAACAATTTTCCATCGTGGAATAAAGTCACTTTTTCGCAGTTGCTGAATACGCTGATAGTTCTCGGAGTATTTTCGGGACCTTGGCGTTCTGTCCAGGTATGCGATTCTATATAAGTAAAAGGTTCTTTTGCCCAGTAACTTTTAAAAACATAATAGGCATCTTTCGGAATTCCGTTTCGGTCAGTCAATCCTTTTTGATTCATATACGGAATATCATCTTCCGGCCTTAACGGTGTTGCAAAATCCTTAAATGCCCATTGGATATTGCCCACAAACGTCGGGTCATTTTCCGATACATGTAAATGCCAGTCAAATAAATCAACTATGTAATTTTCGCTCCAGTCACCAATTTGAGCAATGTTTGCCACTTTAGTTTGTACAATAGCTTCTTCCCATCCTTCCGCTTTAATAATATTTTCGCCGGTAACCGGATTTTCGCTGTGACGCCCTACATGACTGTCACCACCATATTCAGCATGAATAAAATGTTTGTATTCTTTTTTGTAAACATTGATCGCTTTTTGATAGCTTTTGTAACTTCCCGAATACCATCCTGACCAGATAGAAGGCGAGAACACATCTACAATATGCGAACCTTCATAATATTTTCGAATTGCTGTTTTTCGGGTTGGATCTAATTTGTGAGCCAGATCATTTAATTCAGTTAAAAAAGCATTCGTTGTTTCATCATTATCTCCATCAGGAAAATCCGGAAGCCAGTTGATTTCATTTCCAAGCGACCAAATAATGATACTTGGATGATTGTAATTTTGATTGATGATTTCTGCCAGCATATTTTTGGCATTCGTTTTCCAGACCTCATTACCAATCCCGCCTCTGCACCACGGCAATTCATCCCAAACCAAAAGTCCGAGTTCATCGCAGGCTTTATACACCTCGGGATCTTGTGGATAATGTGCTAAACGAACAAAATTAGCCCCCATTTCTTTAATCGATTTCATATCTGCCCAATGCTGCTCGTTGCTCATCGCAGCGCCCACTCCGGCTTGTTCTTCATGGCGATGTGTACCGCGGATTAACAAACGTTTTCCGTTCAGGTAAAACGGACCATGATCTTTAAATTCAAACCATCTGAACCCCACTTTCTCAGAAATACTGTCCCTGATTTGATTTTTTTCTGCTAAAACAGCGGTTAGTTTATACAAATTCGGCTTTTCAGTGTCCCAAAGTTCTGGATTCTTGATGTTTTCAAAAGTAATTGTCGAAGTCTTATCTGAAACTGGAATGGTTTTACTCGCTACTTTTTTTCCTTTCGGATTTTTAAGTGTTATGGTTAATGATAAATCTTTTGAATTATCCGGATTTACAAAAGAAGAAACAATCTGCACCGAAGCTTTTTTTGCTGAAACTTCCGGTGTTGTGATTTTTAAATTATCAATATGATTTTTGTATTTCGAAACTAACCACACATCGCGCGTAATTCCGCCATAAATAAAGAAATCACTTTTTTGAGACGGAATGATTTCAATGTCATAACTATTATCAACACGAACAAAAATGTCATTATTTCCTTCTTTGATGAAGTTTGTAATATCAATCGAAAATCCAATATAACCACCAATATGATTTCCGGCTTCTTTGCCGTTTACATAGACTTTTGTGGTAACATTTGAACCTTCAAAGTATAAAGAATATACTTTGTTTTTGGCGATCTGTGAAATATTTAATTTCTTTTGATACCAGCTGGCATCACGTCTGTAACCCGGATTTAAGTCGGTTGCATCTTCGGCGTTCCATGTGTGTGGTAAGTTTAAAGGAATCCAGTTTGAAGCTTTTTCAGCCTCAATAAGATTTGGAGTATGATTTTCTAAGTAAAGCCAATTGTCGTTAATGTTCCTCTTTGTCTGAGCAAAACTGCTCAGACAAATTTGAAACAAAACAAAAAGCGCAAAAATTGAAAATGTATTGTAGTCTCTTTTTTTCATAAGGTTATAAGGCTTTTTTTCTTAGTAAAGCTTCCAGAAAATAATAGTCGGCGTAGATTATTGGTTCGTCAATTTCATCGTGTTTTGGCCAGTTTCCGGTACTGTGATCAAAAAGAAAAGGTGCCTTAATCTTATGATCTAAAATATAGGTATTGGTTTGTACCGAAGCCATCATTTTATCGGCGAAAGCCAAATAAGTTTGATTTTTAGTATAACCGTATAATTCATATAATGCTGATGCCATTACCATTGCGGCAGAAACGTCACGAGGTGAATTTGGAATAGCCGGATCTTTAAAATCCCAATATGGAATTTTGTCTTCCGGCAGGTTTTTATTGGTCATAAAAAATTTCGCTGTCGCTTCGGCTTGTTTTAAATAGGCTGGATCTTTTGTATAGCGGTAAGACATGGTAAATCCGTAAACTGCCCATCCCTGACCGCGTGCCCAAACCGAATCGTCACTGTATCCCTGAAGCGTTGTTTTCTTTCTTACTTCACCTGTATTCGGATTATAATCGATAACGTGATAACACGAATTGTCTTCTCTAAACTGATTTTTTAAAGTTGTATTGGCATGTTTAATTGCAATGTCGCGGTATTTTGGATTTCCGGATAATTTAGAAGCTTCAAAAAGCAGTTCCAAATTCATCATATTATCAATGATCACGGGATAATCCCAAATTTCTTTGTTGAAATCCCAAGAACGAATAGAGCCTACTTGTGGATTGAATCTTGTGCATAAAGTTTCAGCGCCTTTAATAATTACAGCTTCGTATTCTTTCTTTTTTTCCACTTTCAGCGCTTCTCCAAGACTACAAAACACTTTAAAACCTACGTCATGCGAATTACTGTTGATACTTTCTTTTTTACTGAATGGAGTCCATTTTTGGGCTTGTTCTTTATATTTCGAGTCACCTGTCAATCGGTATAACTGCCAAAGATTTCCGGCAAAAAAACCACTTGTCCAGTCTCTTGAAGGGACTTTTCGAATCTCATTGGTTTTAATATTCATACTTCTGGGCATCGACATAGAATCAACGGGATAATCGAGTAACATTTTGTAACGCGTTTCCAGAAGATTATTTGTTGCTGTGTTTTTTGTTTGAGGATTAATTCCAGACTTGCATGCTGCTGCCAGCGATGCAAATCCAAGAACTAAACAAACGAAACTAATTTTATTCATGTACAGGTATTATTTTTTTATTGGAATGTGATATCGCCACTTTTCAATTTTTAGCTGAATCATGGCGATCTCCTGCTAATTAATGTAACCTGTTGGATCAAATGAATTTATATCCAGCAGATTCATTAATTAATTCTAATTTTTAGTAACCAGGATTGTTTGGTTTTAAATTCGGATTAATTGCTAATTCGGTTCCTGGTAAAGGCCATAAATAATCTTTATTCGGATCAAAATTGGCGTGAGGTTCTAAACCATTTGGACCAAATACTTCGGGACCATTTTTAAGTCTCTTGATGTCATACCATCTGATGTATTCAAAAGCCAGTTCTAGTCTTCTTTCGTCAATAACCATTTTTCTAAAATCGGACTGAGATAAACCCGGAGTTACGTTTGCAGGAAAAGAAACTAATTTTCCGGCTTTATTTCTAGCTCTTGCACGAACACGGTTGACATAACCGTCAGCTTCTGAAGTTCCGGGTGTAATTTCGTTTAAAGCTTCAGCAGCAGTCAATAAAACTTCTGCAAAACGCATTGTGATGTAATTGTGCTGCGAAGTTCTTCCGTTAGCACCTGCTTTTCCCGGAAAACGGAAATATTTAGCAATATGCGGACGAGGTGCTTTTTCGTTATCGCTTGATGGATAAACCTGTAAAGCACCGCCTGGACCAGTTTTCTTTCTGATAATCGTATCAAAACTTACCGCTCTTCTATAGTCTCTCTGATCCCAGGTATTAAATACTTTTAAAGATGGAACGGCAACAGAGAATCCTTGTCCGTAACTGTAACTGTCATCTTTTAGTGAACCTGTGAAAAACGCTGTATAATCCTGACCGTAATTTCCTGAAGTCAGGTTGTTAAAGTCAATTGTAAATAAAGGTTCTTTTAATGTAGCGGTTTTAGTAGCGTTAAATAAATCCTGAAAATCAGCATCCAGTCCTAAACCAAATTTGGCTTCGTTTGTAATGACGTATTTGGCTTCGTCATAAGCTTTTTGGAAGTTTCCTAAAGTTAAGTAAACAGATGCTAAATAGCCTGCAGCAGTACCTTTTCCCGGAACTGCTTTTACTTTTGGTTTATCTTCCAGCCATTGTTTCGCAAATTCTAAATCGGCGATAATTTTTGGATAAACGTCTGCTTCTTTAGTTTTGCTCATCGAATTAATCTGATTAACGTCAGTCACTACAAAATCAATGTATGGAATGTCTCCAAAAAGGCGTACCAAATGATAATAAGTAAAAGCTCTCGCAAAATAAGCCTGAGCTACAATGGCATTTACTTTGGCAGGATCTCCAGGCGTTTTTTTAGCACCTTCAATTGCCTGATTTGCAGCTGTGATAATAACATAAGATTGAGGCCAAAAATTGGCTACAAGGGCATTAGTATCGTTCATACTCATGTCGTTAACATCAATACGTGCCGCCTGAGTTGTTCTGTCACCAATGTCGGCCATGTCATCGCGAAGCATCAGGGCGATTGTAAATTCTCTTCCCCAGTAATTGTTGTGGGCGATATTGGCAAAAGCACCGTTTACTGCCGCCTGTAAATCATCTGTATTGTTAAAAAAGTTGTCTGGACGAATGATACCTACCGGTTTTTCTTCCAAATCAGAACATCCCAAAAAAGCGAATGTTCCGAAGAATAGAAAAGCTATATATTTTTTCATGATGGTTGTGATTTAATTAGAATTTTACATTAAGACCTATTGTAAACGTTCTCACGTTTGGATAACCGCCGTAATCTAATCCTAAATTGGTGTTGCTTCTTGAATTCGTATCGTTTAAATAGCTCGTTTCAGGATCTGTACCCGGATAATCTGTAATTGTCCAAAGGTTTTGTGCACTTATGTAAAAACGAACCTTGTTTAACCCTATTTTTGAAACAATATTTTCGCTTAAACTGTATCCTAATGAAATGTTTTTCAAACGAATATAACTTCCATCGTAAACAAATCTCGAAGTAATTCTTTTTGTTCTTGCTGCATTGATAGGCACATTGGTATCTGTATTTGTTGGTGTCCAGGAATCTAAAACTTCTGTGGTAGCATTATTGTTTCCTGATGCTAATTCCATTAAAGTATAGTTTAAAATTTGACCTCCTTGTGAACCTTGAAAGAAGATGTTTAAATCCAGATTTTTATAAGTGAAATCATTATTGAAACCAAAAATGAAATCAGGATTTGGATTTCCAATGATGGTTTTATCCTGCGAATCTAATTTACCGTCTCCGTTAACATCTTTGAACTTTTCTCCTCCGGCAATAGTTTCAAAATTTCCTGGTAATACAGGTTCTCCCTGCTGAATTACACCATCATAAACAAAACCAAAGAAAGAACCAACAGGTTGTCCTACTCTCAAAATCTGAGATTCTGTTGCCAAAAAGTGACCGGGAGCAGAGTTAATTAAAAGATCTTTATTATCAGCTAATTTTAGTACTTTGTTTTTGTTGGAAGAGATATTGAAGCTGGTAGACCATGTAAAATCAGCACCAATAAAGTTTTTGGTATTAATACCCAGTTCCCATCCTTTATTTTCCAATTCGCCCACGTTTTGAAGTTGAGAAGC
The DNA here is from genome assembly GCF_042686225.1 of Flavobacterium notoginsengisoli. Taxonomy (NCBI): domain Bacteria; kingdom Pseudomonadati; phylum Bacteroidota; class Flavobacteriia; order Flavobacteriales; family Flavobacteriaceae; genus Flavobacterium; species Flavobacterium notoginsengisoli. The sequence goes on from NZ_JBHUOT010000007.1 coordinate 116,509, forward strand.
AATTCCTGAAACTCCCGGAAGTGGTCTGTTAAATAATAAATCTTTAGTAATAGTTTTATAATAATCTGCCGTAATGCTGATTCGGTTATCAAATAAACCTAAATCAATTCCATAATCCTGTTGATATGAAGTTTCCCATTTTAAATTCGGGTTATCCAAAGAAGTCAGCTGTACCGCATTTACAATTACGTCGCCACTTACATAATAAATTTCAGAAAAGCGGGAAAGAGTAGAGTAGGCACCAATAGAAGGATTACCGGTTGCTCCATAACTAGCTCTTAATTTTAAGTTCGAAATGGTTTTGTTGTCTTTTAAGAAAGCTTCTTTGCTAATATTCCATCCAATTGCTCCAGATGGAAAAGTTCCGTATTTGTAGTTTTTACTAAAGCTTGAAGAACCATCTCGTCTGGCAGTAAAAGTTAGTAAGTAACGATCGTCGTAATCAAAATTTAATCTTCCGAAAGCAGAAATCAATTCAGTTTCAGATAAACCGGAATCCGGTTTTAAAAATACGGTTCCCGCACCTAAATTTCTATAAGAGTTAGTATTCGTCAGAAATCCTCTTGAAGCGGCATAAGAATTTTCGTTTTTGTTTTTTTGATACGAATAACCTCCAAGAACTGTTAAGATTCCTTTGTCGATAATTTCACGTTTAAAAGTCAGATAATTTTCTGTTAAGAATGAAGAAAATCTGGTATTGTTTACAGAAGCTTCTCCTTTGATATTTTTTCCAGCAATTAGGGTTGACGGAATAAATCTTCCAGTCTGTGAATTATTATCGGTTAAACCTAAAGTAGTTTTAAAATCTAAATCTTTTGTGATTTGATACTGCGCAAAAAAGTTACTTCTGTTTACAATAGAAACGGTTTCTAAAATATTTTCCATTGCAGTTGCATACGGATTGTCAATATCATCACCAATTGGAGCTGTTGTGGTGTAAGAGCCATCAGCATTATAAATCCCTTTGTCAGGCATAAAACGGTAAGCCGATGCAATTACACCAGCTGCACCGGTTCCTCCGGCACTTGTCTGACTTACGATTCCTTCTTTGTTTTGTTTGCTGGTAAAAATATTTAAACCGACTTTAAATTTAGGAGACAAATCGGCTTCTAGATTGCTTACAATAGTGTATTTGTCAATACCGGAATTAATTACAACTCCGTCTTGGTTAAAATAAGTTCCAGACACATAATATCTCATATTTTCAGATCCTCCTGAAAATGATAATTGTGTATTCGAAATCATTCCTTCACGGTAAATTAGATCCTGCCAGTCTGTATTTGCGGGACCTTGTGTATGCGTCGTAAAACTTTTTCTGTAAGCTGCAAACTGATCTGCGTTTAATAAATGCAATTTATTGTTTACTGATTGTATAGAAGTTGAGTTACTGAATTCAATTACAGGTTTTCCTGGTTTTCCTTTTTTTGTTGTAACCATAATAACCCCGTTTGAACCTCTTGATCCGTAAATTGCCGTTGCCGAAGCATCTTTTAAAACCTCGATAGAAGCAATATCCTGAGGTGCCGGCATAGAAACTCCTGCAAAACCGTCCACAACGACAAGCGCATCACCACTGGCGTTAATCGAAGTACCGCCACGGACTCTGATTTTTACCGGAGCTCCGGGTTCACCACCATTATTAGTTTGTACGGAAACCCCGGCAGCACGCCCCTGCAACGCTTGTTCGGCATTTAAAACAGGATAAGCAGTCAGTTCTTTTGCGGTTACAGAAGAAACAGAACCTGTAATATCACTCTTTTTACGAGTTCCATATCCTACTACAATTACTTCATCAAGTGCTTTTGTATCTGGTTTTAAACTTACATTGATTACATTTTTAGTTCCGACCGGAATTTCAACAGTTTGAAATCCGACGAAATTGAAAACTAAAACAGCATTTTTCTCAGATACAATAACAGTATAATTTCCATCCATATCCGCAGACGCTCCAACCGAAGAGTTTTTGATATAGACATTGGCACCAGGAAGTCCGAGTAAATCTTCACTTGAAGTAATTTTTCCCGTCACTTTTTTTTCCTGTGCGTTCATGATGAAATTTACTAGTAAAAAAGAGACCAGTAAACACCATTTAAACGGTTTTTTCTTGTGGTTTGTAAACATTCATTTTTCGGTTTAAGGTTAATAAGTTTAGATAAAATAGAAAAGCAATAAACTCATTCCAATTACGAGAATGACAAACAGAATTTGTAATAACAAGAAGTTCGTTTTTTTGATTTTCATATCGCAAATGTAGAAGCCGAAAACGATATAGAAATACAAAAAAGGGTATCCAAAAATACAGATACCCTTTTTTAAGCCTTTAAAACAGTGGATTTTTAAATTATAGCAGAAGATTTATAAAATTTGTCTGCATATTGAGACGGAGTTTCTCCGTATTTTTTCTGAAAGCATTTGCTGAAATATTTCGGGTTATTAAAACCAACTTTATAACTTACTTCAGAAACGGTTAGTTTATTTTGTTCCAATAATTGAGCCGCACGTTTTAATCTGATTTCGTGAATGAATTCATTTGGTGTGCAATTGGTCCAGGCTTTAATTTTCAAAAATAACATGGTTCGACTGACACCCAATTCGGAACAGAAAAACGGAATATCAAATTGTTCATTTGAAATATTCTCTTCGACAATTTTAAATGCTTTTTTCAGTAATTCTTCATCCAATGAAGAAACCGTAATCTCCGACGGGATAAAACTGTCTTCGCTTGAAAATTTGATTCTTAAACGTTCAGTTGTGTTCAGAAGATTTTTAACACGAAGCCTGAATTCCATTAAATTGAATGGCTTACTGATGTAATCATCGGCACCGCTTTCCAATCCTTCAAATTTATAGACTAATGAAGATCTGGATGTTAAAAGAATTACAGGAATATGACTGGTTTTTAAATTCTCTTTTATTTTAGAACATAATTCAGTTCCCACCATTTCAGGCATGATAACGTCGCTGATAATCAAATTCGGGACATATTTTAAAGCTTTTTCAAAAGCAATTTTTCCGTTTTCGGCTTCAATAATGTTGTAATCTTTTTTGAGTAAGTTTTTCATGAACTTTCTCAAAACCTTATGATCTTCAACAAGGAGAATGGTTTGTTTTTCCTCGTTTACAATTAAATCTTCGAGATCTTCATTTTCAACAATTTCAGAAGGTTCTAATTGCGCTGCGTATTGCTCCACATCATCACTGATTTTAAAATCAGTAATAATTTCACTGTCTGAAAGATGTTCACGTCCCAGCGGCAATGTTACTGTAAAGATTACACCTCCAGTTGGTTTATTGGTTACATCAATAGAACCTTTATGTAGTTTTACAATGTTTTTTACGATTGAAAGTCCGATTCCTGTTCCTTTATTGTAATTTTTCTGAACCTGATTGTGCGTTGGAACTTCAAAAAACAAATCAAAGATTTTATCGATATGTTCTTCGGCAATTCCAACTCCTGAATCTTCTACAGCTATAAAAAGGTTTTCCTGATTGTGATTGATTTTAATGTTGATTGTACCGCCTTTTGGAGTATATCGAAAAGCATTAGAAATCAAATTATAAAACACACGCTCCAGTTTGTAACGGTCATAATAAACCAGAATTTCATCATCAGAAGTTTCAAATGTATAATCGTAACCGCCGTCTTTGGCATATTCAATAAAAGATAAATAGATTTCTCGTGTAAATTTGACGATGTTTCCGTTGGCCGATTCCAGTGCAACCTGATGATTTTCGAGTTTTCTGAAATCCATTAAACGATTAATTAAACTCAACAAATGATTTGCACTGCCTTCTATTACCAGAAGCTTTTTGTACATTTCGTTTGTTCCGTTATAATCGGCCAAAATCTGTTGCAAAGGCCCCAGAATTAAAGTCAGCGGTGTTCTGAATTCGTGTGAAATATTCGTAAAGAAATCCAGTTTTAGTTTATTGTTTTCTTCGATACGTTTGGTTTCCAGATATTCCAATTCCAGTTTTTGTTTCAGTCTGGCTTTTGATTTCATAATCCAGATTAAACCGTATAATCCCAAACCGATAACAATTCCGTACAATAAAAATGCCCAGATGCTGCGCCACGGAGCCGGATTTACAATTACCGTTAAAGTTGTTGGAGTCTGATTCCAAACTCCGTCATTATTTGCGCCTCGGACTTCAAATGTATAAGTTCCCGGATTTTGAATGGCAAAATTGGCTTCGGTATTTTTAGTCGTTGTCCAGTTGTTTTCTAAACCTGTTAAACGATAACTGTATTGATTATTTTTAGATCGAATGTAATTTGGAATAGCAAAATTTATCGTAAAATTAGCTTTATCATAGTCCAGTGTTATGGTTTGAGTAAATCCAACACTTTTTTCTAAAATAGCATCCTTATCGTTAGCGTGTATCGTTTCATTTTTGATTTTTAAATCCGTAATTAAAACCTGAGGAGCATAACTATTCAGCGAAATTTTTGTCGGATCAAAAAACGTCGCTCCTGATGGACTTCCGAAATAGAATTGATTTGATGCCAGTTTTAAGGCCGAATTATCATTGAATTCATTGCTCGCTAATCCGTCTTTCTGATCGTAACTTACGATTGCTTTTCTATTTGTATTGTATTTTATAATTCCCTGATTGGTACTGATCCATAAGTTTTTATCATCATCCTGCAGAATAGAATGGATAGATGTAATCACTGTATTTCCGACTTTAAGATGGATATGGTTGAATTTTTTTCCGTCAAAATAATGAAGTCCTTTTGCTTTAGTCCCGACCCAAATCCTTTTTTCCGAATCCTGAAACAGGGTTAGAATATCGTCACCGGATAAAGCAGTATGATTGTAAAAGAAATGCTGAATTTTATATTTTTTTGGATTGAAGTTTTTTAACGGAATTCGGTTGAGTCCGTTTTGAGTTCCAATCCAAACATAATTTTGTTTGTCAACTAAAATCGTTCGAACGATATTATTGGTTAGGAAAACGGGTTTTGTATTGTCATTTCCAAGAATATCAAAGGTTTTGTCCAGTGTATTATAACGAACTAAACCTTTTCCAAATGTTCCAATCCATAAAATATTTCCTTCCGTTTTGAGCGAATAAACTCCGGTATCTTTTAATAAATCACTTAGACTCGAAGTAATTCGATTATCTTCAATCCGTTTTGAAATGGTATTGTAAGCTGATAATCCTTTAGAAAATGTTCCAATCCACAAAATATGATCGTCGGAAAGACACATTGCTTTAATGTCATTTTTGTTGGTTTGTCCCGTTTTACTGTTAATATAACTTACGGCTTCTGAATTTGTATTATAGATGGTTATACCACCGCCTTCAGTTCCAAAATAAACATTATGGTTTTTATCCGCAATAATAGAACTGACCACATCAAAACTCATCGGAATCTTTTTCGAATTCTGATTGTAGTTTGAGAAATTGACATTAGAAATATCCCAAAGATTTACGCCCTTGTAATAACAGCCAATCCAGATAGAACCTTTTTTATCCATAAAAACCGACTTTACTTTGTCGATTCCGTTACTATTATTGCTATTGTTGATTTTTTGCAGGCTTTTATCTTTTCCTAAAATATAAATTCCATCATAAGCGCCAACCCATAAGAAACCCTGATTATCGATTACTAAAGATCTGATATCAGTATTAATTTCGCGATATTTATTGGCGTCTAAAAACGATACAAATGCTTTTTGTTTTTGATCGAATTTTAAAAGTCCTTTGTTTTTGGTTCCTACCCATAAATCGCCATTTTGATCTTCAATAACCGATTGTACATTTAGAAGGTCAACAGTATTGAGAGGATAATTTTTAAAAGCAAATTTTTCACCTTTTCTATTGATAAGTAGACATAAGCCTTTAGTAGTTCCAATCCAGATTTCGCCTTTTTTAGTTTTTACAATGCTCTGAATATTATTGCTTGGAAGTGTTGACGTATCTTCATCAGAATGAAATACCGAAGTGAATAATCCCGATTTCTTATTAAGGATCGTTAATCCTTTTGATGTTCCAAACCACATTTCTCCGCCTATTTCCCTAATAGTCCAAACCGCATTATTACTTATTGTCTGATTGGATTTGGTATGCAAGTATCTTGTGAATTTATTCGAAACGGGATCGTAACAATTTAATCCATTATAAGTTCCAACCCAGATTTTACCTGAATTGTCTTCTTCAATTGCTAAAATATCATTATTGCTGATCGAAAATTTATCGCTCACATCATTTCGGTAAATCGTAAAATGACTGCCATCATATTTGTTGAGACCATCACGCGTACCAAACCACATCTGTCCAAATTTATCCTGATGTATGGCAATAACAGAACTCTGCGAAAGTCCGTCGGTTGTGGAGATATTTTTAAGGCGGTATTTATTTTGGGAAAATATATTCCCGAAAATAAATACAATTGCAAGAAAAGCTATTTTGTATTTCATAGCGTTTATTTTTTTACCACAAAACAGCAAAGACGCAAAATTTGTTTAATTGCTTTGCGTCTTTGTGCCTTTGTGGCAGTTTTAACTTATTTTAGGCGTCTTTGTAATTGATAATCGTAAAGAGACGGAATTTTTTCAATTGGTGTATTTAAAAACTCAATATAAGGATCAACATCGTATTTGATTTCATATTTTGTATTTCCGTGAACTCCAATTATTCGGGCAAAAGCGCCATCTTTCATTCCGTATAATAGAATCGTTTTTGCTGTCTCTGGATTTTCAACCTGAACATTTAGATTCCAAAATGTACTAAATGGACCATGTGAAGGCTTCCAGTATTCAGCTCCGCCACCACCAAATAAAAGGTAACTATTGTTTTTATCGGGTTTAATATGAACGGTAATATTATCAAACAAATTTTGATGATTGGCACCCGAATGCTGGTCTAAAAGGGCATCGGCAAAAATCTCACAGTTTTGATACACGTTTTTGGTTGCAAAAGTGTTGAAACTTAACGGATGTACTGTTTTATTATAGATTTTTAAGTTTTTGACCAATACATTATGAACACCACCTAAAGTTACGGTATAATGTGCTAAATGAGGTCCGTCTGTTGTAATATCCTGAACCGTTACATTAGAAACTTCGTCGGCTAAAATTGCGCTGTCAGCATTGGTGATTTTAACATCTTTTACCCAGCTGTTGAATAAACGGGTTAAGAAAATACCATTATTTCCGGGTTCAACATGATGCGCGACTCTTGGAATATCGGGAAATGTAAAACGAAGATGCTCGATTCCAACTTCATTTAAATGTTTCCATTCTACTAATTGTGCCTGATAAACAGGTTTAATAGAAATAGTTAAAGGCGTTTTAATTGTAATTTTTGAACCTGAAATCTTAACAATTTCAACTTGCTGTCTGACAATAGGAAGTTTAGGAAACTGCCAGTGATGCGAGCCCGGTTTTACTTTGGCACCCTGATATAAATCTTTGATGATTTCGCCGTTTTCACCCTCTTTGTTGAACAACTGTAATTCGACGATATCACCTGTTTTCAGGTTTTTAACATCAGAAACATTGATGGTAAATTCTCCCATTTTCCCGGAACTGACTTTTGCTAAAACATTCGGCTCCGGTTCATATTTATCCAGATACGATTTTACACGTTCGCTCGGAACCTGAGTCCAGATAAAACCTCCGGACCACGCATATTGTGAAAAAGGCAAATCGATATTGTTTTCTGGTTCACGTTGTCTTTTGTCAAAAGTGGTTAAATATTCGCGAAGTTCTGCCAGAGATTCAGGATCTTTAAGATACATCATGGGTCTTGGACAGTAAATTTCGGTTCCGTTTTCGTCAGAACCTGCGCCTCGGAGCACAAAATTGCTTCTTTCGATGTAGAGTATATCGCTTAAGATAATTTTTCCTTTCGGCAATTGCAAAATGACGTTTCCTTCAACAGCATTAGCCGCTTTGAATGCTTTTAGTAATGCTTTTGAATCATCGAGATCATCATCTGCTTTTACGCCAAAATCGGTTGCATTAATAACTTTTCCGTTGACTTCAGGTATTTGGCTTTCGCCGAAGTGATAGCCTGCATAACTAAAATCAGGAAGATAATTTGTTTTTGAAGTAATAATTTTAGGTAATTCCTGCGCCAATATGGTATTCATAAAAAAGCCACAGGAGACAATAATGGCTTGGCGAATCATGGTTTTTGTGGTTGTGGTTAGTAAGGTTTTTGTGTGTGATTTGCCACGAAGGCACTAAGACACAAAGTTTTTTTAGTTTAGTTTGTCATTCTTGGTCAGGATGACAAAAATGAGAAAGAACTTTGCGTCTCTGCGACTTTGCGAGACTAAAACATAAGTCTATAAAAAATCTTTGCGCCTTAGCGTCTTAGTGGCAAGACCAATTATAAAGATCGTTTAATCCCTAATTCAAGTCCGCGTAGTTCTGCTAAACCTCTTAAACGGCCGATTGCAGAATAACCCGGATTTGTTTTTTTCTTCAAATCATCCAGCATTTGGTGTCCGTGATCAGGACGCATTGGCAAAGTACTGTTGTTTCTTTTTTCTACTTCCAAAATTGCTTTTACAACTTCGTACATATCTACATTTCCTTCCAAATGATTGGCTTCATAGAAACTTCCTTCTTCATCACGCTGGGTGCTTCTTAAGTGAATAAAATTCATTTTATCACCATGACGTCTTACCATTCCCGGCAAATCATTATCAGCTCTTACACCATATGAACCCGTACACATTGTAAATCCGTTTGACTGAGAAGGGGCAGCATTCATTAGCTCAATTAAATCTTCTTCCGTACTTACTACTCTTGGCAAACCTAAAATCGGATAGGGTGGATCGTCCGGGTGAATAGCCATTAAAACTCCTTTACTTTCAGCAACCGGAATAATTTCTTTTAAAAAGAAGAAAAGGTTGTCTTTTAAAGCCTGTCTGTCAATATGATTGTAAGCACTTAGGGTAACAAGGAAATCTTCAACGGTGTAAGCTTCTTCTGCACCTGGAAGTCCGGCCAAAATGTTTTGTTGTAATTTCACTTTGTCTTCAGCGGTCATAGCTTCAAAATAGCTCTTCGCTTTTTGAGTCTGTTCTGCTGAATATTCTTTTTCAGCTCCCGGTCTTTTTAAAATAAACAATTCAAAAGCAGCAAAAGCATTGATGTCAAAACGTAAAGCTTTTGAACCATCTTCTACCGTATAAGATAAATCAGTTCTTGACCAGTCTAAAACGGGCATGAAATTATAGCAAACACATTTAATTCCGCATAGAGCCAGATTACGAATGCTTTCTTTATAGTTTTCAATGTACTGAAGATAATTTCCTGTTTGTTTTTTAATGTCTTCGTGTACAGGAATACTCTCCACAACAGACCAGGTTAAGCCCGAAGCCCCTTTTTTAGGATCTCCGTCTTCGTGTTCGATTTCAACTTTACGCTTAATAATTTCATCGATACTCCAAACTTCTCCGTTCGGAATGTGATGTAAAGCGGTTACGATTCCGGTTGCACCGGTTTGTTTAATATCTTGTAAAGAAACAGGATCATTTGGTCCGAACCATCTTAATGTTTGTTCCATGTTTTATGTTTTTGGTTTATTTCCTTCAAGGTTTGTAAAACCTTGAAGGTTTATTATAGATTATTGTAAATTAAAAATTATACCTACAAGGTTTCCAAAACCTTGCAGGAGTTTGTTAAATCTTAAATACTTGTTGCAGCAAATCCGCCGTCTACTTTTAAGATTGTTCCTGTTACGAATTTTGACATATCACTACAAAGGAATAATAAAGCGCCATCAATATCTTCCGGACTTCCAAATCTTCCCATTGGTGTATGATCGATAATTTTTTCGCCTCTTGGAGTCAATTTTCCTTCCGGAGTCAATAACAAAGCACGGTTTTGTTCGCCGATAAAGAATCCCGGTGAAATAGCATTTACGCGAAGTCCTTCACCATATTTTTGTGCTAGTTCAACCGCCATCCATTGTGTGAAGTTGTCAATTGCTGCTTTTGAAGCAGAATATCCTACAACTCTCGTTAAAGGTCTTTGCGCCGATGCTGATGAAATATTGATGATGTTTCCTGATTTCTGCTTAGCAAAAAGTTCTGCAAAAACCTGCGTTGGAAGCATAGTTCCAATTATATTCAAATCTACTACTTTTTGCAAATCATCGCTTTTCATATCATAAACTGCCTGATCCGGCTGAATTGTTGCCCCTGGCATATTTCCTCCGGCAGCATTTATTAAGATATCTAAACGACCGTATTTTTCTACAATTAGATTTTTTGCTTTTTCTAATTCTTCTTTGTTTAAAACATTTGCCTGAACAGCAAATCCTTGTCCGCCATTAGCTTCAATGTCTTTTACCGTTTTCTCTGCTTTTTCTAAGGACTGAGAAACAATACCTACAACAACACCTTGCTCTGCCAATACATTTGCAAATCTGCTTCCTAATACTCCGGCACCGCCTGTTATTAAAGCAATTTTTCCTTTTAAATTAAATATTGAATTCATTTTATTTCTATAATTTATATTTTGAATTTCTACTTTCTGATGCTTTCAATCAATTTTAAAACTCTTTTAGTTTCTTCCTCAATTGTATCATAAGCCTCATCCTGCATTACTTTTTTACTGATTAATTTGCTTCCCATTCCAACAGCACAAACACCGGCATTAAACCAGGTTTCAATACTTTGATGAGTCGTATCAACACCACCTGTTGGCATAAAGATTAAATCTGGGAATACATCTTTAATCCCGCTCATAAAGTCAGGCCCTAAAATATTTCCCGGGAAAAGTTTAATGAATTTTACTCCGGCATTTTCAGCCGCAATAATTTCTGTTGGAGTCATACAACCCGGAGCATATAATACTTCTTTACTTATTAAAAAGGAAGCAACTTCCGGAACAAAACCTGGGCTTATAAAAAAATCAGCTCCGGCTAAATAATACGTTTCTGCCTGAGCTAAGTTTTTGATTGTACCAATTCCTAATAACATGCCCGGTAATTCTGCATTTCTGATTTCAACTAGTTTTTTAAAATTAGAAATCGCTTCAGGGCCTCTGTTAGTGTATTCTACGGCTCTGATTCCTGCATTGTAAAGTGTCTTTAAAATTGTTAGACTTTTGTTTTCGTCGGCATTAAAATATAAAGGAAGCATTCCTTGTTTTAAAATAACATCTATAGCATTCTGAATGGCACTCATACCTTATATTTTAACTTTGATTACAATTTTCTTCAACAATCCTTCACCAATCATTGCAGTGTGGACATCTTCCGGAAATAAAATAGCAAATTGTTTTTCCTGTAATTCAAAAAAGGTATCGGGCGCATCGTGGAAAAATCGAACATCTCTTTCATCACTGTAATCTCCATTTGGATTTACACATTTTTCTCTCGGTTTCCAGGCAAAAGTTTCAGGACCTTTAATAGAAATCTGAATATCAATATTTTGATCATGACATTCAAAACCTTTAACGGCTTCTTCTTTTGTGTTTCCTTGCCCAACAATTACAATTAGTTTTAAACCTTCTCCAATTTCAAAAGCTCCTTCTTCAAGATTGGCAATATCATTTTGATTTACATAATTAAATGCCTTTTGAAAATTTGGATGAAGACTGTAATACTTTGCAGCATTTTGTAGTGAATCTACTATCATTCTGTATAGATTTTTTCTGGTTTTACTAGTTAGTTTTCAATAGATAACATAAAAAAAAATTGTTTTTTAGATGTTATGTGTATATTTGCGTGTGCGTACACGGTATTTTACAAATGTATGTAAAATGCATTGTAAAACAACTTATTTTATAAAATAAAATTAATTTTACCGTACTGCTTTTATTTTTTTAACTTAAAAAGAATCAATATCATAACAATCAAGAAAATTGCGGAGTTAGCTAATGTTTCGCCGGGAACAATTGACAGGATTATACACAAACGCGGACAGGTTGCGCAGGAGACTGTTGATAAGGTCAATGCAATTATTGAAGAGTTTGGTTATAAACGAAATATTCTCGCTAGTAATCTGGCGCTGAATAAGAAATTTCACTTTGCTGTTTTTCTTCCAAAATCTGAGACTTTAGAATATTGGAAAAGTCAGGTTGAAGGAATTGAAAAAGCCGCTGTGGAGTTTAGTAAATTCGGAATTGTTCTGGATTATTTTTTCTACGATTATAATCTGGCATCTTTTAAAGAAACGGTTCAAAATGTAATGGAATTTGATTGCGATGGTTTATTATTCGCACCCATTTTTTATGAAGATTCGGTTCATTTTTTAAAGCAATATCAAAAGAAAAAGATACCGGTTGTGATGATTGATTCCAATATTTCTGAAGATAATCAGCACGCGTATGTAGGGCAGGATGCTTTTCAGAGCGGATATCTGGCGGGAAGATTAATCAGTTTTGCTGTAAAAAATGAAAGACAGGTTTTGATTTTTAAAATTACGAGAGAGATAGAAAGTACTTCGGTTTATTTACAGCGAATTGATGGTTTCTATTCTTATTTTAAAGATCATAACGAACTGACGAATTTTAAATTTTCTGAAGTCACTTTAAAAGATTCCAAAATAGACCAATTAAGTCTGGAAATGTTTTCCGGAATAAACAGCGTTTTTGTACCTAATTCACGAGCTTACATTGTTGCCGAATTTTTACACAAAAACAGCATAAAAGGTGTCCGAATTATTGGTTATGATTTGTTGAAAGAAAATATAGAATATCTCAACAAAGGCGTAATTGATTTTTTAATTAACCAAAGACCCGAAGATCAGGGTTATATGGGAATTAATTATTTGTATAAGAAATTGGTTCTTCAGGAAGATGCGGAGCGAACCCATTATATTCCGCTGGAAATTATTTTGAAGGAGAATTATTTTCCTGTAAGGAAGTAAGATTCAAATTTAAAGATTATTGTATTTCAATATAGCCCACGGTTTCAATCGTGGGCTATGTTTAAAATCAAAAAGGAAAACCTTTGTGTCTTAGTGCCTTCGTGGCAAAACTATTTTTTAACCTTCACTACCAAAGGATTATTAATTTTCTCTGCAAAAGAACTTAAATATTTTTCCCATTCTTGTTTAGTCTGAAACGGACTTCCTTTTTTCCATCCAAAACCAACATAATAAACAGCTGTATTGTTTTTAACGACGATATTTCCGTAAAGGTTACTCAAATCTTTTTCGTCCGTAACATGATTATCAAAACTGATTAAAGTGCCTTTTGGAGCGACTAATCCTAAACCAATTTCAGAATCATCAATAGGTTCCCAATAACTTAACCAACCTTCTTTTAAATTGGTTCCGGTAGTTCCTTTTTTATCATGAAGTGTTATTCCGGCAGCGACAGTTTTAGTACCTGTAATATTGATTTCAAATCGGGAAAGCTGGCTTCCGTAATCTAAACTGATTAATTTTGATTCGGTAATTTTATTTCCATTAGCATCCCAGTCGGCATAGGTTAAAATAAAACTAGTTCTGATTGGTCCTGTTGTAATCGTTTTCCAGCTTGTAAAATTTTTAGAAAAATAATATTTCCCATCGACATTTACTGCGATTCCACCAACGCCGCGACTCGGGCCAACCTGAAAATTATCTAAACCTTCTCCGGTATCTTTATGGTAGGTTCCTTTTCCTGTAGTCATTTTATCGTACCATTTGTTGATAATAGGATATTCAACTCTTTTTAGCCAGGCATCAATTCCGCTGGTTAAAGTTCCTCCCGGAATATTATCTTCTACCATTTTTTGTGCAACAGGGCCGTATGTTCTAAAGGCAACTTTATTGTTTTCCCAGGCATAATCATCTGTTCTTTCCGGAACAAATCGGGAATAACAGCTTATTGTTTTAGAAGCGTTTGGATTAGTTCCAACTAAAACTTCAAAATCCTGTTTAGAAGAAGCCTTTAGTTTTGGCTGAAATAAAAGGATATCCATAATTCCGTCTCCATCATTATCTACAGTTTGAGTTTCTACGAATGAATTATTACTGAGATCTTTTACAGTATAATTTTCAAGTTTAGCGTCTGCTGCTAATCCGAGTATTTTTTTAGTTAACTCAACGGTTTCAAACTCTCTCTCGACTTTTAAGTTATTGTTGATGGTTATGATTTTGTTTTGTGACTGAATCGTAAAAGTTCCAGCCAGAATTGCGGTAAATAAAAAGTGTTTTTTCAAAATTTATAAATTTAATTTTTTTAAAAATCGGTTTGATAGGATTTATAAAAGTACAAATCATAAAATAAATGCAAATACAAAATCGGAGTAATTCTGTACAGAATTGAAAATGACTTAAAAATCACTAGAAAAGAAAACAGTTTTTTTTGTAAATTACGTTTCCTGACTTTTAGTTCAGGATAATTTATAATTAAATGAAAATCAGTAAAAATGGTTAAATGTATTATTTTCGATTGTGATGGAGTTTTGGTTGATACAGAAAAAATAGGTAACGGAATATTACTTGAAATGGCATCTGAACACGGATTTCAAATGGAATTAGAAGATGCCTATCATCTTTTTAACGGCAGAAGTCTCAAAGATTGTTTTCTGCAGATCGAAAACGGAATCGGAAAAAAACTACCTAAGGATTTTGAGTCCAATTACAGGGACAGAAGTTTTGAAGCTTTCAAAATTGGCACTAAGCCAATGGAAGGAATTGTTGATTTTCTGGATCATCTTAAAATACGATATTGTACAGCGTCAAGCGGACCATTAGAAAAAATAAGACTTAATCTTGAACTTGCCGGATTACTCGACAGGTTTGAAGGCAGAATATTTAGTTCGTACATTATTAAAAGCTGGAAACCAGATCCGGGAATTTTTCTGCATGCTGCTAAAGAAATGGGGTTTAATGTAGAAGACTGCGTTGTAATAGAAGATAGTGTTGCAGGCGTGCGGGCAGGAATAAACGGTGGCTTTAAAGTATATGGTTTTGCGAATGGTTTTAACAACGAAGATTTAAAACAAGAAGGAGCAATTATTTTCCACTCTTATGATGAATTAAAAATATTACTGGAGCTTTAAATTTAATGTGTACCTAAAAATTATCTTTCGATAACAATAGCATAAAGAGAATTTACGGTAGAATCAATAAAATTGCATTTCTATTTTTAGAATTACAATATTTACAAACAGCCCATTCTACACCTGAATTTATGCCTACTAAAGTTATTTCTTTACTGAAAATATTTGTCTTTATTTCTTTTTCTATTTGTTCGTTAAATGCACAAAAGAAACAAAATCTGAACGGAACTCAAATTGCCTTTTTATCTGATGTGCATCTTCAGGATTTGTTTGGCGGATTTTCAGATTCAGATTATAAAGGTGTCTTAAATCCGAAAACAGGACAATACGCGTTGGTACGAACGATGTCCTCTCAACTTCATTCCACACGAATTTTTAATGAAAATTATTTTGCCTTTTTAGCAGCTTTAGAAGATATCGCAAAGCGAAAGATAAAATATGTAGCGCTTCCCGGAGATTACACAGATGATGGTCAGCCGATACACGTTCACGGATTGGCGAAGATTTTAGATGAATATCAAAAAAAGTATGGAATAGAATTCTTCATTACTACAGGAAATCACGATCCGGTTGGACCATTTGCACAAGAATCGGGCAAGGAAGATTTTTTAGGAAAAGAAGGTAAAAGTCAGCCCATTTATAGCAAAGACGGCATGTATAAGCCCAATCTACACATTGAACAGCCTGTTGTCCTAACAGCCGATATTGCTAAAATGGGTTATTTAGGAATTACAGATAACCTGAAAGATTTTGGCTTTCATCCCAACAAAAAGAATAAATTCTGGGCAACTCCATTTTCTAATTATACAAGTGAAACATATTCGTTTGAAAAGGCAAAGGAAAGTTCAAAATTATTTAATAGAATGTATGAAGTTGCACCTGGTTACCAAGTTCCGGATGTGAGTTATGTGGTTGAACCAATTGATGGACTTTGGTTAATGGCAATAGACGGAAATGTTTATATTCCGAAGAAAATGGATGGTGATCCAAAAGATTCTAAAAGTTATTCTGAGGCGAGTACGGGTTATAACAATGTGCTTTCAAACAAAAAACATCTCATTAAATGGGTGGAAGATATTTCGGCTCAGGCTAAAAAACAGGGAAAAACTTTAGTGGCTTTCAGTCATTTTCCGATGATTGATTTTAATGATGATGCTTCCACAGAAATAAAAGAATTGCTTGGTCCAAATAAATGGCAGTTAAACCGTGTTCCGGTTGAAGAAGTGGCGCAGGTTTTTGCCGATGCCGGACTGAAAATTCATTTTGGAGGCCACATGCATATTAATGATACGGGAGTTAGAACAACTCAAAAAGGGAATACTTTAGTAAATATCCAGACTCCGTCACTTGCCGCCTATATTCCGGCATATAAATTACTGACTTTAAAGAAAGAAAATGTTGTCGATATTCAAACGATTACAATTGATAATGTTCCAAGGTATGATGAACTGTTTGATTTGTATAAAATGGAATATCAGTTTTTGGAAAATCAAAACTCTAAAGATATTTGGAATATTGATATTCTAAAGACCAAAAATTATCATGATTTTACCGATTTTCATTTGAAGGAATTAGTACGTCTTCGTTTTCTAAAAGATGATTGGCCAACAGAATTTAAGGATTTTATCTTAAATGTTTCTGCTAAAGATTTATTGGTTTTAACAAACATACAATCCGATCAGGATTTTGATTTTATATTAAAAAATAAAAGTCAGTTTGAGAATCAATGGAAAGAAGCTGAAATGAAATTGCAACAAATTTTAGTTCAAAACAAACTAAAAAGCGAAGATTTTAATTGGACAGGAAATGATCTTCTAATTGATTTTTACCGTTTTAGAAGTGCAGATGAATTGGCTTTTGCCGATGTTTCAGAAAAAAGAATAGTTTCTTATCAAGTGTTATCAAAGCTGTTTCTAGATTCTAAAGAGGATGTTTCAAAACCTTTACAAAAGCAGATGAAATTGTTCTTCAGTATTTTTAATAAATTCATGCATGAAGTTCCTGCGGATCATTTTACAGTTGATCTTCATACTGGTGAGATTACCCGCAAAGAGCGCTAAGATTTTGCGCAAAGCACGCAAAGAATTTTTTAAGTTGAATTTTATAAATAAAAAAGTTCGCAAAGCTTTATCCATAAAGCTTTGCGAATTTTTACTTTTATCTAGCATAATCTTAGATAAAAAGCCTTGCGTGCTTTGCGCAAAATCTTAGCGTACTTTGCGGTAAAAAAACTTTTAAGTCACTCGAAATAATATAATAAACGAATAGTTAAATATAATTCTTATGTGATTGATAATAAGTATATTTGAGTATAGATTGAAATCTAAAACAAACTTCATTAAATAACTCAAAAGTACTTAAGATGATACATCAAATTGACACTACCGATAATGTTGTAGCTTTTAGAGCTTTGGCAGAAGTAACAAAAGATGATTTTTTAACAGCTGTCGTTCCTGCTGTAGAGCATTTAGTTAAACAAATAAATGAAATAAACTTTTTACTGGTATTAGATACTGATATTCAGAATTTCACCGCGGGGGCATGGCTTCAGGACGCGCTCCTTGGACTGAAACATCTTGGAAAATGGAATAGAGCAGCTATTGTAACCGACACAGACGAAATCATTTCATTCACAAATGGATTTAGTTTTATTATTCCGGGTGAATTTCGAGGATATAAAAGAGTAGAATTTAATAAAGCCTTGAATTGGGTGGAAGGAAATATTTCTTAAAAGTTACAAGAAGTCATAAAAAAAGAGCGCTGTATAGCGCTCTTTTTGTAGTATCATAAAGTGATTAATGATTGTACTCAATACCACTGCTAGATTTAGCATCGATTTTTTCTTTAGTCACCTGATTGTATTTTTTATAACATGCAGAAGCTAAAATCGGCAAGGCAATACTTCCTACGACTGCACTGGCTTTTGGGTGTCCGGTCTTTTTTAAAACAGCCGAAGCAACAAGAGCTCCAACTCCTGCAAAGACCATTTGTTTTACAGACAGATTAAGAGATTTACTTGTCTCAGGAGTGATTCCGTGTAATAATGGGTCAATGAAATTTAAGTTGTCCATAATGTTAATTTATTTAGTTGTTACTTATTTTTTTATTTATCGTTTTCAGTTTCACTCTCGATTTTTTCGATTTCAACCTTTTCTTTTTTAATGGCCTGACGCAATAAAGCAAAAAGACTCATATAAACATTTGCTACAAAAACCAGAGAAAACCCTGCCAAAATATAACCTCTCCAATCATTTAACAAAAGTTTATAATCACAAAGGATTAAAAAGGCAATCGTGACATAGTGACTAAAACAATATTCACACGTAAACAGATAGAAAAATTTTCGTGACAATAAAAACCTGTCATTTTTGGAATGTCTGACACACCATTCATGAGGTTCCCTAAAAATTTCTTCATGCGTTACGGTCCAGCTAATGCAGGCAATAGGAATCGCCAGAAAAAAAAGCCAAATGATTTGATTTACAATTTCCATGGTTGATAGGAGAGAATTTTAATTTATTCTCTCGGATGGTTTTCAGGATAATGTTCGGCATCAAAGTCATTTAGTTCTTCATCTTTATCCAAATCTCGTTCTTTTTCTTCATCATTTTCCTGATTTATATCAGTCGGAACGTCATTTTCATCATTATGATGATTTATTTCACTGTCATTTGTAATGAGTCCGTCTTCATTAATAATTCTTTCCTGATTCGGAATGTTTTCTGCTCTTAAAGTTTCATTTTGAAAAGAATCGTTTGAGACATTTCTTCCGTCATCAATAAATTCTTCCTGATACTGATACTGATATTGATCGTGATCTTCTTCATAAATAGCGTTTTCGTTTTCAACAGCAGTATTTTGATCTATTATATCAGGATCTTGTTCTCCGTAGTGATCTTCGTTTACGTTTTGAAATAAATTTTGCTCATCATAAAAAGAATCTGCCTGATAATCTACGGGAGTATTTTGGTCTATGAAATCAGGATCGTATTGACCATAATTTTCGTTATTTAGATTTTTCATAATTTCTTTTTTTAATGTTTATCTTGATTTGAAAAATGCCTGTTTTACAAAGTTAATTTAGCAATTGCTAAAATGTATTACAGAAATATATTTGGTATTTCTATAATTTTCAGTTGGTTACCGTTATGTGTTTATATTGAATGCTAAAATCGTAAAATATTAAAACAAAATCCGGATTGTCAAAAACGTCCCTACAGGACGAAACGAAATGACGATTAAAATTTGAGTTCTACCAATGAGATGTTCCTAACGGAACATTTTCATTTTGGCTTAAAATGACATTTTAATGTCTTCCAGAAGATAGATGAATTATTGACTTTTTTGAATTTTATCGTCAATGTTTAAAAAATGTTCCGTTAGGAACATCTCATCGGTAGACTTATGGCAAATACGTACACACAATTGCATATACAATTTGTTTTTGCAGTAAAATATAGAAAAGCATTAATTGCACCAGAATGGAAAGATAAATTACACAAATATATTACAGGTATAATTCAGTCACATCAGCATAAAATGTTGTGTATAAATAGTATGCCTGATCATATTCATATATTTATCGGAATGAGACCAACACAGTCTATTTCGTCTCTTATGCAAAATGTAAAATCTGAAACCACAAAATGGATTAAGGAGCAAAATTTATGCACAAATTTTGCATGGCAGGAAGGATATGGAGCATTTTCATATTCAAGAAGCCATGTTCCAAATGTTATTCGATACATAGAAAATCAGGAACAGCATCATAAACAAGAAACATTTTTAGAGGAATATCAAAAACAATTGAGAGCTTTTGAAAT
Source organism: Flavobacterium notoginsengisoli (assembly GCF_042686225.1). NCBI lineage: Bacteria > Pseudomonadati > Bacteroidota > Flavobacteriia > Flavobacteriales > Flavobacteriaceae > Flavobacterium > Flavobacterium notoginsengisoli. Next base: position 136,302 of record NZ_JBHUOT010000007.1, read on the forward strand.
AGAATATGATGATAGATATATTTTTAAAGAGCCAATTCAATAACTAACTAGAATATCTAAGAGATAAATTTCAGCAATAAGACATTTCATGAAAATATTTTTTTGCAAAAAAAATAATGTTCCGTTAGGAACATCTCGTCGGTAGAAAAATCATGTTGGCATTTTATGTTTCGTCCCGTAGGGACGTCTAATGTCATTTTTAAGATGATCAATCAAACGCGCCTACGGAACGAAATTTACATGGAAGTATTATTTTAAAGAATATAAAGAACCGTTTTTTATCGTTTTCTTATTCAGTTTTCCTTTGCTGTATAATTCTTCCAGAATAATGGCAGCCTCTTTGACAGAAATATCCTGAATAACAGCATATTCTTTTGGCGCTAAAGTGGGGTAAACTTCAAAAATCGATAAGGTGTTCTTGCTTTCAAATTTCTCTTTTTTACTTTCAGGATAAAGAGCTAACAAAGCATTTTCATATGCCGAATAAGGTTTAGAACCATAAACCGTCAATTGATTATTATTTCCGTCAGAAAAAAATAAAGTTGGAAATCCTCTAACTCCTAATGATTTTCCTAGTTTTAAGTCTTCTTCAAAAAGTTTTTTAGCATCACCATCAAAATCTTTTTTTAATTTCTCAGGATCTAAACCCGAAAGTTTTGCGGCTTCGGCTATGTTTTCCCATTTAGCTATGTTTTTCTTTTCCAGATACAATTTCTCACGAAGGATTCGCATAAATTTTATTGCTTTTTCTTTATTCTGAATCTGAGCCGCTTTCATAGCAATACACGAAGGATAAGAAGAATCTAAAGGATCTTCCAGCCAAACATCGCCATCAATTGGCATTTCGTAATATAAACTAGCTTCATCCCAATGATGCGCAACATCAGATGGTTTACTGATTCCTCCACTGTTGTAACTCCAGTCTGGTAATAATCCGCCCATACGATAATCGATTTCGAAATAATCACCATATTCCAGTTTTAATTTTCGAAGTTGAGGCTCGATTCCCCAGCACGAAGAACAGATTGGATCAGTGTAGTAAATTATTTTTACAGGTTTGTTTTCAGTTTTTATAGTACTATTTTCATTTGATGATTCTGCTAAAGGCATTTCACATGTTCCGCTTACAGGATCACATAAAAGCGGATTTGTTTTGTTTTCGTTCATTTTAGAATGCGTTTGTGATTGACAGCTTGTACTGAAAATCAAGATTAAGAATAGCGAAAGTACTTTCATATAATTATTTTAAATTTTCGCTTTGTTTTAAAAAATTAACTTCAAACAAAGTTCGTCTGTATTTAGTCACAAGTCAATTAGTCAAAAAAAAGTGACTAGAAAAAAGAGTTTCAATTTTAAGGAATTGTCATTTTTATATAAAAATCCTACTGACGAATCATAAAGTAATTGCAATCTTACAAGTAATTGTGTATTTTCACAGTTAGTAAAAATACAAGCCGTTGTTATGATCGAAATACAGAAGAAAGAAGACATCCTCATTCCGTTTGATAAAATTGGAGATTCGGAATGGAAAGTCAACACACAAAAAATTATCGAGACAATTGCAGATAATTTTGGCGACGATTTAAAGAAACCCACTTCAAAAGATGAGATTCTGGCTCTCGAAACAAAACTGGGAACTACCTTACCAGAAAACTTAAAATTATTTTACGAAACATTCGGAATTGCCGATATAGGTGAACAACTTCAGGAATTTCCGGAAATCGACTGGATTAAAGATATTTGGTCAGATGCTCCGCAATATGGCCCTGATTTTTCAGAAGAAGACAAACTACTTTTACCTTATTTAATTTCTTTCAGTGATTATTTAGGCAACGGGAATATGTTCTGCTTTCACAGCGAAACAAAAGAAATCTATTATTATGACCATGATGATACTCCTTATTTGACCAAAATGTTTGATTCCGTTGACGATTATCTCAAAGGCTGTTTGATTTTTGCCCAGGCTGATTTTTCAGAAGATAAAGAAGCAGAAGATTGGACAGAAGAAATAGTTATCGATTTATTAGGAGAAAAAATAGTTAGAAAATGGAGATATTAATCTTCAAAAAGTAAAATTTTATATGAATTACATTCAAAAAATAAAACGTCTTTACGGACTTTCAGAAAAAGAAAACTACGGATTTTCAGAAGCTGAAATTCTTGAACTTGAAAAGGATTTAGAAATTACTCTTCCCATAAAACTTAAAGAATATTATCTCGAATTGGGAAAAGAAGAAAATCTCAATTATGTCTACAACCGATTACTGAAACCTGAAGAAGTTGCTTTTTCTGAAGAAGATTTTCTGGTTATTTATGAAGAAAACCAAAATGTCGCTATCTGGGGAATAAAAAAGGATGATTTGAAACTCGACAATCCGCCAGTTTATGGAAATTATGATACAATCGAAAGATCGGAATGGGAAATTGAAACACAAAATACAGAAGACTTCTTTTTGTTTATGGGAGTTTATAATGGAACTTTAGGTGGTTTACAATACAACGGAAATTATATTGGTGAAATTGATCCTTCAATAGTAAAACTAGTTGAGGAAAAATGGACCTTCGTACCCGAAATCAGCAGAGACAATCAAAAAGTATATACAGACGATTTTTATGATGTAATCAGTTTGTCTTTTGATAAGGATAATAATTGCACGGCTTCTTTTATTGGAAGCAGTAATCAAGAGCGTTTTGATGCTATTTTAGATATTATAGATATTGACTGGTCTTATTTGTCTTATGATGATGAGGATTATGATGAAGAAGACGAAGAGGATTAATTAAAAAAGAAAAGATGTTTACAATTCTGTCTATTCAAAACATAAAAGAAAAGCTTTTAATAAATAAACAATCGATTAGAAACTTTCCAAAATCGGTTTTTTTTCCTTTTGCTGGATTATATAAAGATATTGTCACTCAGATCAAAACCGTTGAAATTTCATCAGAATGTATTTTGTTTGACAGTGTTGAAGCATACAATGAAACAAAAGAATTTTTAGATCCCGATTATTGGTCTGAAAATACAAAAGAAACAATAGAAAACTTCTGGTTTTTTGCTCAAAACGGACAAGGAGATTATTGGCTGTTTGATGCTAAAAATAAAGTTTATTTCTACGATCACAATCAGGAAGAAATGAGTACTCAAAACTTTACTGATTTAGGATTGAATTTTGAAAAGTGGCTTCAATTCGCTTATCTCAATAAACAACTGGATGAAATCTACGAAACAGAAGATGAAATCAACGAGGAATTAAAAACAGAATACAAACAAAGATTAGAGGAAATTAGTGGTCTTTTATTGAAGAAGCATCCTTTTGAAATTTAAAAATTAATTAAAAATGTTCCGCTAGGAACATCTCATAGGTAGTATGAAAAACGAAACATTTGACATCATAGAATTACGTCCGGCAACAAAACATTATTATGGAGATAGTGTAGAAGTAGCAGAGATTTTACTTGAAGATGGATTATTAGTAAAAGCCAGTACAATTGACATTCCGCTGGGACATTCGCGTTATGGAGGGCCAATTGCAGATCTTCCAAAAGATTTTCCGTATCCGGATGATTTGCGTTTTGCAGGTCAGTTGGATTTAAAGCAGATTGCACCGCATGATAAATCGGGACTTTTACCTAAAACAGGACATTTGTTCTTTTTTGCGGATATTATAGAAGACAAAGGACTTGTAGCTTATGCTGATATTGATAACAGCGAATTGGAGAGAGTGGTAAAAGACCATGACGATAATTTTTTTGAAGGGGTATTAATTAAAGAGGCCTTTGCTAATACAGAAAAATTATCAAGTCGTTACCGTCAGCCTGAAGACGAAGATGAAGAAGAATATACGAATGATGAAGGGGTATTATGGGATTATTTTGAAGGAAGTGAAACTTCAAAAATCTTCGGAATCTTTACACATTGCCAGTGGCAGGAAGAAGAAATATTAGAAGTTGTCAATTCAAATAAAGTAGTGCTTTTACAGATTGGAGAAAATGGATTTAATGATGAAGGTGTTTTCAGTGTTTTAATTGATAAAAATGATTTGAAGAATCTGAATTTTAGTAACTGTGAATTTCACTGGGGACAATCGTAAAAAATAAAAAGATGATTAAAGATTTAGGACACGGTTATAAAATTATAGACAATAAATTTATTCTTTGTTATGACAGTGAAGTGTTTAGAAAGTTTTATAAAACAATCGACTTTGAGACTTTTGTAATAATTGCCACTAACGCAGAATTTGATAATGATGGTTTTGCTTTTACAATTTATTTTGAAGATAAGAACCACATTTATTTAAAAAGTGCTTATACGAGTTTTTGTCTTTTAGAAAATGCTAAGCCAGAGGATTTTAAAGTAATTGATATTCAAAAAGGATATACTTTCTCCAACGGAAACTATTATCGTCATAATGATAAAATGCCTTTTGATCTCAGTAAAGCAAAACATCTGAATGATTATCATATTCAGGTTGACGATCAATTGTATTTTGGAAGTGTAAAGTTAATTGAAAACGCCGATTTGGAATCTTTTACAATTCCACATCCAGAATTAATCGAAAATCTGGCAATGGATAAAAACCATGTTTTCTTTAAAGGAGAGATAATTCCGGAAGCAGATCCAAAGACATTTAAAATTCTGGACGGATGCTTAGACGGAATTTATTATCTGGAATGCGACAACGCTTTTTATGCGAAAGACAATAAACAAGCTTATTTCATCAGAACAATAAGTAGAGAAGTGAAAGTGATAAAATCGAAAAGTCTGAATGATTTTCACTTTAAAGTAATTGACGAAAGAGGATATGCTTTTGACAAAGAATACAGTTACTATATGGGAAAAAGAACCAAACGCTAAAATTATGGCACTATATAAATTCGATGAAATTTTAAATGATCTAATGGATTATTTTATTCTGGGCGATCCGGATTATTTACTTCAATACAAGATAGAGAATAATCTTCCCGATGATTTACTGACAGAATTCACAACAGAAGAAACAGGAGATCAGGTTGTAGAAGAAGGCGTAATGGTGCCCATGATAGGAATTGAAAATTATCCTTATACCGTTTATTTCAATTTGTCAGATGAAACGCCAGAGTTGTTGAAACAAGGAAATGAAGTTCAGCATCAGCGTGATGGATATTGTCTGAAGGTAGTGAATGGCAGAATTTATCTTTACACAATTCCCTATTTAAGAGATTTTACAGAAACCAAAGTCGAATTACTAAAGAAATATAAACACGCAACAATAGAATTGCCAAATGGCTGGTATTCGGTAGCTATTTTGGCTGGATTAACCAAACAACTTTTTAAAGTAGAAACAGTTTCAGGAGAAATAGAAGAGTTTGAAAGTATGGAACCTACTTTTGAGTTCGTATTAAAACCTACTGCTGAAAAGCCGGATTATACAGCTGATTTTACGTATCCTTTTAGAATTATTGACTGAAAGAAGTTTGGCTCTTTATGATAGAATAATACCTTTTAAAGGATGTTTTATAAGTATTACAGATTTATATTTATGATTTTATATTATTAAAGTTATTAATATGGGGAATCAACAATTTAAAACTTCTACTTTTAGTCTTTCTATTCCAGATATTTATAGTGACGTCCAAATCGCATGGGAAAGCATTCGTGCTGCTCATGAATTTCCAAAAGATGATTATTTGTCTTTTGCCACTACAGGACTAATTCCGATAGTTTCTCTTGATAAATTTTCACATGAGGAACTTATTTTTCGTTATTGGCAAAGTTGCTTATCTGAGGATGATATCAAAGAGATCATTGCAGACAAAATAATACAAATAGAAAATCTTAATTCGAATGTTAGATTAGTAAGGACAAATGATAACATTTTTTATTATTTGGGTATACTTCAAATTAGCGATGAGTTTTGCTATACCTTCAAAGCAGATTGCAAAATTGCACACAGAGATTTTTATGAGCCATTGTTTGAGGAAATATGGATGAGCCTTAAATATTTCGGAGATCCTCAGGAAGCAATGGATAAATTGCCTTCATTTTTAAGAGGTTTTTATTATAACGAACAGACCACAGAAATTGTCGCAGGTCAAAGTGTACTACAAAAGGAACAAGCAGATATTCCAAAAGAAATAGAAGCTTTTTGTATTCCTCAAGATGAAAAAGAACATTGGATAATTGATGATGTTGTTTTTGATTTTACATCAGAGTGTAATGTAAATAGTAACGATAAACTATATATAGCATTAGAAGGTTTAGTTAGGGATTATGACAAAGAGTGTCATGGACATGTGGTAAATTCGTATAATGGAGGAGCACACTTTCACTTTAGTTTCAGTAAAGTGTATGATGCTGGTATACCAACAGGTGTTATTCAATTTGTATTGAGCCGTGACAAGACCTATAATCATTATCTCTGGGAAAGTGGTTTTACTTTTTCTCTACGTTTTACAGGAAATGTAACTCTTAAAGACGGTTGGATAGGGTTGAACGGATACTTGGAAGATGAGTGTGGAGAACAAAAAAAATGCTATAAAATAAGCTTAGCAAAAAGAATTTCGTTGCAGGAATTAGAATGGGAAAAGTATGAGTTTACTACTTTTAAAGAACTTGAAGGTGCAATGCCACAAGTTGTCCGTCATGTAAAGTTAACCAATCCGGATTATGTTGAATTTAGGGAATCAATTGATTCGTTTACAGATTTAGAAACCTTAATAGTCGATTTTACCAATAATAGTCAAGAGGCATCTGAATTCGTAGAAATTCCATCATTTATCAAACATTTTAAAAATTTAAAGAAATTATATTTTTCCGGTATTTCTGCCATTACAAAATTGCCAATATGGATAGGAGATTTAAGAGAGTTAGAATTTTTCCTTTTCACAGACAGTAAAGTTGAAGGGATAAATCCGAATACATTTCAATACCTGGAAAAACTTAAATTTTGTTATCTACAGTATAATAAATTAGTAAGTGCTCCTGCTTTTCGATTAGATGGTTCGATTGAGATAATACATTTAGAAGGAAATCAGCTTGATAAAGTCCCGGCATCGTATCTTAAATTAGAGAATCTGGCAAGACTTAATATTAAAAATAACCCAATTACATGGCTTCCATCAGGATTAGAAAATATTCCTGAACTTGAATTAGAACTGGAGAAAAAGATGACTCTGCTCGATTACTCTTATAAAGGAACCGATGGAAAAGGAGTAGTTCCATATAACGATGAAGTCTTTTATGCCCGTAATGACATTGCGTTGCGTAATTTACTTGCTCATGCTATTGAAAAAGTAGATTTTAAAAAATATGAAGAGGGTATCAATAAGCTTGCGCGCCACTCGGTCAGTTTTGTAACTACTGTTTTTGATGATTATGATGAAATAGGAAATAACCGTTTTGGAGGTCTTCCGGATTTGCCTGAATCTGTTAGTTTCCCTAAGATTATTACCGAAAATCAAGAAGAAACAAATTATGCCTGGCAGTTTATTGCACAGATTAATTGTGCATCAGTTGCTCATTTGCAAGAGTATTTGCCTCGTACAGGGATATTATATTTTTTTATTGAAGATCAGGAGAATTTTAAACCAAAGGTGATTTATTATGATGGAGAAATCAGTAAGCTAAAATCAGCACGAGAATTCGATAATGCTGAAAAAATAGAATATTTTGAATTTGATATTTTTGAACCATTTATAGTTGCTACATTCAATTACCCAAGTTTGCCCGCATTTTATTATGATGAACATTATTATAAAAATATTGCTCCTGAATTAAAAGAGCTAACAAAAAAACAAGAGAAAACGGATGCATTAAAAAAAATGCTTCTTCCGCTTGGCGAAGAGTCAATACATTCAGTAAATAGTTATGTGTTCAAACAGTATGATTCTCCTGAAATAGAAACGGTTGATAAATTAAAAGGAAAACCTGAAGAATGGATGGTGCTGTTAAAGGTAAGTTCCGATAATAATCCTGGATTCTGTTTTTGGGACGCAGGTGAAATTTATTTTGTAATTCATAAAAGTGACCTGGTAAAAAGAGATTTCTCCAATGTGTATTGCGGGTTAGAGAGTAGTTAATAGTATTTATTATGTTTAGGAGAAACTATATAGTACTGATTTGCCTTTTTTGTCTATTGAATGTTAAAGTAAGTGGACAGACTGTAAATCAGTCTAATATTTTAAAAATCAAATGGGTCGATAAATTAAAAGGAGATTTTTCGTTTAAGAATCAATGGAGTTACCCGGAAGGGATCTATAAAAATGATTTTGGACAATTGGTTTGCGATGGATTCTGTCCTTCTGAATTAGATAGTATGATAGATGAAACAGGTAAAATTTTTAAAGATTCAATTTCTGCCTATTATGCTATAGTGGATACTACTCATCTTACACATACAATTGAAAGTGTTGCTAAGGTTTGGGAATGGGCAGGAACAAATTTTATTGAGGTAGTGCAAAAATCTAAGGATACTGTGTACGCTTATACGCTCAATAATGTCTCGACTCATAGTAGTTTGGAATTAATGATTGTTGGAGATGATTGTAAGGCAGATGTATTGCTTTTGAGTATAACGGGGGTTGAAAATAGTGTAGGATTTACAACAGGTTATATTATAATTGACAGGAAGTTTTGGCAGAAAGGTATAATGAAAGCAAAGTTTGAATTTCGACGTGAAGATTTTTTTGATTCTATTGTAAATAAGAACTTTTATTGGAAGGGAAAAATATTTGCAACAATTAAAAAATAAGCAAATAAAAGTTAATATAAAAATGCATTGAAGAAGTTGTAGGAAGATATTCTGTAATAACAAAAAAAAATATGATAAAATTAATCTTAGATGAGAACAGATTTCAAATTAATGATGTTGATTTTGAATTTCCGGTAAATGTTTATGCCCTTAGAAATTTGTTAGGAGAGTTTCGTCAAACTGTAAAAGAATTTAATACTATTTATATCTGGGATGAATATGGAATATTAGCTTATTCTAAAAATGGAACATGGGTAGAATATATTATGTTGATGATCGAAAAAACAGAATTCGATTTTAGTCCCAATAAAGTATTTAAAGGTCAATTTTGGGTTGAGGAACAAGATGTATTTGATTATCAGGAAAACAATAAGAATAAATTATTCAGACGTTTTTCAGGCGATACAGATGGGGCATTTGAAATAAATGGAATTGGTTTCTCATTATACAAGAAAAGGAATAGTAAAAATGTAGAATTAATTAAAATATTTGAATACAAAAGTTCTCAAAAACCACATGAACGACTTCCGGTAGAGGAGAAATATCAAAAACTTATTGGTCTGTGGGAAGAATGGGTAATAGAAACAACAAATATTATTTCGGTTGGAAATCCATATTATAATCTCATACATGGAATAACTCTGGAAGATATTGAAAAAAACACAGAATTAGATCTGGAAAATCATATAGTTATTCCGAACGAGCTTGTTAATTTTTACAAAATTTACAATGTTCAGTACGATCCTGTAACCTCTCCATTTTCTTTTTTTAGGAACAATTGCCAATATGATTTATTACCCTTCGAAAAAATAAAAAAGGAGTGGGAGGATATACAATCAATGAATGATGAAGATGATTACGAAGCGATAAAAGATTTAGTAGCGGAGTTTGATGATAGGGTAAAAGCTAGCAATTATGCTAATCCTGGCTGGATACCTTTTGCAGAAAGCCGTGAAGGTGATTACTTGCTTTTTGACACTGATCCAAGTTCAAAAGGAAATTATGGACAGATAATTGAGCTTCAGAACGAATCGTGGTATAGAGGTGTAATTGCAGACTCTCTGGAAGAATTATTACAAAATGAGATAAATGCTGTAAAAAAAGGACAGCCTCAGAAGTTTGATTTTATGTTGGATGAAGAATAGTTAAAAAAAATGAATGCATTAGAAAAATTAGAAAAAAGTATAGAGCCATTTGGAGAAAAATCTTCTTTACAAAAAGATACTATTTCTCAATTCTCTGAAAACCTAAGAAGTCTTCATTCTTATAAAATTTTTGGAAATAATTTGCTGGCAGTTCCTGCAGAATTGATAATTGAAGGAGATGAAGAAGAATTTGAAAAACCATTTAGATTTTTATCGGACGAAGATGAGTTGAAAACGTTTGAAGATGAGTTTCGTGAAGAAATTCCAGATGAATTTATTCAAATAGGAAGTCTTTATGGTGCAACAGAAATAGTTTTACTAAATAAACATAGAAATACAATTCATATTTTTCATGTACAGGATATTTGTGACCTAGATTGGTTGCAATATAAACTTCAAGAAGAAATCTGCACTTTTGATGTGTTTATTGAAAATTTAAGACCTCAAACGGTTAGCTGTTTAATAAATCTTTCAAATTATACTCAATATGAAATGTTTGAAATTAGAAATGAGACGGATTTGTTTGATGGTACAGATTTAAGAAGCTTTTCCAATAGAGAAGAAGCGTGGACGGAATATTATAAACTTGTGGATAATGCGATAAAAGATAAGTTTGAATTTCATTATGCTCCTCAAAAAGTTCTTGATAGATTTTCAAATTAGATGAATATTAGTAGATTAAAAACAATTTTACTATAAAAGAATAACTAATAAAAAGCACAAGAGAAAACAAATTGAAAAGCATGAATAAACAAATTATATTGAAAGAAATAAAAGAAAACACCTTTTTCTGGAAATTTTATTTCTGCTGGTCAAGAGGATACGACGATCAAAAAGAACTAAACATTGATGAGGTTCTGGAAGTGATAGAAACGGACGAAACCAAAGCTTACGAATGGGAAAGATCATTTCTGAATGAAGCAGAGATAGAAGAAAACCCAAGATACATTGCAGAAAAAATCAACGATAATCTAAATTACGCGATTGAATTTCAGGAATATGAAATTAACTTTTTCCTGAATGATATTTATATTGGAAATCTGGGCGGACATTTTGAAGCCTGGTTTTTTACATTAGAGGAATTATTAGCTTTTGAAAAATATCCTGAATTATTTCTCCTTTTTTTACCAATGACAGGAATTGTTGAAAATGAAAGATTGATTTTAAAACCGTTTATAGTAAAACATTTAAATTCAATTCCAAAATTTGAAACACATTCTGAATATATAGCCGATTGTATTTTAAATGGTTTAGTTATGGAATCCGGATTTTCTGAAATAGAAGGAGTTGGCATAACCAATAATCAAAATCACAGCGTTAGGAATGTTGAGGTTTATCCACGTTATCGGGAAAATGTGATTGAATTGAACAAGATTTTAGTTTCTTCTAAAATTCCGTAGGAATATTTCATTTTGTAGCAATTCCCGATAGCTATCGGGATCAATCCGTTGAAAAATAAAGACAAAAATCATAAAGTTCCATAGGAACGATACATAAATCTTAGCAACTTAGAATCTTAGTATCTCAAAAAAAAACTCATTAAATTTTCATTAACAAAAAGTAAGATTTCATTAGTTTATATTTGTAAGGCTCAAAATTAATTCTAAAGCGTTTTTTATGAAAATCAAATCAGTTCTCTATATATTTCTATTCACTATTGTTTCAGTTTCAGCATACAGTCAGAAAGTTAAACTGATGAACATCGATCAGTTGAACGAAAGAATCAAAAACGGAAAAGACAGTACTTATGTTGTTAATTTCTGGGCAACATGGTGCGCGCCGTGTATAAAAGAATTACCCCATTTTGAAAAATTAAGTGCCGAACATAAATCAGAGAAACTGGCTGTATTATTAGTGAGTCTTGATTTCAAATCTAAATTAGAGTCGAATGTAATTCCGTTTGTAAAAAGAAAGAATCTTAAAAACGAAGTATTTCTTTTAAACGAAAGCAGTCCACAGGAATTCATTGACCGGATCGATCCGAGCTGGTCAGGAAGTATTCCGGCAACACTTTTTATCAAAGGAGACAAACGAAAATTTGTCGAAAGTGAATTTACCTATGAACAATTATTAACTGAGTATAAAAAACTATAAATTCCTAACCCATGAAAAAAATAATCTTATTATTCGCATTAGCCTTTTCTGCCTTTCTTTCGCAGGCACAGACAGGAGCAACTCTTAAAGCAGGAGATAAAGCACCAGATTTTAAATTAAAGAACGTTGACAACAAAGAAGTTTCTTTCGGAACTTTTAAGGAGGCAAAAGGTTATATCGTTGTTTTTACTTGTAATACTTGCCCCTATGCAATTGGATATGAGCAAAGAATTATTGATTTAGATAAAAAATTCAGACCACAAGGATATCCGGTAATTGCTATTAATCCAAATGATCCGGAAGCTTCGACAGCCGATACTTTCAGTAAAATGCAGGATTTAGCAAAAGAGAAAAAATATCCTTTCCCATACTTATTCGATCCGGGACAAAAAATTACTGACGAATACGGAGCAAAACGTACACCACACGTTTTCATTATTTCTAAAACAGCAAAAGGAAACGTAGTAGAATACGTTGGAGCAATCGACAATGATCCGGAAGGAAATAAAGCCGATAAAGTTAAATATGCTGAAGATGTAATTGCTTCACTAAAAAGTGGACAGAAACCAGCTGTAACACAAACAAAAGAAATTGGCTGCACGGTAAAAAGAAAAGCGAAAGCTTAATTTTTTTGTTTCAGGTTTCAAGTTTCAAGTTTCAAGTTTCAGGTTGATATACGATATGTATACATAATCGCAAGGTTCGCAAAGTTTTTACACAAAGCTTTGCGAACTTTGCGTTTTCTATAGATTTTACATATAAAACAACCTTGCGTGCTTTGCGGTAAGAAAAACACAAAGCATAGCAACCTGAAACCTGAAACCTGAAACCTGAAACTTGAAACTTGAAACCAAAATTTTTAAAAATACGAAACGCCCCTTAATTGGGGCGTTTTTGGCTAGTATAATGAACAAGTTTGCTTTCTATTTTTTATCAATTTTGTAAAGTCTTCCTTGATCGGTAACGGCGTATAATGCTTCATCTTTTCCTTGTGTAATATCTCTAAATCTTTGTCCTTCTCCGGCTAATAATCTTTCTTCTCCGGCTACTTTATTGTCTTTAAAAGCTAAACGTACAATATGCATGCCGCTTAAGGCACCTATGAATAAATTGTTTTCCCATTCCGGAACTCTTTTTCCTGCATAAAATGTCATTCCACTAGGAGAAACTACAGGATCCCAGTAGTAAACAGGTTGTTCCATTCCTTCTTTTTGTGTGATTCCGTCTCCAATTTTTGCTCCGCCATATTCAATTCCGTAAGTTATTGTAGGCCATCCATAATTGGCTCCGGCTTTAATTCTGTTAATTTCGTCACCGCCTCTTGGCCCGTGTTCACTTTGCCACAATTCTCCGCTTGTAGGATGAAGCGCCAATCCTTGTGGATTTCTATGACCGATGCTGTAAAGTTCAGACAAAGCGCCGGTTCCTGTAAAAGTTGGGTTTCCTGTAGCGGCTTGTCCGGTAGTTGAAATACGAACCACTTTACCTAAACTACTGTTTACGGATTGTGCCAATGGACGAGTTTGTAATACAGATCGCTCTCCAATGCTCACAAATAAATTTCCGGTTTTATCAAATAAAACACGGCCTCCATAATGCAGCGTACTGGCATTTGGCGTATTCGAACGGTAGATCACAGTAACATTTTCAAGAGCAGTGTCATTATTAGATATTCTTCCTTTTGCAACCGCAGTAATATTGCCGCCAGCTACAGCTTCAGAAAATGCCCAATAAATCATTCTATTTGTTTCAAAAGCAGGATCAAGGCAAATTCCCAGCAAACCTCCCTGATCTGCAGGATTAACGGCAGGAACTCCCGTTAAGGCATTACCAATTACTCCAGCTTGTGTAACTATTTTGATATTTCCACCTTTTTCAGTGACTAAAAGACGTCCGTCAGGAAGATAGGCAACGCCCCAAGGAGCGCTTAAACCGCTGGTGATAACTTTAGATTCAATTTCTGTGGTAGTCTGAATGCTTCCGGCACGAGTTTGTCCGGCAAATGCAGGCTGATAGGTAGTGTTGGCAGTACCAGTTTCTACGGGTGGTCCTGTTGGGCCCGTATTGGTATTGTCATCATTGTCATTGTTGGAACAACTGCTTAAGGCTAAGACTCCAACAAGAAGTAATATACTTTTTTGAATTATCATAATGCTTTCATTTTAATGGTTAAAAAATAAATTATGCATTATCGAACATTTCGAAAGAGAAGATTGTTTTTGGAGATTTATTTAAAATGAAATGGTCAGTTTCGAAATAAATTCTCCTTATATTTTCAATTAAGAATGCCTAAATGCTTTGTGCCATTTTATCTGAAGCAAAAGAATTTCAAAAAGCAGAAATTAAACTTCTTTTGGAAAAGCATTTAGTGGGACATGCTTAATTGAAACGGGATTTTGTGAGAGATTATTGTCAATAAAAATTAGATTATTTATTTAATATCTTAAATTTAACATTCAAATTTTGAAAGGCAATATCGACGAGGTCTTGAATTTAAAGGGATTCTTAAAGACTTTTTAGTTTTTTCATGAAGACAGGAAAAACTTCATTTAATTCGTCAAAAAGTGGGTTTTTACGATTTTTAATTTTGATTTCGCTGAATAATTTCAGTCCAATTGCAAACTGAACTGCTTCAGAATCGTCAGCAAAAAGGTTCTTTTCTTTGATTCGGTCAATAATTCCAAAAATTTCATCGTGATTGTCAAATTCGATTCCTAATTCTTTTGCAGGTTCGGTTTCACCATTTGCGTATTGCTTAAGACTTAATGTTAAGTAATATTTGTTTGATCTTTTTTCCATAATTTTTTGTATTCTAATTTTATTTAAGCCATTTATCAACCATTACTTTAAAGGCCTCTTTATATTGTTCACCAACCGTAATTTCTATCTTATCAATAAAAATGGAGTTTTTACTAATGGCACTAATTTTATCTAAGGAAACAATAAACGAGCGATGTACCCGCATAAATTTTGAAGACGGCAGTTTTTCTTCTAAAGCTTTTAGGGATATAAGTGACAGCAAAGCTTTTTGCGAATCTTCAAGATGTACTTTTACATAATCTTTCAAACTTTCAATATAGCAGATGTCTTTTAGCGAAATACGAACCCATTGATATTCAACTTTCAAAAAGATAAATTCGTCATCGGCAGCAATGTTTTGGAAAGCATTATTGTTGGCTTCTTCATGTAATTGAAGCACTTTACTTGAAGCACGAAGGAATTCTTCATAACTAAAAGGTTTTAGAAGATAATCAACAGCATTTACGCGATAACCTTCAATAGCATAATGATTGTATGCTGTTGTAAAAACGATTTTTGGCAATGGTCCGGGTTGATCTTGTAAAAGCCTTGCTAGTTCCATTCCGGTTAAATTCGGCATGTTAATATCTAAGAAAACAACATCCGGTTTTTCTTCCCTGATAATACCCATTGCGTCTACAGCATTATCGCAGGTAGTAATTAATTCTAAAAATGGTGTCTGATGAATAAATGTTTCTACCAATTTTAAAGCCAATGGTTCATCATCTACTGCTATACATTTTAATACGGTCATTGCTCTAAAGTTATTTTCAGTTTAATCTTATAGGTTCCATCCGGAGTAACACCAAAAGTCATAAAATGATGATTGGGATAAATCAGATGCAATCTTCGTTTGGTATTGGTTAAGCCAATGCCTCCTACATCGGGAATAGAGACTTTTTCAAAAAAAGTATTTTCTACTTCAAACTCTAAATCAGTTCCTTCCTGAGTAAGTTTTATGTGTATTTCGCTTTTATCAGTGGCATGCACGCCATGTTTAAATGCATTTTCTACTAAAGGTAGTAATAACATGGGAACAATTGGATAATCGTGCAGTTTTTCGGGAATTTCAGTTGTGATGGTTAGTTTGCTGTTGGCACGCAGTTTCATTAAAGCAATAAAATCTTTTAGAAATTCGACTTCTTTTAATAAAGTTGTTCTTTCTCCTTCAGTGCTGTAAAGTAAGTAACGCATCATACGACTTAAAGTATGTAACGCATTTCTGGAATCTTCTATATCTGTATAGGTAAGTGAATAAATGCTATTAAGCGAATTGAAGAAAAAATGCGGATTAATCTGTGCTTTTAACATTGCCAGTTCAGCCATTGTTTTGTCTTGCTCCAGTTTCTGTTTGTGCTGTGCAGCTTTTTGCCAGTATTGCAGCATCGCCCAGCTCGTACTGATTCCTAAAACCAACAAAGTGAGTGTTAAAACGTAATTGTCAAAATAGGGATTTCTATATTTTTTAAATCCTAATATTAAACTGATTTTGTTATGAAGATCAGTTTGGGAAGTATAAAAATAAGCAATTAACTGCATGATGAAAATAATGACAAGAGCCCAAATCATAAAAGGCGAAGTATTATCCTTAAAAATGGTTCTTGGAACTATGACTTTAGCATTCGAATAAAAAATAATCATTAATAATAACAATAAAATAATCTGCCAAAGCCAAAAAGCAGACGGAAGAATTACATTCCAGGTTAAAGGCATGTAAAACAACATAATAAAGCCTAATAATACCCAACTGAGAATATGTAATCCGGTGAATAAATAAGGTCTGAAAATATTTGGTGTCATTACAAATTATGATTTTGAGACAATATTACATTTTATTTAAATACGATTTTTTGGCAATCGCCCAAAACGGATTTAGAGTCTCTAAAAAGCATTTTAGAGCCGATAAGTCAAAAATTAAACACTTGTTTAATATTTTAAAAAAGTCCATCGGTTCTTAGGTTGCCTTTATCGATTCTCTTTTGCTCTTCGTCTATTTGAAATTTTTCGTTTGTTATATTTTAGTTCTTTTGTTGTCATATAATCGATAATCACACATTTTTCACAATGAATAAGCAATCATTTTTAAGTATTCTCGCAGCAGCATTTATTATCGCATCTTGTGGTAAAAATGACAAGTCGGCTCAGGCTGGCGGAGCACCGCAGATAAAAGAGTATAAGACTGTGACATTACAACAGGAATCTGCTACATTAAACAGCGATTTTCCTGCTAGTATTCAAGGACAGCAAAATATAGAAATTCGCCCAAGAGTTGAAGGGTATATTGATAAAATTTTTGTAGATGAAGGAGCAGTTGTAAAAGCCGGTCAGCCTTTATTCAAAATTAGCGCTCCGGAATATGAACAGCAAGTAAGAACTGCTACAGCAAGTATTAAAAGTGCTCAGGCAGATTTAAGTTCGGCTAAATTGGCTGTAAATAAAGTAAAACCTTTAGTAGAAAAAGGAATTATCAGTAAGTATGATTTAGAATCTGCACAATATACTTATGAGTCTGCTTTGGCAGCTTTAGCTCAGGCTAATGCAGCTTTAGTAAATGCGAAAGTTAATTTAGGATATACTACCGTTACAAGTCCTGTAAATGGAGTTGTAGGTTCAATTCCGTTTCGTTTAGGAAGTTTGGTAAGTTCTAATACTACAGAACCTTTAACTACAGTTTCAAGTATTGGTAATGTGTATGCTTATTTTGCGATGAATGAAAAAACATTATTGAATTTTACGAAAGATGCAGGAGCTTCATTAAACCAAAAATTAAAAAGTATGCCGGCAGTTTCATTACTGCTTTCAGATGGTTCAGCTTATGATCAAAAAGGAAATATCGAAACTGTAAACGGATTAATCAATACTGAAACAGGTACCGTAAATGTGAGAGCTCGTTTCCCAAATCCAAAAGGAATTATCAGAAGCGGAAGCAGCACTACAGTTCGTATTCCAAAAGAAGTAAAAGACGGAATCATTATTCCTCAGAGTGCAACATTCGAACTTCAGGATAAAATGTTTGCAGTAGTTCTAGGAAAAGACGGTAAAACAAGAAATGCCAATATTTCAGTACTTGAAAATACAGCAGGAAACTATTACGTGGTAACAAGCGGTTTGCAGGCAGGAGACGAAATAGTTTTAGAAGGAGTAGCTTCTTTAAAAGAAGGAACTGAAATTAAAGCGCAAAAACAAAGTCCAGAAACAGTTTACGCTGACTTAAAATAAATCAAATGTTTAAAAAATTTATACAAAGACCCGTACTCTCGACGGTAATATCTGTTATTATCGTTATTTTAGGTGTTTTAGGCCTAATAGAGTTACCGATTTCCCAATATCCGGATATTGCACCACCAACGGTAAATGTGGCGGCAAGTTATACCGGAGCCAACGCGGATGTGGTACTTAAAAGTATCGTAATTCCGTTGGAAGAGCAGATTAATGGTGTAGAAAACATGACGTACATGACTTCTACAGCAACAAATGATGGAAATGCTTCTATAAAAGTTTTCTTTAAAGTAGGAACCAATCCTGATTTAGCAGCGGTAAACGTGCAGAACAGGGTTTCCAGAGCGACAAGTTTACTTCCTGTTGAGGTAACTCAGGCCGGGGTTACTGTAACCAAAAGTCAGAGTAGTAACTTATTGATTTTCTCTTTATATAGTGATGATAAAGCTTATGATCAGACGTTTCTTCAGAATTATGCGAAAATCAACCTTGTACCTCAGATTCAGCGTGTAGTTGGAGTAGGAGATGTAACCGTTTTTGGTGCAAAAGATTACTCTATGAGAATCTGGCTAAAACCGGATGTAATGCAGCAATACAAACTGATTCCAAGCGATATTTCAGCTGCTTTGGCCGAACAGAATATCGAAGCGGCACCAGGTAAATTTGGTGAAAATGGAAATCAGGCATTTCAATATGTAATTAAATATAAAGGACGTTTAACAAGTGCTCAGGAATTTGAAGACATTGTTATAAAATCTGTTGGAAATGGACAGATGCTGCGACTTAAAGATGTGGCTAAAGTAGAATTAGGTTCATTAAGTTATTCTTCAACAATTAAAACTAATGGTGTAGAATCTGCAGCAATGGCAATCAGCCAGACTCCAGGATCTAATGCACGTGATGTAATTATCAATTCTAAAAAACTGATCGAAGAAGCAGCAAAAAGTTTTCCAAAAGGAATGAAATACACTATTATGGTGGATGTCAACGAAAATTTGGATGCTTCTATTGAAAAAGTAATTCATACTTTGATTGAAGCCTTTATATTGGTTTTCATCGTTGTATTTATTTTCCTTCAGGATTTCAGATCGACTTTAATTCCGGCAATTGCGGTTCCGGTTGCGATTGTGGGTACGTTTTTCTTCCTGAATTTATTCGGATTTACGATCAACTTATTAACGCTTTTTGCAATGGTACTCGCCATTGGTATTGTGGTCGATGATGCGATTGTGGTCGTCGAGGCAGTTCACGCCAAATTAGATCATGGATATAAATCGGCTAAAAAAGCTACCATTCATGCAATGGATGAAATTTCAGGCGCGATTATTTCGATTACACTGGTAATGGCGGCGGTATTTATTCCGGTAACATTTATTACTGGTTCAACAGGGGTTTTCTATAAGCAGTTTGGTATTACACTAGCTGTTGCGATTATTCTTTCTGCAGTAAACGCCTTGACACTGAGCCCTGCTTTGTGTGCACTTTTGTTAAAACCACATGCAGAGGATCATAAACATAAAAGTTATTTACAGCGTTTTTATACTTCGTTTAACGTTGCATTTGATAATGTTACAGCAAGATATAAACGATCAGTAAGTTTTCTTTCTGTAAAAAAATGGATTGCATTAGCTGCAATTGTGATTGCGGGAGCAGCCTTAGTTTATATGATGAAAACTACGCCGTCTGCTTTCGTTCCTTCAGAAGATCAGGGAACTGTTTTTGCTAATATTAGTTTACCACCATCAGCTTCTATGGAACGTTCTGATATAATGGCTAAAAAAGTAGATAGTATTGCGAAGACTATTCCGGGAGTAAAAAATACACTTCGTATCGTTGGACAGAACTTTACGGCGGGTGCGGGTAGTGCCTACAGTATGGTTATTGTGAAATTATATCCTTGGGATCAGCGTGATCTTAGTGTTGATGATGTAATTGGACAGCTTTTTGCTAAAACAAGCGGAATTCGTGAGGCTAGTATTTTCTTTATTTCTCCGCCAACTATTCAGGGTTTTGGTCAAAGTGGTGGATTCGAATTCCAATTACAGGATAAAGGAGGACATACAACTTCTGAATTTTATAAAGTAAATAACGAATTCTTAGCTAAATTATCTGAACGTCCTGAAATACAATATGCGACAACTCCATTTAATCCTGGATTCCCGCAGTATATGATGGATATAAATTTAGCTAAAGCGAAAGATGCCGGAGTTTCTATCAATACAATTCTATCCACTATGCAAGGATATTATGGCGGATTGTATGCTTCTAATTTCAACAAATTTGGAAAACAATATCGTGTAATGATTCAGGCTTCTCCAGAGTTTAGAACAAACACACAAGGATTGAATAAGATATTTGTACGTAATAGTGCAGGAAATATGGCACCAATTACAGAGTTTGTAAAAATGACAAGGGTTTTTGGTCCGGAATCTATTTCTAGATTTAACTTATTTACGTCAATTTCGATCACGGGAGCACCAAAACCGGGTTACAGTTCCGGAGATGCTATTAAAGCGATTCAGGAAGTGGCAGCAGAAAACCTTCCGGCAGGTTATGGTTATGAATTTTCGGGATTAACGCGCGAGGAATTAGCTTCGGGCGGAGAAACGATTTTCATCTTTATTTTATGTTTGGTGTTCGTTTATTTCTTGTTAAGTGCACAATACGAAAGTTATATTTTGCCATTCGCGGTATTACTATCAATTCCATTTGGATTGGCAGGAGCTTATTTGTTCTCGATTATTTTCAAATTGAATAGTAATATCTATTTGCAGATTTCCTTAATCATGCTGATCGGACTTTTGGCAAAGAACGGTATTTTGATTGTCGAATTTGCTTTGGACAGAAGACGTAAAGGACTACCGGTTGTACAATCGGCAATTGAAGGAGCTGTAGCACGTTTACGTCCGATTTTGATGACTTCATTTGCCTTTATTTTAGGATTAGTTCCATTGATGTTTGCTTCCGGAGCAGGTGCTGTTGGTAACAAATCGATTGGTACCGGAGCTGTTGGAGGTATGTTAATCGGAACAATTTTAGGAGTTTTCGTAATTCCGGTTCTGTTTATCATTTTCCAAAATCTACAGGAAAAGATTAGCGGTCCTGCAAAAGACGGTTATGATGATGAAGATGATGATGAAGACGAAATTCATTTAATAGAAGCTCACAAAGAGTAAAATTTAATCAAGAAAGAAATGACTAATAGTTCAAATAAATATATTCTTATGGTAATGACGGCCGCACTTTTGAGTGCGTGCTCCGTTACCAAGAAATACGAACGTCCCACAACCTTAAAAACAGATCAGTTGTATCGTGACCAATCTTCAACAGATTCGACAACAATTGCTGATATGCCTTGGCAGAGTGTTTTTAAAGATGAAAAACTGAATGCATTAATTCAAAAAGGTTTAGATCAGAATCTTAATTTGAAGAATGCCATTGAGAATATTGTGCAGGCTCGTGCTTCACTACGTCAGAGCAAACTGGCTTACTATCCAACATTGCAATTAGACGCAAGTGCCACTCATAATAAACAATCACAAGCAGGACTTAACTTTCCGGCGGGAATCAATATCAATACTCTGACGACAACCTATAAATTAGGGGCAAGCACTTCATGGGAACTTGATATCTGGGGAAAATTAAGCAGTTCTAAAAGAGCCGCTTTAGCTACTTATTTAGCAACTGATGCTGCCAAACAGGCTGTTCAGACACAGTTGATATCAGATATTGCCAATAATTATTTTATGCTTTTGGCTTATGATAAATCGCTTAAGATTACACAGGAAACATTAGAAAGCCGTATCAAAAATGTGGAAACAATTAAAGCTTTAAAAGAAGGTGCAATTGTTACAGGAGCTGCGGTTGTTCAAAGTGAAGCAAACCAGCATGCTGCAGAAGTTTTGATTCCGGATTTAAAACAAAATATTCGTGAAACAGAAAATGCTTTGAATATTTTATTAGGACAAGCACCCGGACCAATTGACAGAGGGGAATTAGGAACACAAATTATTCCTGAAATTATTGCTCTTGGTATGCCTGCTCAACTATTACAGAATCGTCCGGATGTTCGTCAAGCGGAATTCAATTTCAGAGTAGCTTTTGAATCTGTAAATTTGGCTAAAACTTATTTTTATCCAAGTCTGACACTTACAGCAAGCACCGGATTTTCGAATTTAGAATTGAAAGACTTTTTTAGTCACTCTATTTTTTATTCTATTATTGGAGGTTTAACCCAGCCAATTTTTAATCAGGGATTGAATAAAATGAGATTAACAACGGCTCAGTCGCAACAATTACAAGCTTATAATAATTTTCAGCAAAGCCTTTTAGTGGCGGGACAGGAAGTTTCAAATGCTTTATATTCTTATGAAATGGCTGTTGAGAAAGAAGATTCGAGACAAAAACAAATTGAAGCTTTAGAAAAAGCGGTTGATTTTACACAACAGCTTTTAGAATACAGTTCAGCTACAAATTATACAGATGTATTAACTTCTGAGCAAAATCTTTTGGCTGCGCAGTTAAGTGGTATCAATGATAATTTGCAAAAGTTACAGGCTGTTGTAAATTTATACAGAGCTTTAGGCGGAGGATGGAAGTAAAAAAATGTTTTATCTGTTAGAATAATAACCGTTTGTCGGAAATATTTCACCTTTCGTCTAATTAATAATTAATTATTGTAGAATTGGATTTAACTTTGAATCGGTTAAAAATAATTAAAACAGACTTTAAGTTCCACCACGATCAAGATCATTTAATGATCGCTTAATTTAATAAAAACATGACTATAAACGCCTCAGAAATGAGGCGTTTTTTTTTGAAATCTATGTCGGCTAAAAAGTAGTATTCGTCGATTAGTTTGGCTGTTCCGTATAATGAATGCGACTGCGTTAAATATTGGCATTACTTTAGATTCATATCTACTAAAATTAATATTTAAAACTAAAGATCATGAAAAAATTAGTATTCGCCTCAGTACTCTTTATGAGTGTTTTTTTCGCCCAGGCTCAAGTGTCAATCAATGTAAATATTGGAACACCTCCAAACTGGGGACCGCAAGGTTACGATGACAGCAGATATTATTACCTGCCAGATATCGATGTATATTATGATGTAAATCAAAGCGTATTTATCTACGACAACGGAGGAAAATGGATGCGTGAAAAAAGACTTCCTTCAAGATATAGAAATTATGATTTGTATTCAGGTTATAAAGTGGTTTTGACTGATTATAGAGGTGATGCACCTTATAATTATCATACAAATCACAGAAAAGTTTATCCAAAAGGTTATGTTGGAAAACCTCAAAAAAACAGAGGAGAAAAACCAGTGAAAAATAACAATGGAAAAGGTCAAAAAAAATCTGATAACAATGGGAATCATAAAAACAATAATAACTCCAAAAAACAGTCAGACAAAAACCACGATCATTCAAACGGTAATCGCCGTTAATCCTTAAACTGGCTAAATGAAGACGCCTCCACATTGGAGGCGTTTTTGATTTTATAAAAAAAAAATACCATTATTTTAGCATCATGTATTTCGATATAGCCCGTGGTTTCAACCACGGGGACGTATTGCAATGATATTGTGTCGCTCCTCTGGAGCTTTCTTTAGATGGATGTATATTTTATTTGCTACAAATATTTCGCTCCTTCAGAGCTTTATTTAGATGTGTTATTTTATTTACACTAAACAAAAAACCTCCAGCTTTAGCTGGAGGCAATTGATATTTAAATATTTTTTAATAAAAATAAATTTGTGATAATTCGTGAAATTTGCTTCGCCAGTTCGCTATTGTTCGGGTGTGGCTAAAAAAAATCCTTTTTAATCCAAATAATCTGTGGCAAAAAAAACTATTCAGAAACCGTTTTTACTTTATGACCAAAAGCACCAAAAGAAAGAATAATCAAAAAGCAAACTAAAGGAATAATATATCCTGACTGAATATCATCGTGATTCATATCGATTAAAGTTCCCATTCCGTAAGGAATAATCGCGCCTCCAACAATTGACATTACTAACCAGGAAGAACCCGTTTCAGTATTCGATTTTAAGCCTTTAATTCCCAAAGAGAAAATCGTTGGGAACATAATTGACATAAAGAATCCGATTCCTCCAAGAGCATAAATCACTACAATTCCAGAACCATATATGGCAACCAGACAAAGAATAGCGCTCATTACGCAGTAGATTGACAATAAAACATAATCTTTTACAAAACGTAAAAAGAATGTTCCAATAAAACGTCCCGCCATAAAAAGGAAACCATAGATTCCTAAGTAATAACCAGCCGTTTTTTCATCTAATCCAGCGCCTTGCTGTGCAATACGGATAAAGAAACTTGTAATACAAACCTGTGCTCCAACATAGAAAAATTGAGCTATAACTCCCCAACTTAAATGTCTGAATTTTAAAACAGAGAAAAATCCTGGTTTAATTTCAGCTTCAGCATGAGTCGCTTTCATTGAAGGCAATTGTACGAAATAGAAAATAATAGCAACTAAAACTAAAATACTTCCTAATACGATATATGGCATTTTTACAGAAGCTGCTTCGCCTAGTAAATAAGCCGCTTTTTCTGCCTCTGGCATTGCGGCCATTTGTTCTGGTGTATGATTGGTTCCTGAAAGAATAAATAACGAACCTACAATTGGAGCAACCATTGCGGCTAATCCGTTGAAAGAAGCTGCTAAATTCAATCTTTTAGAAGAAGATTCAGCAGGTCCTAATATTGCAGCATAAGGGTTTGCGCTTGTTTCTAAAATAGTTAAACCACACCCGATAACAAAAAGTGCAAATAAAAACAATTCGTAAGTTCTGGTATTAGCCGCTGGAACGAACAAAAATGCTCCCACAGCAAAAACTAATAATCCCGTTATGATACTGTTTTTATAACCAAACCTTTTAATCAGCATTCCCGCAGGAATCGCCATAATAAAATAAGCAAAGAATACAGAAGTATCAATTAAAGTAGATTGACGATTGTTTAATTCACATGCTTTTTTCAAGTGCGGAATCAAAACAGAATCTAAGTTGTGGGCCATTCCCCAAAGAAAAAATAGGCAGGTAACAAGAATAAAAGGCAAAAGATATTGATTTCCTTTTCCGCCTTCTGTCGGCACTTCGTGTTGATCGCCAGCTTGGTTTGTAATTTGCATTGTTTAGATAGTTTTTTGTTATTTTTTAGGTTCAAAGGTTCAAAGCGACAAAGGTTCAAAGTGAAGAAACCTCTGTTCCTTTGCACCTCTGAACCTTTGTCCCTAGAAGAAAATTATTTTTTCTTTACTAAAAGTAAATGATCACATACCAAAACGACTTCACCGCATTGGTTAATGATTTCTACGTGTTCTGTTACAGTTCCCATTTCTGGATTTTTGGCTTCGCCTTTTTCAGAAATAGTGATTTCAGAATGAATGGTGTCACCGATATGAACTGGTTTTACAAAACGCATTTTATCGTAACCTCTAGAAAAAGCCTCTGGATTTATTTCTGAAGCCGTTAATCCGATTCCGATTGCAAAAACCATAGTTCCGTGGGCGATTCTTTGTCCGAAAGGTTGTGTTTTACACCATTCTTCGTCCATGTGGTGCGGGAAGAAATCTCCAGTGTGTCCGGCGTGAACTACGAAGTCAGTTTCTGTGATTGTTCTGCCTAAAGTTACTCGTTTGTCGTCGATTTGATAATCTTCGAAAAAAGTCGATTTAAAATACATATTCTAGATATTTTTATCGGTCTGGCTCTTTCAAATAAATGTCAAAAGATATTTATTTTGAGACGGACTGAAATTTGTTTTTTTTTGGTTTTGAAATATAGTGTTTTAATTACACTTCATCAAAAGAAATTCCACCGTTTTTACTGCTCGCGTAACAAGCTTCTACAACTTTCATTGTTCCTAAAACATCCTGAACGCTGGCAGATAAAACTGAGTCAGAACCCTCTTTGTAACGCATTAGATTAGACATTGCGCCAATAAAAGCTTCAGGAAACCACGAGCCTTCCAGTTTTACTTCTGTCCATTCGTATTCATTTTCATTATCTTTTTTTGGCAGCGCGTACTCAAAAACGTCAGGAAGACCGTCAGGATAATTCATTAACAGACCCATTTTTGCTTTAACAGCGCCTTTTGTTCCTTCCCATTTGATGTAGCTTTCTTCATGCTTTGGACCAAAATGATGATCATGATTCGTATTGATCACAACATGTTTATCTTCGCCATAATCTAAGATAATGGTAGATCGGCTTGAAGATAGTTTCTTAAGCGGATGTTTAGCCGTTTTTGCCAATACACTTTTCGGATTTCCCAGAAAAGATCGAATGCAGTCAATGTAATGCACACTGTGAAAAAGAATCTCCAATCTCGGATGTTCTTTAATTAAAGGAAATAATTCCCAAGGCGTATTTACGGTAACTTTAAATTCTAAATCGTATAATTCGCCGATAATGCCCTGATCGATTAAATATCTGGCTGCACTTACAAAAGAAGCAAAACGCAATTGAAAGTTGATTGCAGCAACCAAATTTTTTCTTTCGCAGACTTCTACAATTTCACGAGCCTGAGCCAAATCATTTCCCATTGGTTTCTGAATCAAAACTGCAGCTCCGTCTGGCAATTGTTCTAAAATTTCGATGTATTGATCAGGTAAAACGGTAATATCATAAACAGCGTTTGAAGGCGCATTTTTAACCGCATGAGCAACACTTTCAAAAACATGATCGATTTTGAATTGTTTCTGTAAATCATATGCTTTCGAAATCGTTCTGTTGGTAATACCAAAAACTTTAAAACCAGCCATTTCGTAAGCAGGAAGATGGGCATCTTTTACAATACCGCTCGCTCCAATAATTACAATGGGCTGTTCTGTTTGGGGAAGTAAAGGTTTATAGGGAATATTCATTTGTTCTATATTTTGAAATTAAGTCTGCCAAGTTTAATTTTTGACAGAGCTGTGTAATGTTGTTCCTTGACTTAATTCTTTAATTTTTTTCTGAGTTTCCTCTAAAATTATACCTGATGAAATATCAGTTTCAATCGCTTTTAAAACTGCTCCGTCAATTAATTCGGCTACTTTTGGCCAGATTGGGGTTTGAGGCAGTGTTAATGCATTTTCATGAAGCATTTCCAGTTTATGATAAAACGGAATTAAACTATTAATTTCTGCATCTTTCCAAGTCGATTTTCTGCATCCGATGCCGCCTTCGATTGTTAATAATTTATCGCTTTCAGGAGTAGTGGCAAATCGTAAAAAATCATACGCCAGTTTTTGATGTTTGCTTCCTGAGCCAATAGTATACAACCAATATACATTCAAAGAAGCTGTTTTATGACCAGGATCGGATGGGAGGGAAGTGATATCAATTTTCCCCTTCACTTTCGATTCTTCAATTACTTCTGCCATAGAAGCAAATCCGAACCAGTTTATGGCCATTGCGGCTTGTCCTTCGGCGAAAGCCAAACCTGCTTCAACTGAACCAAATTCTCTAGATTTTGGATGAACTGCATTTTTGTTATTGACCATTTTCCGATAAAAATCCAATGCTTTTACCGCTGCTTCATTATGAATGTCAATCTGATTTTTTTTGTTTAATAAAGAACCGCCGCGTGTCCATAACTGCAGACAGAAGTCAAAAACCATATTATGTCCGTCTGGATAATTGGCAAAAACAGCACCGTATAAATTTTGTTCGGGACGATTAAAAAATGTGGCTATTTCTGCGAATTCCTGCCAGGTTTTTGGAGTAGCAAGTTCGTAACCAAACTGTTTTTTAAAATTCTCTTTCTCTGTTTCGTTTTCGAATAAATCTTTTCGGTAAATCAGACATTCTGGACCATCGTGAAATGGAAGTCCGAAAATGCCGTTACTTAGTTTCTGCAAATGCAAAAGTGATTTATGCCATCCAAAAGGATAATTTTCTGGCGGATTTTCTCCAATTAATGGAAATAAATTAAGAACCGCATTTTCGTTTGCAGCGTCATAAATCCAATCGGTGTTAATATGGGCGATGTCCCATTTTCCTTCTTTTAAACCTTTATCTGAAATCGTGGTTTCATACAAATCATGAAGTTCTAAGGCAACCATTTTAGCTTCAATTTTTATATTATTTTGAAGTGAAAATGCATCCCATAATTTTCGAAGTGTACTTTCGAAAGGATCGAATTTACGAACGGCGATTCTAATTTTTTCCATTAACAGTCAATAAATTCTTTAATAATTTTTTCGTTATCCTGACCTAGTTTCGGCGAACCTTTTTCTGAAGTCAGATATTCGCCGTCAATTTTTATCGGACAGCGTGTTGTTTTATAGGTATAACCGTCAAGCATTTCAACTTGCTGGGTAAAATTCAAAACCTTAAATCCATCTTCAGCAAATAACTGCTGATAGTTTAAAACTCCAGCGCACCAAATGTCTGCAGGTTCTAAAATGTCCAACCAAAACTGTGTTTCCTGCGTTTGCAGATGATCGGCAAGAATATTTTTGATTTCGTCTCTAAGTGTAAATTTATTTTCTGGGAAAGCCAATAAAGCATCACATTGTAGCAAAGAAGCCAAAACAGGAATCGATCCCATTGCCAATGCTAAATAGCCGTTTTTGGTTTTGTAAATTCCGTATGGAGCGCCCAAATAAGCGTGTGCGTTATTGGTTTTAGTTCGAACTGGTAATTCTCCTCCGTCATTAAAATATGTCGTAATCGTTTCAAATTGAAAATCAAATGCCGATTCCAACATACTGACTTGAATTTGTGCGCCAATGTTATGCGTTGCTTTTCGATATAAAGCGGCTAAAATTCCCTGAGCCAAATGTGCACCAGCAAGCATATCAACAATCGATAATCCCATTGGAACTGGACCATCTTCTTGATTGCCACTCAACCAAGTTAAAGCGGTTAATGATTGTAAAAGCAAATCTTGTCCTGGTAAATCTTTCAAATCTGGATGTTCTCCAAAACCTGAAATTGACCCATAAATCACATTCGGATTAATGTTTTTAACTTCTTCATAACTCAAACCAATGCGTTCCATAACTCCAGGTCTGAAATTATGCATCACAACATCTGCTTTGGCTAATAATTTTTTTAATTTTTGAAGTTCTTCTGGCTGTTTAAAATCAATTGCAAAAGATTCTTTGTTTCTGTTGATGGTATGAAAAACAGACGATTCGCCGTTCATAATCAAATCAGAAGTATATAAAGTACGGCAGATATCTCCCGTTCCCGGTTTTTCAATTTTTATTACGCGCGCGCCCAAATCGGCCAAACGCAAACTCGCCGATGGACCCGAAAGAAACTGACTGAAATCTACAATTAAATAATCTTCTAATGGTTTCATTTCAAGTTGTTTAAAAATTGTTCGTGTATGCTTAAATTGTCTTGTCCTACTTTTGGCGCAGCTTTCTCACTTAATAGAATTTCGCCGTCCAATTGAATTGGACTTCTCGTTGTAACTAAAGTTTCGCCTTCCGTATTTTTTACGGTTTGTTTCAGCTGTAATTCATTTACAAAAGGCTGATTGTCCAGTTCTTCGTAATTGAAAACTTTTCCGCACCAAATACCTTCTTTCTGCAATATTTCAATCCAATAATCAGATGTTTGGGTTTTAATTCTTTCACTCAAAATCGTTCTGATTTCATCTCTTTTTTCAAACCAAAGATGTTTATCCGCGAAAGCGTTTAAGTCCAATCCTAAAGTTTTTCCAATAAAAATCAAATCGCCCATTGCCAGCGATAAATAACCGTCCTGAGTTGGGTAAACGCCATAAGGAGCGCTTAAAAAAGCATGTGCACTTCCTTTAATATCACCTCTTTCCGGTTGTTGGCCTCCATCGTTTAAGAAAGAAGTTATGGCTTCAAATTGTACATCCAAAATAGATTCCAACAGACTCACTTCTACCAAAACTCCTTGTTTGGTTTTAGCTCTTTTTAAAAGTGCTGCCAAAATTCCTTGTACAAAATGATTCCCGCACATTAAATCGGCTACAGCCAAACCAAAAGGAACTGGACCTTGACTTTTGCGTCCGCTCAGCCAGCTTAAACCAGATAGTGATTGCAATAATAAATCTTGTCCCGGTTTCTTAGCCCACGGACCCTCATTTCCGTAACCTGTAATAGTTCCGTAAATAATCTGTGGATTAATAGCCAAAGCATTTTCAAAATCTAAACCGATTTTTTCCATTACTCCAGGTCTGAAATTATGCGTCATAATATCAGACTTTTCGATTAGTTTTTTAATTAAAACTAAATCGTCAGGATTTTTCAAATCGGCTGCAAAAGATTCTTTATTTCTGTTAATGGTATGAAAAAGCAAACTACTGTCATCCACAAACAAATCTTTAATACTCAATTGTCTGCAGGCTTCACCTTTTACAGGACGTTCAATTTTGATAACGCGCGCGCCCAAATCAGCTAGTTTTAATCCTGCCGAAGGTCCTGCTAAAAACTGGCAGAATTCCAGAACAATTAATCCTTCTAAAGGTCTCATACGGTCTGGATTTTTAAAGATTCCTTGTAAAGCGAATTCATTTCTTCCAACACTTTTAATTCGTCTCCACCGTTCATCAAATAATTGCGAACTACATCTCCAGCATGATCCTGGAAATACATATGTCCATAATATCTTGGACGAAGGAAAGCGCGTTCTAAAGCAGGAAGTGTATTTTTGAAATAATCGTGCGTCACGCTATTAATTCGCTCACTTTTCCAAGCTTGCAAATGTCCTGGTTGACCGCCATTATCGGTATAAATATTCTGCTGCACTTGTGATGAACACGTAAATTCAGCATATTTTATGGCTGTTTCAATATGTTCGCTGAATGAAGAAACCGCTAATCCAGTTCCGCCCAAAGAAGAAATCATCGGATTATCATTCAATTTTACTAAATCATAAAAATGTAAAAGGTTTTGGCTGTAGCCAATGCGAGAATAATTAGAATAACCATAAGCAAAAGGGCAGTAGGCAATTTCGTCTGAATTAACCATCGCTTCATAAACCTGAATTGGATTACGATTAAAGTTTGCGGGATCAATCAACTGCGCCAGTTCTCTAAACATTTGAAGCGCTTTGATTCCTGTAGTTTCAGAAATCACTTTTTCTTCAGAAAGAAAAGGAGCTTCACCCAAACTGCAGCAAAACATATAAAAACTCATTAAAACATCTACCGGAATTCCGGCAAAAGCGACTAAACCCTTTTTCGCTAGAGCCAATAAGTCATCATAAGTTTTTGGAACCTCTAAATTGTTTTTTTCTAAAATATCCAAGCGGGCAGAGGCAACCGGAGTTGCTGCATCAATTGGCAACGCCCATAATTTATCATGAAAAACATAACTTCCGTAAGATTTTCCAACAGTATTACTTTCTTGATCTTTAATATATTCGTTTGATAAGTAATCAGATAACGGAAGAATCGCTTTGGTTTGCGCTCCAAAACCTGTCCAAGGATGATCGATTACCAATAAATCGAACCTTTTGGCCAAGTCTTCGATAGAAGCATCTGCAAATTCTTGTAAACTTCTTTTCTCCCAAGAAATTTCAACATCAGGATGTAATTCTGTAAAACGCTGCGATGTAGCAACCATTGGAAGCAAACCTCTTGTATGGTTCCAAGTTATGCCCTTTAATTTTATCATTTGTATATAGGAATTTTTTGTAGTGAAATCGATTGAAATAATAAATGTAAAATTTACAATTACAAAAGTAGAAATAAGATTTAAATGCACAAGAAATCCTTTCTTTTTAAGAAATCTTTTTTACATAAATCGATAATTAGTGATATAATTTTTACAAACGATCTAAAAAATGTTATAAAAATTTAAAGTTTAGTCATTTTCATTAACGGAAAATAAAATATCACTCGGATATTAATTTTTAAAAAGTATTTTTGTAATTGTGATTTTTACATTTATTAATTTTGCTATGTTCTTTTTGAAGAATTTTGAATTAATGAATGAAGAATAACTACAAATTATAAACTAACAACTAAAAAATATACGATTATGAAATTAATACGTTTTGGAGAAATCGGAAAAGAGAAACCCGGAGTTTTGATTGGAGAGAAAAGATACGATGTTTCTTCGATTGTAACCGATTTTAACGAAAGTTTCTTTGAAGAAAACGGATTAGAGAAATTACAAAAAGCATTAGAAAGTAATCCAACTTTGCCGGAAGTAGATGCTTCAATACGTTTAGGTTCACCGGTGGCAAGACCTTCAAAAATTATCTGCATTGGTTTAAATTATATCGATCACTGTAAAGAAACAAACGCTCCGATTCCGACAGAACCTATTATTTTCTTCAAATCAACAACTTCTTTGTGCGGTCCAGACGATGATTTGATTATTCCGAAAAACAGTGAAAAAACAGATTGGGAAGTAGAATTGGCTTTTATTGTTGGAAAAAAAGCAAGTTATGTTGAAGAAGCGGAAGCTTTAGATTACGTTGCGGGTTATGCTTTATTGAACGATTACAGCGAAAGAGCATTTCAATTAGAGCGTGGAGGACAATGGGCAAAAGGAAAAGGAAGCGATACTTTTGCGCCTCTTGGACCATTTTTGGCTACAAAAGACGAAATTACAGATGTTGACAATTTAAAGATGTGGCTGACGGTAAATGGTAAAAAATACCAAGACAGTAATACACTAAATCTAGTTTTCAAAATTCCTTATCTGGTACATTATTTAAGTCAGTTTATGACTTTGCTTCCGGGCGATATTATCAGTACAGGAACGCCTCCAGGAGTTGGTTTAGGAATTAAACCAGATCCGATTTATATTAAAGCGGGCGATGTTGTTGAATTAGGAATTGAAGGTTTAGGAACAAGTAAACAAAAGGCTGTAGCATATCAAAAATAAAAATTAAGAAAGTATAAAATGAAATATATAGTTTGCGAAAAACCGCAGGAATTTTTACTAAAAGAAACCAGTATTCCGGAACCAAAAGAGGGCGAAGTTTTATTGAAAATTAAAAGAATCGGAATCTGTGGAACTGATATCCATGCTTTTGGTGGTACTCAGCCTTATTTTGAATATCCAAGAATTTTAGGTCACGAATTGGCTGCAGAATATGTAAAAGGAAATGCAGAAGGATTTAAAGCCGGCGACAAAGTAACTTTTATTCCGTATTTCAACTGCGGAAAATGTGTTGCGTGTCGAAACGGATTGACAAATTGCTGTGTAAATATCAAAGTTTTCGGTGTTCATATTGACGGTGGAATGGCTGAATATGTATCAATTCCAGAACAATATTTACTGCACGGTCAAGGTTTGGATTATGATGAATTGGCTTTGGTTGAACCTTTGGCAATTGCAGCACATGGCGTGAGAAGAGCGGCTGTAAAACCGACGGATACCGTTTTGGTAATGGGAGCAGGACCAATCGGAATTGGTTTGATTCAGTTTGCTAAAATTGCTGGAGCAAAAGTAATCGTAATGGATATCAACGATTACAGATTAAATTTCTGTAAAACAGAACTAAATGCTGATGAAACGATTAATCCGTTAAACGATGATGTTGCTCAAAAATTAGCTGAATTGACAAATGGAGATATGGCAAATGTTGTTATTGATGCGACTGGAAATCAGAAAGTAATGAACAGCGCTTTTAATTATATTTCACATGGAGGTAGATTTGTTTTGGTTGGACTTCAAAAGGGAGAATTAAGTTTTAGTCATCCCGATTTCCACAAAAGAGAATCGACTTTAATGAGCAGCAGAAATGCAACGATCGAAGATTTCGAATATGTGATGAAATGCCTGAAAGAAGGAAAAATTGATCCTAAAAAATACATCACGCACAGAACAAATTTCTCTGAAATGATTACTGATTTTGGGAAGCTGATTGATCCTAAAAATAATGTGATCAAGGCGTTGATTGAAATCGACTAAGAATATATTGTAGGTACTGTTTGTCATTCCTTCGTCAGGATGACAAAATGCTGCAAAAATTTTAAACACATAGAAACATAGATTTTTATTGTTTGTAAAAGAGAATAAAAAAAGAAACTAGTTTCTTAACACATAGCTATGTGTATTTATGCAAGTGAAACGCCTTTGAACGGTTTTAAAATCTATGTTTCTATGTGTTTGAAAATCTAACTACTAAACTTTAATACCCACAAAAATGGATTTAAACTTAAAAAATAAAATAGTTGTCGTTTCTGGTTCGGCTGGAAAAGAAGGCAGTATCGGAGAAACGATCGTTAACAGATTGGCAGATGAAGGTGCTATTCCGGTTTTAGTTGACAGAAATGCAAGAGGTTTCGAATATGTGGAAAGACTTCAAAAAAGAGGCGTTAATTCACTATTTGTACAAACTGACGTAACCGACCCTGTTGCAATAGAAAATGCTGTAAAAGTAATCGGAGCTAAATACGGCAGAATTGATGCTATAATTAATAATGTTGGCGTTAATGATGGTGCAGGATTAGATTCAAGCTACGAGGATTTTATGAATTCTTTGAAATTGAACGTAGTAAGTTACTTTTTATTGGCTAAATATTCACTTCCATATTTAAAAGAATCAAAAGGAAATATTTTGAATATTGGCTCAAAAGTAGCTTTAACAGGGCAGGGCGGGACTTCGGGTTATGCCGCTGCGAAAGGTGGCGTTTTAGGACTAACAAGAGAATGGGCTGTAGATTTAATTCAATACGGAATTCGTTCGAATGCGATTATTATTGCTGAAAGTTATACGCCTGCTTACGAAGATTGGATTAAAACATTGCCAGACGGACAAACGGTTTTGAATAAAATCAATAAAAGTATTCCGTTAGAAAGCCGAATGACGAAAACAGAAGAAATTGCAGATACAGCACTTTTTATCATTTCTGAAAAATCATCGCATACTACAGGACAATTTGTTTTTGTGGATGGAGGTTACGTACATTTAGACCGCGCATTAATCAGCGATGTTAATTAAAAAGATATGAGTAAAAGAATAGATTCCCATCAGCATTTTTGGAAGTTTGATCCCGTTAGAGACAGCTGGATCGACGAAACCATGCAAAATATTCAAAGAGATTTCCTTCCTGAAGATTTACAGCCGTTATTAAAAGAAAATCAGTTTGAAGGCTGTGTTGCAGTTCAGGCAAGTCAGTCGGAAGAGGAAACTCATTTTTTATTGGATTTAGCTTCTAAAAATGATTTCATAAAAGGTATTGTAGGCTGGGTAGATTTGCGAAATGAAAACATTAAAGAACGTTTGCAATTCTTTTCAGATCAAAAAAAACTGAAAGGTTTTAGACACGTCGTTCAAGGCGAAGCCGATGATTTTATGTATGGAGCAGAATTTAGAAGAGGAATCGCAGCTTTAAAGCCATTCAATTATACTTATGATATATTGATTTTCGAACGTCAATTACCAGCGGCAATAAGTTTGGTAAAAGATTTTCCAAACCAAAAATTTGTGATTGATCATATTGCAAAACCGGACATTAAATCAAGAAGTATTGATTCCTGGAAAAGTGGTATTGAAGAAATTGCAAAACATGATAATGTTTGGTGTAAAATCTCAGGAATGGTCACAGAAGCCGATTGGAAAAACTGGAAACCAGAAGATTTAAAACCGTATTTAGATGTGATTTTTGAAAACTTTTCAGTTGATAAATTAATGTATGGTTCAGATTGGCCAGTTCTAAATGTTGCTTCAGATTATAATGAAGTGGTAAAAACATTGGAAGATTATATTTCGAAGTTTTCTATTGAAGACCAGAATAAGATTTGGTTTGAAAATGCGAATGAGTTTTACAAGTTATGAGTTATAAGTTAGCTCATAGATTATAAGAGCCTGAAAGGCTCAAATCATGAACACTGGGCAACGTCCAGTGACAGCAAATAGAGATATGCAACAAAGGCCTGAAAGGGCGTAAGCAAATTTGAGGATGAATGCTTGGGCCCTTTCAGGGCTTTATTATGCTGGTCTATATCAATTCATAGGGCGTTGCCCTATGGTGATGCTTTTAGGCCTTTGGCCTATTATTAGAATATAAAAAAACTTAACCCTTGGTTTCAACCACGGGAACACAATGCTAGACGTTTCAATATTGCGTCTCCGTGGTTGAAACCAAGTGCTATATTTGAAAATGTGACTTCGGTCGAAATGTTAAAAATTATTTCTAATTTTTTAAAACATTATTTTCCGGAGCCCATTTCTTCTGCCATTCAGGATATTTCTTCAAAGCTTTTTCAGGTTTATCCGTATACCACGCATAACCTGTTCTTCTTTCACGGCTTACTTCGGCTAAGGAATATAAAAACTCACTGTCACGATCAGAGAATAAAGGACGATGTGTTTTAAGTTCGTAATAACGAGTCCAAATAGGTGGAGCAGTTGTATCGTGCACGACTCTTACGTCATTTTTGATTTTCTTGTATTTGGATTCCATTTCTTCTGCAGCAAAACTTTCAACTCTGGTATTATAGATTTTAGAATCCTGAAACCATTTTACAGCACCCTGAATGGCATTGATTATCTTTTCATTTGGATTATCAATGTCCATCAAAAACAAAACTACATCAACACTTTCTGCGTTACAAATGCTAGGCGGTTCAAATTTACGAGCCCATGCAGGTTCAAGTGTTATTTCGTCGTGTTGCTGACACCAGGCAGTTAATTTTTCATTGTCTTTAATCTGCATTTTCAAAATACAGTCCAGTCCTTTTTGGTAGGCATTGGCTACCTTTTTTCTGGTTTTAGCATCAATAAAAGCATAATCAGGATCATTGTTTATAATCTTTTTAAGGAGATTCATGATTCCCATGTAAGCTCCGTCATTAAAAGTAATATGACGACTGTAACCTTTTTCGAGCGGATAATATTGTGGCCAGCCTCCGTTTGAATATTGTGCTTTTATAGTGAAATTAATACCTCGCAGACATCCATCTTTATACCTCGGATCTTTTGTTAGTGTATAAACCTGCGCCAGATAATGAATATGGGTATAAGTCGTTTCATTATCGAAAGTTGTATGTTCAATATATTTCGTCTTAACCACACTGTCAATTTGTTGTGGCGTCAAAATAGCTTTCATATCATAATTCTTGGGCCAGCCTCCATTATCACGTTGGAAATACAGAATATTATCGGCAATTTTGGTATAATCCGTCTCGGCATATTTGGGCTGATTAGGAATCGGATTTATGATATTGGTTTTGTCTTTGATAAAATACCAATGATTGGTGCCGTCTGTAAAAGGTTTTGTGCTAATCTCGCTGTTTGTCTGTGCATTTGAATATAAAAATGAAAAGACACAAAACGCTGATGCCAATAATTTCGAGCTGTTTATGGAATTGAACATAAAATCTCCGTTTTAAAATTTAACAGCTTTCTTAGGAACAGTTTTATCGACAGTAGTAGTTTTTGATAAATTAGAACCGCTTAAATCGATATTTTTACTGGCTTCTCCTGCAATTGTAATGCTATTTGAAGAAGAAGGATTAAATGCTACATTTTTTAGAGAAAGGTTTTGAGCATTATAAATTTCAAATGCATTTTTAGCCTGAATATCTAATTGTAAGTTGTTTAATTTTATTCCTTTAGCATCAATAATCGAAAACCCTTTTTCGGCTTTAGCGATTAAGTTTGTGATTTCAATATTTTCTAAATTCATTTCTGGAAGACCTTGTAAAAATACGGCTTGCTGAGCACCTTTAATAGTGATGTTTTTAATCGAAATGTTTTTAAATTGGGGAGTTTCAACTGTCACAGGCATCGCCTTGTTCACAACTTTGTCTCCGCCTTCTTCTAATGTTTCTGCAATCGATTTTCCGCCATAATACAAATTAAAAGAAATGGCTTGGGATGGAATATCAGTCATAAACACATCCGAAATAAAGATGTTTTCTACGACACCACCTCTTCCGCGGGCACTTTTAAAACGCAGACCTACATCTGTTCCCATAAAAGTGCAGTTAGACACATGAAGGTTTTTTACGCCGCCAGACATTTCACTTCCTACCGTAACACCGCCGTGACCGTGATACACGATATTATTTCTCACAATGATGTTTTCGCAAGGAACACCTCTTTCACGTCCGTCTTTATCTTTTCCGGATTTAATACAGATTGCATCATCTCCTACATCAAAACTTGAATTTTCAACTAATACGTTTTTACAGCATTCTACATCAAGACCGTCTCCGTTTTGAGAATACCAAGGATTACGAACACTTACATTTCGAACAATCAAATCTTCAACCATAAAAGGATGGATATTCCACGCTGGCGAATTTTGAAAAACAGGGCCGTCAAATAAAACCCTTTTACTATTTTGAATGCTTACCATTACAGGACGAAGAAAATCATGAATCGTTTCAAATTCTTCTTTTGTTTTTAAATCCGGACGCACATTTTGGTCAGCACCTTTAGAAGCATTCATAAAAACTTCTGAAGGATACCAGCTTGTTTTTTCTTTATTTAAAACACCGCCTCTTGCAATAACTTCTTTCCACTGGCTATCTGTCACTTTGCTTTTCTTAACCTGTCTCCATACTTCTCCAGAACCATCCCAAACTCCAGTTCCAGTAAAAGCAATATTTTCAAGGTTTTTACCATAAATAGGAGAGATGCAACGCCAAGTATTCAAACCTTCAAAATTGGTTTCTACTAAAGGATATAAAGTTTTGTCTGGAGAAAATTTTATCAGAGCACCTCTTTCTGCATGCAGCTCAATATTACTTTTTAATATAATCGGTCCTGTAAGCCAGATTCCAGGTGGAATAATTAGTTTACCACCACCTTTTTTCGAAAGTGCCTCAATAGCATCAGCAAATGCTTTAGTATTTAAAATATAACCTCCGTTTACTGCACCGTAATCTTTTAAGTTTACAGTATTGTTAGGAATAACAGGCTCATTAATTTTAG
This sequence comes from Flavobacterium notoginsengisoli, assembly GCF_042686225.1. Taxonomy (NCBI): domain Bacteria; kingdom Pseudomonadati; phylum Bacteroidota; class Flavobacteriia; order Flavobacteriales; family Flavobacteriaceae; genus Flavobacterium; species Flavobacterium notoginsengisoli. The sequence continues at coordinate 175,135 of NZ_JBHUOT010000007.1, forward strand.
ACATTTTAAACTCAATGTTTTGATAAGCACCATTTGAGGTATTTTGGGCAGTAAGGTTTTTAGAACTCAAACACATCATGATAGCGAGTGCAAGAGAAGCAAATTGTAGTCGGTTGATTTTCATTGTTAGTAATTTTTTTGATGTTTATTTTATTTATATGAAAATTTAAGTTCTTATAAATAATAATCTTTAAATGTAATCGATTACACAAATCTATTAAAAAAATAATACGAAATAACAGTTTTAGCCAGTTTATCACAGATTTTTTATGAATTTAACTTTTTCTATTTATAAAATCATAAGATAGTGAAAAGTGAGTTTTTAAAGAATCCCGACTTAAAGTCAATATTACAGGAGGGTACAGGATGCTTGTGATTTTATATTCTTTTAAATTGTCCCTGTTATTTGGTAAAAGTGTTAAAAATACAATTATTTGTAAAAATTATAGTGCTTTAAATAAATGCCTCATAATTTTAGCTTAAGAAAAAAATCAATACTATAAATAATGCGTTTAATTCCTTTCAACAAATTACTAGTCGTTTTTTTACTGATATTCTCGTTTTCGGCAAGTGGAGCTGAAATCTGGGTTTCACCATCAGGAAAAGATTCGAACATCGGAACAAAATCAAACCCGTTGGCAACGGTTCACATGGCAATGCGAAAAGCCAGAGAACTTCGCCGACTAAAAGATCCATCGATAAAAGACGGAATTCGTATCATAGTAATGAATGGGACGTATTATTTAAACGAACCGTTATTCGTACGTCCTGAAGATTCAGGAACAGCAGAAAGTCCAACAACAATTGAAGCCGATGTAAATGCAAGACCCATTATAAGCGGTGGAATAGAAATTAAAAACTGGACAAAATCAACAACCGTTATCAACGGACTGAAAAAAGGATCAGTTTGGTTGGCAGATGCTCCTAAAAAAGCAGGAAGTCTGATTGATTACAGACAATTATGGGTAAATGGTAAAAAAGCCGTAAGAGCCAAAAATACTGCAGGAACTACAATGGAGCGTATTTTATCATGGAATCACGAGGAACAAACCTGTTGGATTCCGTTTAAAGATAAGTCGGTTAAGTTTGAGCCGGGAATGGAAATGTTTATTGTGCAATGGTGGTCGAATGCCAACTTACGCATCAAAAATATCGAAGTTCAAAAGGACAGTGCTAAACTTTCGTTTGAAGAACCAGAAAGCCGTATTCAAAGCGAACATCCATGGCCAGCGCCGTGGATTTCTAAAAATAACGGAAATTCGGCTTATTTTTTAAACAATGCTTTTTCACTTTTAAACGAACCAGGAGAATGGTATTTGGACAAGAAAAATGCTAAAATCTATTATGTTCCGAGAGCTGGAGAAGAGATTAATTCGGTTACCGTTACAGCTCCAGTTTTAGAAAATCTTGTAGAAGTAAAAGGAACAATCGATTCTCCTGTTCATCATTTTCAATTTAAAGGAATTTCGTTTCAGTACAGCAACTGGCTTCGCCCTTCTCAGCAAGGTCATGTACCGTTGCAGTCCGGTTTATATTTGTTAGACGCTTATAAATTAAAAGTTCCAGGAACGCCAAATCAGGCGAGTTTAGAAAATCAGGCTTGGGTTGGACGACCTCGCTCAGCGGTTGAAGTAAATTATGCTAATAATATTCAGTTTGAATCTTGTCGTTTTGAGCATTTGGCTTCGACTGGTTTAGATTTAAATAAAGGAACAAATCACAATACAGTAAAAGGAAATTTATTTAAAGATATTGGCGGAAGTGCCATCAACGTTGGAATTTTCTCTGAAGAAGCTTTTGAAGCGCATTTGCCTTTAATCATAAAAGATGAAAGAGAAATGTGTTCGGACGAAGTGATTTCAGATAATTTAATCACCAACGTAACCAATGAAGATTGGGGAACTCTGGGAATCAGCGCAGGTTTTGTTCGAAATATAACCATTGAACACAACGAAATTTCGGATGTATCGTATTCCGGAATGGCAATGGGCTGGGGTTGGACACATACGCCAAACGTGATGCAGAACAATAAAATTCTAGGAAATAAAATTCATCATTATGCCAAACACCTGCATGATGTAGCAGGAATTTATACGCTTTCTGCTCAACCCGGCAGCCGAATCGAAGAAAATTATATCGACAAAGTTTACAATAGTCCGTATGCGCACGATCCGTTTTTATGGCTGTATTTGTATACGGATGAAGGAAGTGAAGGTTTTACGATTAAAAACAATTGGATTGCCGAGAAGAAAATCCTTAAAAACCATAACGGTCCAAAAGGCAATATCTGGGAATATAACGATCCGTATGTAAGTGCTAAAATTAAAGACAATGCCGGAATCAGAGCGCCTTACAAAGATTTAGAAAAAGAAGTCGTAATCGATGAAAAATGGGGATTGCAGGAAATGCCAAAACCGTATGCAATCGAATTGATAGGTTCTGATTTTGATATTGAAAAAATCAAATCGACTTTAACCGGATTTAGAATTGTAGGTCAGGAATTGTACCAATGGAAAAATCATTTGGTGATTTACGGAAAAATGAATCAGCCAGAAAGAACGAAACGAAAACTGGCAGGTGCTTTTCCTTCATTACAAATTAAAATATATGAAGATTTAGTTTACGACTTCCAAAATTTCGAAAGATGTAAAGATTCAAAACCGGCATCAGATTGGGAAAATGTGGTTTTAACAGCCAATCTTCCTGCCGATGAAAAACTTCAAAAAGAATATGTGGAGTATCATAAAACGCAATTCGAAAAATGGCCAGAAGTAGCCAAAGGTTTCTGTAACGCCGATTTCCAGCAATTGCAGGTCTTTAAAAACGAAAGACAATTGATTTTGATCATTAGTATTCCGAAAGGTGAAAATCTGGACAAATTAAATCCAAAAACAACTCAAAATAATCCAAGAGTTGACGATTGGAACGCCTTAATGAAAAAATACCAATCTGGAATTGAAGGCACAAAACCAGACGAAACCTGGATTTTCTTAAACAAAGTAGAAGTAGAAGCAAAAAAATAAAAGATAGCCACAAATTCACGAATTTTCTTTTGAAAATCTTTACGATTATTTTTCGAATAATTCGAATTAATATTACATCCAGATTATAAAAAAATAATTCGTGAATTCGTGGCTAAAAAAAACTATCAAAAACCTAAAATAAAGACCAATGTTAAAAATAGCCATTCTGGGACTTGGAGAAGGACGAAGCACAATGTCGGCTGCAATCGAAAGTTCAAAACTAGAACTCGTTAAAATATGTGACCGAAACGAAGAATTGTGTAAACAAAGAGCAAAAGAATTCGATTTTCATTCGTATACCACCAATTACGAGGATTTGTTAAACGATGCATCAATTGATATTATTGCGATTTACACACCGGATCATCTTCACGCACAACATGTAAAACAAGCTTTGTTGCACGGAAAACATGTAGTTTGTACCAAACCGTTTATCGATGATCTTTCGGATGCAAAAGAATTATTAGAATTAAGCAAATCAACTGGAAAGAAAGTTTTCATTGGACAAAGTTCTCGTTTCTTCGAACCAGCAAAAAGACAAAGAGCGGATTACGAAGCAGGTTTAATTGGAGATTTAATTACGATTGAAGCTCAATATCATGCCGATCACAGATGGTTTTTAAAGAAAGAATGGTCGCTTTTGCAATCGTTTAAATGGCTGTACGGAGGTTTGAGTCATCCCGTTGATTTTATTAGATGGTATCTTCCAAATATCGAAGAAGTGATGGGGTACGGAATGATTAGCAGTAACGGAAAAAATGCTGGATTGAAAAATGAAGATACGATGCACTTTATTTTTAAAGCAACCGATGGAAGAATTGCTCGTGTAAGTGGTGTATATACTTCGCCGACTCAACCAGCGCAACGTGACAGCGGAATGAGTACGATTTTAAGAGCAACAGAAGGAGCAAGTCAGGCCGATTATCATGAATTGCGTTATGCCGTTACAGACAAAACTGGAGAAGAAAAAGTAATTACATGGGGCGACAGCACGATAAAATATTATTTCCGTTTTGAAGGACAAAGTCATCACGGCGGAGAATATCAGAATTACTTAGAATATTTTGTGGACAGTATCGAGCAAGGTTTTGAAGCGTATCCAAACATGGAAGAAGGAATCGGAACTGTAGCTTTATTACAAGCAATGGATAAATCTCTGCAAACAGGAATGCCGGTTAAAATTGCCGATATTCTTAACGAATATGGACTATGAACAGTATTTACGATAAATTAACCACGCTCGATTTTGTAATTGTTGCGGGTTATTTAGTGGCTTTATTAGTCATTGGATACGTGGTAAGTATGAAACAGAGAAAGAAAAACGAAACGCTTTTTCTGGCCGGAAATTCATTAAACTGGTATAGCATTGGGTTTAATATGTGGGGAACCAATGTTGGACCTTCATCATTATTGGCTTTTGCGAGTATTGGTTATGCTACGGGAATTGTAGCGGGAAATTTCGAATGGTACGCTTTTGTGTTTTTACTGCTTTTGGCAATGGTTTTTGCACCAAGATATATTGCGAGTAAAGTTAGCACCATGCCAGAATATATGGGAAAACGCTACGGTGACAGTACACAGAATATTTTGGCTTGGTACGCTTTGGTAAAAATTTTGGTAAGCTGGCTGTCTTTAGGATTATTCAGCGGAGGTGTTTTAGTTCGTCAGATTTTGGGAATTCCGATGTGGCAGAGCGTTACGGTTTTAGTGATTTTCTCTGGAATATTTACGTTTGCCGGAGGATTAAAAGCAATTGCAAAAGTGAATGTTTTTCAAATGATTTTGTTAATTGTCGTTTCATTAACGCTTTCCTTTTTAGGTTTACAAAAGTTAGGCGGAATCGATGTTTTAATTGCAAAAACACCATCTAATTTTTGGAATTTAGTTCGTCCTTCAGATGATGCACATTATCCGTGGCCGGCTATTTTATTGGGATATCCTGTAGCAGCTGTTGCTTTTTTCTGTACCGATCAATCGATGGTGCAGAGTGTTTTAGGTGCGAAGAACCTGGAACAAGGACAACTTGGCGTGAACTTTATTGGATGGTTGAAAGTGATGGCGCTTCCGTTATTTATTTTACCTGGAATTTTGTGTTATGCATTATACCCAGAATTAGGAAGCAATTCAGACTTGGCTTATATGACCATGGTTACGAATCTTTTCCCAAGCGGAATGAACGGTTTGGTAATCTGTGTGATGATTGCGGTTTTGGTAGGAACAATTGGTTCTTCTCTAAATGCTTTAAGCACCGTTTTTACGAATGATATTTATGTTAAGAAAATCAACCCGACGGCGACGATTCAGGATCAAATTAAAATTGGTCGTTTAACGATTGCCGCTGGATGTGTATTTGCGATTCTGATTGCCGTTGCGATTGACAATATCAAAGGACAAAATTTATTCAACATTTTTCAGGCAGTTTTAGGGTTCTTGGCGCCTTCGTTATCTGTTGTTTTTCTTTTGAGTGTTTTCTGGAAACGTACAACCAAAAAGGCTGTAAATGCAACACTTTCTTGGGGTTCGGCTTTTAGTTTGTTTGTTGGAGTTTTATATCTATGGATTTTCCCTGCCGATAAATATCCAGTTTGGCCTCACTTTTTATTGATTTCCTTTTACATTTTTGCCGTGCTTTTAATTACAGCTGTTATTATTTCGTTAACCGATAAAAAACCTGAAGTGAATGTTTCAGATGAAACGGATATTCCTAAAACGAGTAAAAAGGTGAAACTTTTGTTTGGTTTGTTGGGATTTATGATTTTGGTTTTGTATTTGGTTTTTAATGGAAATTAATTTGTGATTATTCAATTTACTAAAAAGCTTCCTTATCAAGGAAGCATTTTTTTTAAATTTTTAAAAAAAAATATAAAATGTGAATTGAAGTTTTAAAAAAAGATTAGGTTTGTTTAAATGATATAATAACTGATATATAAAGCTCAAATAATCAACGATGTAATTTTATTTTTTCGTTTTTTAGATAATTATTGTAAAGATGGCTGAACAATATATAAATGAAGACTTTTTATTATTGCTAATTGAAAAAAATGGATTAGTTGATATTGCGAAGATTCTAATTGATAATCATTTTGAAGAAGAAACTTTGACTTTAGAAAAATTGTGTGAAGGACATAATGATAATATTCTTCAGATTATTTTCTTTATAAAGAACTCTTTAAAACCAAAACTCCCAAACAAAATATTTAATTACTGTAGAGAATTAGATAAAGCTTATCAAAGCGTTATTGTAAATGTTGATGATGGGATTAAAGATATTACAATGGAAAGAGAGTTGATTTATACAAATAATAAAATTGCAAATGACCAAAACCTTGATTCAAATTTAGATATAAATATAAAAGCTTTAAAAAGGAAAATTTTTGATAAAATAAAATTATGGTTTAAAGTATTTAATATTGAGTTTGCATATGATAGTGCAAAAAAAATAGATAATGTTTTAGTTTATTCTCATAGAATTAGTGGCTGGTCAAATCCAGAGTATAGGATAACAAATAATTTAAAACAACAAGTAAAAACTAATTTCGGATATGGTAGCGTTAGTTTTTTCTATTCTTTACTGACTTATAAAAATATTCAAATAACTCCATTATCAGAATGGATTGACTATCGATACTCAAATTTTTCTGAAGTTATTAGATATACAAGGAGTTTTAGAAGTCGGATTGCAGTTACTGATAATGAAAATAGAATACGTTATTATAAAACGAAAATTGAAAATTCATATTGGTATAATGCAATTGAGTTTACAAAAAATGCTGCTAATTTATCGCTAACAAATGAGAAAGAATTTATTGAAAAATATATCATTTGTGAATGTGAAAGGATGGTTGATGGCTTAAAAACCTTTTACGAAGAAACAGAATTTGATTTTATTGATGAAAATCAAGTTAGTTTAGAAGATGAAAAAACTATTATACAGCGAGTAGATATCAAAGGTTATGAACTAATTGATTTTAGAACAGAAAAAATTATTGGAGCTTTAGATTTCATAAGTAAGATTATTGATTATAATGAAATTATACCTACAGAAGATTACATTCAAAGGATTATATCAATTAATAGAAAATTTATTCCAAATGTTTATCTAGCGCTTAACGATCAAAAAAAAGAACTTAAAGTAAGTAAAACATTCTATGAGACATTTATTAATAAACATAATAAACTTATAGAAGAACAAAAATTCTATCAAAATGAGAAACTTAGACTAAAGAGCGATTTCGACTTGCATTATGGAGAAAAATATTCAATTTTTTCTGAAATTTTATTAAAATCAATAGATGAATTAAAACATCATAATCATAAAATTAAGTTACATTCTGATAACATAGATAAGTTAAATCATTATGTGGAAAAATATAAAGAAGTAGTAAAATAATAATTTATCAAAAAGATTTAAATAGCTTAAATAATAGAAAACTATTTTATTTATTCCCAGTCGAAACCAACAACTCCCGAATATCAATCTTTAAATATTTAGAAATCTCATAAAGTGTTTCAATAGAGGGCTGAGCTTCATTTGTACACCAACGCGAAACAGTCGATACAGTTTTGCCTAAATGATTAGATAATTCCTTACTAGTTCGATTGTTTTCAACCAAAACAACTTTTATTCTATTTAACTTAAGTTTCGACACAATGTTGATTTATTGACATTCCATGCAAATATCTTATAATTTAAATATAATAAAAAGAATACTTCAAATACTCAAAATTGCCCTAAAACAATAATTTAGTGTCTTAAAAATATTATTTGTAGTATAATTTTTACTATTTTTGTTTCGATGAAATAAAAAATAAAATGAAAAAATCAGTAAAAAGACGATTAAAAATACAGCCAAGACATATCGCAAGATCATATCATCGATACGTTATATTTCCAGAAATTCGTCTTTGCGGAAAATGGCTTCAGAAAATCGGTTTCCATTACGGTAATTTCGTAACGATTGAACATCAGCAAAATAAAATCATTATTACCACCAATAATGAAACTGAAACGAAATAAAAATCATCTATTTTAAACATAGCCCGTGGTTTCAACCACGGGAAACGTATTTTGATAAACGTAAGGTTATATGCTTTTTGTTCCAGTGGTTGAAACCACTGGCTATGTTTTGAAAAAAATATAAATAATAAAACAAAGTTATTTTATAAGTTGCCTCCAGTTTTAACTGCAGGTATATGTAATAAAAATAGAAAAGGCTTTAGCCAAATTGTAGATATTTTGGCTAAAGCCTTTTGAGCGTTATAAAAAGTAACTTGAGGTTTAAATCACTTTTGCTATTTGTGTGTTTACACGAATATTATAAGCTGCATCCAAACCAGGTGTTTCATAAGTGGTGAACGCTAAATTTACACTTGGTCTAAAAAGTAGACAATGTGTGGAGCCTCCAAAATGAAACATTCCCAGTTCGTCGCCTTTTTTCACAATGTCTCCGGCCTTTACTTTTATTTCACAGCTGGAAACTTCTGCCATTCCCACAGGGATTACACACATAAGTCCAATTGCAGGATTATCTGCTTCAATAAATATTATAGCTCTGGTGGCAACTGCTGTTAAAAAAGGTTGTGAATTGTTGGGTGCACTTGAATCGGGTCCCGCCGGATTATAGAAACCTTGATATAGATTTTCTAGATAATACGAACCGTTTACAATAGCTGTTTTAACAATTCTACCGTTTACAGGACTGTGCCAGCGGTGATAGCTTAAGGCACTCAAAAAGGCCTGATAAACTGTTCCTCCATCAAATTGGGGAGCTAATTCATCAAAATTCATCATATTTTCCAATGAATAAGGCTGTCCTTTTAACCAAAATTGATCTGATAATGCTACATTCTTGGCTACTTGTAAAGGTGCCGACTCACAAGCGTTTACAATAATTGAATCATCATTGGGTGCGGTAACTGGACGGACATTTTGGCAAAACAATCTTGTGAAAAAATCGTCCCAGCTTTTGAATCCATAATACGGATCTGAAGGATTTGATTGAAAGACATCAGAAAATGTAGCATTTGGCGAAATAGGATTCGGTTCTAAACCTAATGCTCCTTGAGCAACTTGCATCATTTCGGACTGTGCTACTTCGCTCAACCAAGCAATTACATCTTCTGAAGGATCATTTTCTATCAAAACATATCTGGAATCTTCCGTAACCAAAAATTTAGACCAGTAGTTTAATATCTTTTTTAACTGCTGATTGACCAAAACGTTTGAGAAAACATCATAACCAAAACTAGTCGCCATTGGCCAGGCTAAAAGAGCGTTAATAGGAAAACCAATCATACCTGCTGGTGTTTGATTTCCGGGAGCGCCAGTTTGGTATGCTTCGGGAGCAGTTTGCATGATTCCGTTGAGTAAGACAAGGAAATCCTCAAAAGTCATAGGTTCCGGTTCCCATTCTAAAGGAGTAGTTTGCTTTAAAAAATAAGCTTCGGCAAACATTCCCTGTACATTAGCATATAAAACAGAGTCTGAATACACTAGATTCTGAAAATCGGCAATTTCGGGAATAAGTTGTGTTGGATTTTCTGCTGTAAATTTCTTGATTTTTTTAATCCAATCTTCGATAATTTGTGGATTTTGGGGTAACCAGCCTCCCAATAATTGTTTTGCTTTAGTAAATTTTGTTGTTTCCATAGTTGTTTGGGTTAAATTCATAACGAAGGTATTTTAGAAAATAATCCTACAATGTTAAATAGTCACAGAAGGTTATTTTGGTGTTATGAAGACCTTATATTGCTGACAGGAAACGAAATACATTTGGAAAAGCAACTTAGATAAAAAAACACATAGCTTTTCAATCCAGAAAAACTATGTGTTTATTATAAAATGAAATGCCTTCTAAAGACAATCCAAAATACTATCCCGAAGCTTCGGGACTATGTGTTTAAAAAATTAGTCCTTTTTTCTCCCTTCAATATTCGGCAAGAATCCAGTAATAATCCCAATTAAAGGCAGGAACGCACAAATCTTAAATACATATTCAATACTTGTAGCATCGGCAATTTTTCCTAAAATAGCAGAACCTAAACCGCCCATTCCGAAAGCAAATCCGAAGAAAAGACCCGCTACAAGTCCGACTTTTCCAGGCATTAATTCAGTTGCATAAACCAGAATCGCTGAGAATGCCGAAGAAAGAATCAATCCGATAATTACAGATAAAGTTCCAACCCAAAATAAAGAAACGTAAGGTAACATTAAAGTAAACGGAGCAACACCTAAAATAGAAACCCAGATTACGTATTTTCTGCCATAACGATCTCCAATTGGCCCTCCAATTAAAGTTCCTGCCGCAACAGCACCCGAAAACAAGAATAAATAGACTTGCGACTGCTGAATCGTAATGTGGAATTTATCAATAAGGAAGAAAGTATAATAACTTGTAATACTACTCATGTAGAAGTATTTAGAGAAAATCAAAACCAATAAAATAATCAACGAAGCAATTACACGGTTTTTAGATAAATGATGTGTTTCAATTTTATGAGCCGATTTATTAGCATTTCTTTCCGATAAGTGTGCCGTGTACCATATTGCAATTTTATACAAAGCAAAAACACCAACTAACGCAATAATACAAAACCAAGCGATATAAGATTGTCCGTGCGGAATTACAATAAAAGCGGCTAATAATGGTCCGATCGCACTTCCTGCATTTCCTCCCAATTGAAAGATGGACTGTGCCAAGCCTCTTTTTCCGCCCGAAGCCAAATGAGCCACACGTGAAGATTCAGGATGAAAAATGGAAGATCCGATTCCGATTAAACTTACTGATAATAATAAATACACAAAGTTAGAAGCGATCGAAACCATGAAAAGTCCGACCATGGTAAAACACATTCCAATAATCAGCGAGTATGGTTTTGAGTTTTTATCGGTATACATTCCCACAAAAGGCTGAAGGATAGAAGCTACGATTTGGTAAGTAAAAGTAATGATTCCAATTTGAGAGAAACTTAGGTTGAAATTTTCCTTTAAAAGTGGATAAATGGAAGGCACAACAGCCTGTAAAAGATCATTAATTAAATGAGAAAAACTGATGATAAATAAGATCGAATAGGTGGTTTTTTTAACTATGTCAGGATTTGCTTTAATAGTGTCCATGTGGTATTTTTTGATTTTTAAATTAGGCTAAAAAACAACAGCTGTATTATTTTTTGCAAAGATTAAAAGAATACTAATGTCAGAATTGCTATATTTGGACAATGAATAACCAGATTCGGACATATCGAATGGCGCAGGAACATGGATACAGAGAAGATCCATCGATTCCTGTTATTGGCTATACCGAAATGGTAACCAACGAGATGTGTATTTCGCACTCGCACCCAAGAGGACAGCTAATTTATGCAACACGTGGTGTAATGAATGTAGTGGTGGGAAATAATATCTGGGTTGTGAATCCGTTACAGGGTTTGTGGCTTCCGGGTGGAGTAGAGCATCAGGTTACTTTTCAGAAAGACGTTAATTACTATAGTGTTTTTATTGATGCATCTGCAATGGCGGGATTACCAGAGAAAAGTTTTTCATTTGATATTCCGATGTTTTTAAAGCAATTGGTTTTCAAAATCATTTCTTTTGGAATAGAAGGAAATTTAACGCCTCCACAACACAGAATCATATCGGTTTTTTTAGACGAATTGGCTTTAATAGAACCAAGCGCCACTTTCCTGCCCACAACCAATCACGAAAGATTGCAAAAAGTAGTCGAACTTTTAATGGATGATGTTGCTAGCAAAAACACAATCGATTATTACGCCGAACTTTCGTTTATGAGTAGTAGAACTTTATCACGTTTATTCATCAAAGAACTGGGAATGAATTTCAGTGACTGGCGAACTCGTTTAAAACTTCTAGAAGCCATAAAACGTTTGGGCGAAAAACAATCCATCAAGGAAATTGCTTTCAACTTGGGTTACGAAACTACAAGTGCTTTTATTTATATGTTTAAAAAGCATTTGGGCAAAACACCTTCTAATTATATTTTAGAAGATGAAAATGAGAACGATAGAATGATTGCTTAGGTTTTGAATGTAAATTGAACGCTGATTAAACGGATTTACTTCGTAAAGACGCGGATTTAGACGGATTTTTTAAACACATAGAAACATAGGTTTTTATTCTCTTTGCGAAATAGAAATAATAAAAATGACTAGTCATTAACACATAGCTATGTGTATGTATACAAGTGAAACGCCTTTGTGTTCAAAGCAATTCTATGTTTCTATGTGTTTAAAAAATAAAATCCGTTTTCATCCGCGTCTTCGCGATATCGAATCCGTCTCATCCGTGTACCATAAAATTCTAACATCATTTTTTTTAATACTAAAAAAGTGATACCCCATAATTTTTCCCTTAAAAAATTATCAAAAAGTATTATTTTTTATGAGATAGCAGGATAGTGCAGGTTGTGAAATGTAAAGATAACACTTATCTTTATTCCCAAAATATACTTACTATGCTAAACCGCTCTTCCATTTTTAAGATCTTGCTTATTTTTGTTGCCTTTTTTTCATGTTCATTATCATTTGCACAAGAAAAAACAAAAGAAGCGACATGGATCTGGTATCCAGGAGATTTTGAAGTTTGGTTAAGCAATAAAATGCAGGTAAGACGTACAGAACGTGAAGCTGTATTTCCTCCGCTTTGGCAATATTACAGTCCTTATGCTTTAGTCACTTTTCAGACAGAAGTAGATATTCCACAACCAGACGAAGTAAAAATTTTCTCGGAAGGACCTTTTCAATTGCTTTTAGATGGCGTTCAAATTTATGGACAACCAAAATCGATTACAGTTCCTTCCGGAAAACACAAAATTTCCTTTAAAGTTTATAATCAGGAAGTATTGCCGGCTATTTATATTTCAGGTCAATACGTTAAATCTGATGCTTCGTGGAAAGTTACCAACGAAGATAAACTTTGGATTGACGAAACCGGAAAAGCACAACAATCTGGCACGCCATGGGTTCCTGTTGGTTCTTGGAATTTTAATTCGCCAGAAAATAAACCTTCTGAGTTTAAACTAACAACAAAGCCTTTAAGCGCAAAGAAAACCGAAAAAGTAGGAACTGGTCAATTGGTAGATTTTGGAAAAGAAACTTTCGGTTATATTAAAATTCACGGTTTAAAAGGAAAAGGTAAACTAGCATTGTATTATGGAGAATCTCGTGAAGAAGCTTTGGATTCTGCTAAATGCGAAACTTTAGATCACTTATCTTTTGATGGAAAACAATCTGAAACCTATACACACGACGGATCAAAAGCATTTCGTTATGTTCAGGTGCAGGCAGATGCAGGTGTAAAATACGATTCGATTTCGATGCTTTATGAATATTTGCCATTGGACTATCGTGGTGCATTCAAATCTTCAGATGAACAATTGAATAAAATTTGGGATGTGTCGGCTTATACAATGCATTTAACGTCTCGCGAATTTTTTATCGACGGAATCAAACGAGACCGCTGGGTTTGGTCTGGCGATGCGTATCAAAGTTATTTAATGAATTATTATTTATTCTTTGATTCGGCTTCGGTAGAAAGAACGTTGTTAGCCCTTCGTGGAAAAGATCCTGTAACGGCTCACGTAAATATCATAATGGATTATTCGTTGTATTGGTTTGTAGGTGTTTACGATTATTACTTACACACTGGCGATACGAAATTCATCAAAACTTTTTATCCAAGAATGAAATCGCTTATGGATTTCTGTTTAGAAAGAAGAAATAAAAACGGATTCCTTGAACCATTAGAAGGCGATTGGGTTTTTATTGATTGGGCTGACGGATTGCCAAAAACAGGCGAAGTTAGTTTTGAGCAAATGCTTTTAGCAAGAAGTTTAGAAGCTATGGCGGTTAGTGCCGAAATTGCTGGGAAAACCGAAGATCAGAAGCAATATCAAAAATTAGGAACTGATTTAAAAACAAAATTATTTGATGTCTTTTGGGATAAAAAAGAAAACGTCATGAAACACCAGCGTATCGATGGTAAAATGCAGGATATTGTAACCAGATACGCTAATATGTTCGGTATTTTCTTTAATTATTTTAATGAAGAACAAAAGCAAAGCGTAAAAAATAAAGTGTTGCTCAATAAAGATGTTCTTCAAATTACAACTCCATATATGCGTTTCTACGAATTGGAAGCCTTATGCGCAATGGGAGAACAAAACTACGTTTTAAAAGAAATGAAGGACTATTGGGGCGGAATGCTGAATGAAGGTGCAACCTCTTTCTGGGAAGAATATAATCCCAAGAAAAAAGGAACGGAACACTTAACGATGTACGGTCGCCCTTACGGGAAAAGCCTTTGCCACGCTTGGGGAGCAAGTCCGATTTACTTATTAGGAAAATATTATTTGGGTGTAAAACCAACCGCTCCGGGATATTCTGAATACGAAATCAAACCAAATCTTGGCGGTTTAAAATGGATGGAAGGAAAAGTACCAACACCGAATGGAGAAGTTACTGTGTATTGCAGTACCAAAGAAATCAAAGTAAAAGCAAGTGAAGGAGAAGGAAAATTGATTATAGAAAGTTCATCTAAGCCCAAAACAAACTCGGGAACAATTACTGAATTAGCCAAAAATAAATATCAATTGATTGTAAAACCGAATGTAGAGTATAAAGTGAGTTATAAGGCGATTTGAGTTCTTAGTAATTAGTTTTTAATCTAAAGCTTATAACGCACAGTTTGTCATTTTGAGGAACGAGACTCGAGCGATAGCGAATAGGTGAAGCAAATCACACTAGAAATTCCGCAACAATTGTCGACAATCTTTGTGGTTACGAGTGCGATTTCTCCCTTCGGTCTAAATGACAAAAAGTAAAAAATAAAAACCAATGTTTTCAAAAAGTAAAATGTACCATTTCAAATTAAAAACTACTTTCCTAATGCTAATCGCTGTCTGCATCCAAGCTACAGCACAAACCACGGCATGGAAACCAGCATCCTTTGAAATTGTAAAATCCAATTATAAAACTTTCAAAACTACGCAATACGCTCATGTATTTTCAGGAAGCAAACACAATATTGTTCGTTTAGCTCCAGAATTGCAAGGTTTGACAGGGATTGAACTTCCTTTAGATAAATATAAAAATGGAACTAATACTCCATTACAATTAAAATTTAAAGAGCCAGTAACTGTTTTAGTTGGGGTTTTTCAGGATAAAAATGCTGAATATCTTCAAGCTGATAAACTTCAAAATGGTAAATTAGTTTTAGAAAACGGATTGACGATTACTGGTTTATCGTCAGTAAATGTTTATGCGATTTCTTTCTCAAAAGGAACACAAACATTAAATTTTGGAAAAGGATTATTTGCAGTTTTAGGAGTTGTAAAAGCTTCTGAAAATTTAAAATCTAGAAACGCAGAACTTCCAGACGGAAAACTTTGGAACCCAACTTTTATTGTAGAAGGATTTTCAGATGAAAAACCGCTTTTCGAAATTATCGGCGGAGAAAACAAACCTGTTATTGATGAAGGAATGTCCGGAACAGAAGGAATTCAGGGAGGTTTTGAAGGCGGACGTGTTGTAAAAGTCGGCGATACCTATCATATGTTTCCAACCGAAAGAGCAGGAGAAAAAGGTGTTGACTATTATTACGATCGTGTAAAAACAAAAATTGGACATTGGACAAGTAAAGATGCCATTCATTGGAAAAGAGAATCGACAATTTATCAAGCAAGTGGAATTTATGCCGTAACTGAAGATGATAACCCAATGAATGACCGTCGTGCTGCGATTTGGTCTTACATGCCAATTTTTAATGAAAAAGCAAACAAATGGTACGGCTATTATTTGGCGTATACTGTGAGTAAAGAAATTGAACCGAATCATTCATTCGGAAGAATTTGGCGTTGTGAATCGACTGTAGAAGGAATCAACGGGATTGGCGGACCTTATAAAGATATGGGAATCATTATGGAACCGGGATTGGATTCTCAGCCTTGGGAAGGTCGTCAGGGTGTTGCATCGTTTTTTCCATATCAGGTAGGAGATAAATTTTTCGGATTCTATAGCGGTGCGTATCCGTTCAATTCATGGGCAGATTATCCGAAGAAATCAGGAAAAGGCTGGTTTGTGGCTTTAGCCGAATCAAAAAGTTTAGAAGGTCCTTGGTTAAGAATGAATAAAGGTTTAGAACCAATTAAGACTATGCATCCTCTATTTGTTGAAAATCCAATCGTGAGTCAGTTGCCAAACGGGATGTACATCGCAATTTTCGACGGTGGCCCAGACGGTTGGGGACATCATTTACCAAATATGATTGCGTATTCGTTATCTGCAGACGGAATTAATTGGGCAGAAGCACATTATTTGCCAATAGAAACCAAAGTCGATAAATGGTGGGATATTATGCGAACGCCTTTGTGTTTAATCCCAGAAGGAAATGAGGTTTACACAATAGTCTATAACGCCATCGACCTGAAAAGAAGATTTCATCCAACAGGAATGGTAAAAGTAAAACTGAACAAAGACGTAATGGAATCTAAATTAAAAGAATTGAAGAAATAGAAGAGAAGTGGGGAAGATGTAAGATGCAAGAAGCAAGATTTTAGAATATAGAGAATAGAATATAGAGAATAGAATATAGAGAATAGAATATAGAGAATAGAATATAGAGAATAGAATATAGAAAATAGAACGCAGATTAAACGGATTTACTTCGTAAAAACGCTGATTTACGCAGATTTTAGTTTAAATCAGAATGTAAGTAAAAAAGAAAAATCCGTTACAATCCGTGTCTTTACGAAGTAAATCCGCGTCATCTGCGTACCAAAATACACACAAAGCAAAATGAAAATTAAATATCTAGTCCTAGCCATTTCAGCACTTGCCCTAACAAGTTGTGCAACTAAATACAAAAAAAGAGAAATTACTGATAGTGTAATGCAGGAGATTTACGAAGAAATCAAAACGCCTTATAAATACGGTTTGGTGATGGTTCCTACCGACAACTCATACAAAATGGATTGTCCGAGTGTATTTAGAAAAGACGGAAAATGGTACATGACGTATTTAATTTATGACGGAAGAGGTTATGAAACCTGGCTAGCAGAAAGCGATAATCTATTAGACTGGAAATATCTAGGAAAAGTAATGTCATTCTCAGAAAATGAAAAACATTGGGACGTCAACCAAAAAGCAGGATATATTTCGTTGCAAGATCCAACTTGGGGCGGAAGCTACGAATGGGAAAAGTACGATGACAAATACTGGATGAGTTATTTTGGAGGAGACAGCAAAGGTTATGAAGCGGGTGTTTTATCAATCGGAATGGCATATACCAAAGAAGCTCCGACAAAACCACACGAATTTCAGAGATTAGAAAATCCGGTTTTGACTCCAAAAGACAAAGACGCCAAATGGTGGGATAATAGTACGATGTACAAAAACAGTGTAATTCGTGATAAAGACAAAGTTACAGGACACAATTTTATCATGTATTACAATGCCCGTGGCGATAGTATCAATCCTGCAAAAGGTGCTGAACGCATTGCAATGGCGGTTTCAAACGACATGAAAACTTGGAAGCGTTATGGCAGTAAACCATTAATCAATCATCATAAAGGAATCTCGGGAGATGCTTATATTCAACGAATTAATGATACTTGGGTAATGTTCTATTTCGGAGCTTTTTGGACAGGCTGGGATCAAGGTGCATTTAATCGTTTTGCCGTTTCGAATGATTTAGTAAACTGGACAGACTGGAAAGGCGACGATTTAGTTAAATCATCAGAACCATACGATGATATGTTTGCGCATAAGTCATTTGTGGTAAAACATGATGGTGTTGTCTATCATTTTTATTGTGCCGTTAATAAAGCAGAACAAAGAGGAATTGCAATCGCAACATCTAAAGATTTAGGAAAAAGCAAATTGAATTTTGTGGCACCGCCGGAGAAAAAGAAGAAGAATTAAGAGGAAAGTACAAAGTACAAAGTACAAAGAATTAAGATATAGTATGCTTTTAAACCTGATAGGTTTAATTACTTAAAAATAAATAAAGACACAGTTTTGTCATTTTGACGAAGGAGAAATCTCCACAATTAGCTCCACACAGAAAAGCTACCAATCTTTGTAGAATATCGCACGGAGATTCCTCCTTCGTCGGAATGACAAAAAAACTAAAAATAAAATAATGTTTAAGCCATTTCAAATAAATAACTTTTCAAGGTTTCGATTTTCGATACCAAAATCGGTATTCACATTTTTCATTTTACTTCTAACATCTTACACCACGCAAGCCCAATCCGTAACAGGAGAACCAGCGGGAGTTCCGGAATTACATAAAA
The DNA here is from genome assembly GCF_042686225.1 of Flavobacterium notoginsengisoli. NCBI lineage: Bacteria > Pseudomonadati > Bacteroidota > Flavobacteriia > Flavobacteriales > Flavobacteriaceae > Flavobacterium > Flavobacterium notoginsengisoli. The sequence goes on from NZ_JBHUOT010000007.1 coordinate 193,466, forward strand.
AATACGAATTTGCTCCGTGGGAAGATCCAACAATTACAAGCATCAACAGACAGCCATCAAGAGCAACTTCATATTCATATTCAAATGTTGAAGACGCATTAAAAGGCGACAGAACCAAAAGCCGAATACAAATGCTAAATGGCGATTGGGATTTTAAATATGCTGTAAACCTAAAAGAAGCTTCTAAAGATTTCTATAAAAATACCGTTTCAGGATGGGATAAAATCGAGGTTCCATCAAATTGGGAAATGAAAGGTTACGATAATCCGATTTACAAAAGTGCGGTTTATCCGTTTCGACCGATAAATCCGCCTTATATTCCTAAAGATTATAACGGAGTTGGTTCTTACCAAAGAAGTTTTACCGTTCCGGAAAACTGGAAAGATATGACTGTGACTTTACATTTTGGAGCCGTAAGTTCAGGTTTTGAAGTTTGGTTAAACGGAGAATTTTTAGGGTATGGCGAAGACAGTTTTCTGCCATCAGAATTTGATATTACACCTTATTTAAAAGCAGGAGAAAATGTAGTTTCGGTTCGTGTAATTCGTTGGACAGATGGTTCTTATTTAGAAGATCAGGATCATTGGCGCATGAGCGGAATCCAGCGTGAAGTTTTCATTATGGCCGAGCCAAAATTGCGTATTCAGGATTTCTTTGTTCAAACCAAATTAGATAAACAATATACAGACGCGATTTTTAAACTTCGTCCGAAAGTGGAGAATTTGACAGGAGCAAAAATCAAAGATTACATCATGAATGTTCAGTTGTACGATGCCAATAATACGGCAATGTTCAAAGAACCGCTTCAAAGACCTGTAATTGATTTAATAAACGAAAGTTATCCTCGTTTGGATAATGTCCGCTTTGGATTCTTTCAAGAAACCATCAAAAATCCAAAAAAATGGAGTTCAGAAGAGCCGAATTTATACACGATGGTTATTTCCATAAAAGATAAAAACGGAAACGTTACTGAAGCCAAAAGCTGTAAAGTAGGTTTCCGTTCTATTGAATTTTCGAAAGAGAACGGAAAAATGCTTATCAACGGAAAAGAAACCTACGTTTATGGCGTAAACCGTCACGATCATCATCCAACAAGAGGAAAAGCGGTTACGAGAGATGATATCAAACAAGATATTACCACAATTAAAAAGTTCAATTTCAATTTTATACGTACAAGTCATTATCCAAATGATCCTTATTTCTACGAATTATGCGATCAATACGGAATCATGGTAATGGACGAAGCCAATCAGGAAACACATGGAATTGGCGGAAAATTAAGCAACGATCCGCTTTGGACAAATGCTTATATGGAAAGAATGATCCGAATGGTCGAAAGAGATAAAAACCATCCGTCGGTCGTAATGTGGAGTTTAGGAAACGAAGGCGGAAAAGGGCCAAATCATTCCGCAATGTCAGGTTGGGTTCACGATTTCGATATTACACGTCCAGTTCATTACGAACCAGCGCAGGGAAATGCCAAATTAGACGGATATATTGATCCGCTTGATCCGAGATATCCAAAAACAATCGATCATGCTTATCGATTCGAAAACCCTCAGGATGATTCGTATGTTGATATGGTCAGCCGTTTTTATCCAGGTGTTTTTACACCAAAATTTTTAGTAGATCAAAAGAAAGATACACGTCCGATTATTTTCGTTGAATATTCTCATGCAATGGGAAATTCAGTTGGAAATTTAAAAGAATTGTGGGATGAATTCCGTTCGCTTCCAAGAGTTATCGGAGGTTGTATATGGGAATTTAAAGATCAGGGAATAGTTAAATTTGATTCCAGATCAGGTCAGAATTATTTTGCTCACGGAGGAGATTTTGGCGAAAAATATCATGATGGAAACTTCAATACAAAAGGAATTGTAGATTCTAACGGAAAACCAAAAGGATCTATTTTTGAGAATAAATGGGTGTATCAGCCAGCGATTTCAACTTTAAACGGAAATCAGTTAGAAATCAAAAATCGTCAGGCAGTAAAATCTTTAGAAGGTTATATTCCGGTTTTAAAAGTTTTAGAGAACGGAAACGTAATCAAAACTCAGATTTTAAAACCATTAAAAGTAGAAGCTGGACAATCGACAACTTTAGATGTGAGTCCTTATCTTCCAAAAATGAAAGCCGATGCCGAATATATTTTAAATATAGAATTCCAGCTTTCAAAAGATGAATTATGGGCTTCAAAAGGTTACGCTGTAGCGGAAGATCAGTTTATATTGAAAAAGAAAGAAGTTGTTTCTCCAGAATCGAAAAAAGAAACGCTGAACGTTTCTGAATCAGATTTTGATTTTAAAATCAAAGGAAAAACTTTTGATATTACAATTGGAAAAACAAACGGAGCTTTAAGTTCGTATGTTTTTAACGGAGAAGAACAAGTTTTTGCACCTTTATTGCCAAACTTCGTAAGACCACTTACAGACAACGATAAACGAGGATGGAAATCACAAAAACTGCTGAAACAATGGTATAAAGCAAAACCAAAATTGGTTAATATTTCAATTGACAAATCAGCTTCAGAAATCAAAATTACAAGCGATTACGAAGTAATAAAAGACAGTGCGAACGTAAAAGTAGTTTACAACATTTTACCAAACGGACTAATAAAAGTAGATTACAGTTTAAAAGCTTCTAACAAATTGCCAAACATTCCAAAAATCGGAATGCAGATGGGAGTTAAAAGAAGTTTCGACCAGATTTCATGGTACGGTAAAGGCGAGTTGGAAAATTACAGTGACAGAAGTTTCGGTTCGTTTGTTGGGAAATATTCACTTCCAATAAATGATTTTAACGAACATTATCCAAAACCACAAGAAAACGGAAACAGATGTGATGTAAGATGGATGGCATTAAGCACTCCACAAAAAAACAACGGATTTTTAGTAGTAAACGATTCAAAAGTTTTAAGCATGAGTGCATGGCCGTATACACAGGAAAACCTAAGTACATCAGGACATACGTACGATTTGAAAGATCCAGGATTCTTAACACTAAACATCGATTTAATCCAAATGGGAGTAGGAGGAAACGACAGCTGGACGATTGTTGCACAGCCGTTAGAACAATATCAGATTAAATCTGGAAATTATGAGTATAGTTTTTATTTGACGCCTTTCAGCGGATCGAAGAATGAATTGGAAAGTAGTTTGAAGAAGTTTAAATATTAGATTACGATTTATCCTAACAGGTTTCCAAAACCTGTTAGGTATTTTGTATTTTATAGATAAAGTATATTTTAAGTATAGTAGAAGTACAGTTTGTAATTTCGACGTAAGGAGAAATCATACAAGAAATTCGACAAAGATTATCAAACATAGCCCGAGGTTTAAACCTCGGGAAACGTATTGTTAAATGACGTTGCGTCCCAATGGTTGAAACCATTGGCTATGTTTTAATAGCAAATAATAGATCAAACCCGACAGGGTTTCAAAACCTGTCGGGTTTACAAACGAAATAAAAACAACGATAAAATGTTTCAAAAAAAACACCTCTTTTTTATCCTTCTCCTTGCAAGCATTGTCTCTGCACAAGAAGTCCATAAAAAAGAAACCAATTTTCAGCCAACTTTAGAATCCTCAAGACCTTGGGTGTATTGGTATTGGATGAAATCGGCCTATTCTAAAGCCGGAATTACAGCCGATTTAGAAGCCATGAAACAAGCCGGGATTGCGGGCGCTTATTTAATGACCATTAAAGGGCCAGCAAATCCACCATTGATAGATCCGCCAGTTTTACAGTTGACGCCTGAATTTTGGGATATGATTCATTGGGCTTTTAAAGAGGCAGATCGTTTAGGATTAAAACTAGCTTTTCATGGAGCTGACGGATTTGCCGTTGCTGGCGGGCCATGGATTACACCAGAAATGTCGATGCAGAAAGTAGTCTGGTCAACAACTGAAATTTTAGGAGGAAAAAAAGTTGCGCTGAAATTGCCAGTTCCAGCACATTACAAAGAGTATTATAAAGACATTGCTACTTTTGCTATTCCGATAAAAGAATACCAAATCACTTCGCAGATGCAACTGCCAAAAGTAACCACATCAAACAATACCGATGCTTCGTTTTTGGCTGATCCTAAAAAAGATGAAAATTTCAAATTTGCCGATGCAGGATGGATTCAGTACGAATTTGCACAGCCTTTTACCTGTAAATCTATTGTTATTGAAACCAAAGGAAGAGATTTTCAGGCACAGCGTCTGATTGTAGAAGTGAGTGATGATGGAGTTAATTTTAGATTCCACGAAAGAATGATTGCGCCACGTCACGGCTGGCAGGATATGGATTTCCCAAATACACATACGATTACGCCTGTCACGGCAAAATATTTCCGATTTGTTTATGATCCAAAAGGAACAGAACCCGGAGCAGAAGATTTGGATTTTGCTAAGTGGAAACAGAATCTGAAAGTAAGTAAAATTACACTTTCGAATCAATCGGTGATTAATAATTACGAAGGGAAATCAGGCGCAATCTGGCGTTTGACTCCACAAACTACTGAAAAAGAAATTCCAAATTCTGATGCATTCAAAAAAACTGAAATTATCAATATTTCGAATTTTGTTGATGCGGAAGGAAATTTGAACTGGAAAGCACCAAAAGGAAAGTGGAAAATTATCCGAATGGGACATACTTCTACAGGGCATGAAAATGCAACTGGCGGAGCAGGAAAAGGGTTGGAAGTAGACAAATTTAACCCAGAATTAATTCGTTTTCAGTTGGATCATTGGTTCGGAGAAGCCGTTCGCTCTGCTGGTCCTGAACTGGCTTCAAAAGTTTTAGAAATTCTTCATTTTGACAGCTGGGAATGTGGAAGCCAAAACTGGTCTTCGGTTTTTCAGGCGGAATTTAAAAAGAGACGTGGCTACGATTTTGTAGATTATCTTCCAGTTATGGCAGGAATTCCTATAGAAAGTGCCGATTTCTCGGAGAAAGTTTTATACGATGTCCGCAAAACTATTACCGATTTAGTTGCCGATAATTTCTATGGAACTGTAGCGCAAATCGCCAAAGAAAACAACATAAAATTAAGTGCCGAGAATGTAGCGCCGGTTGTAACAAGCGATGCCTTACTTCATTATAAATTTGTCGATTATCCAAGTGGAGAATTTTGGCTGAAAAGCCCAACCCACGATAAACCTTTTGACATGGTTGATGCCATTTCGGGCGGGCATATTTATGGAAAAGATATTATTCAGGCAGAATCTTTTACAGCTCTGCGAATGGATTGGGACGAACATCCCGGAAATCTAAAAACAACGGCAGACCGCAATTATGCTTTAGGAATTAACCGTTTATTTTATCACGTTTTTGTCCATAATCCGTGGACGGATAGAAAACCCGGAATGACTTTAGACGATATCGGAACTTTTTTTCAAAGAGACCAAACTTGGTGGAAACCCGGAAAAGCGTGGTTTGATTATTGTCAAAGAGTACAGTTTCAATTGCAAAAAGGAAAACCTGTAATTGATCTGGCAGTTTTTATTGGCGAAGATTTTCCTTCCCGTTCTTTTGTTCCAGATCGTTTGGTTCCTTTTATTCCGAATGTTTTCGGAAAAGAAAGATTGGAAAGCGAGAAAATCCGTTTAGAAAATGAAGGTCAGCCAACGGCAAAAATGCCAAAAGAAGTCACCTATTCTAAAAATATAACCGATTTATCACAATGGATTAATCCGCTAAATGGTTATCAATATGATTCTTTTAATGCTGATGTTTTAATTAATCGTGCGAAAGTGGTAAACGGAAAAATTTCATTTGAAGGCGGAATAGAATATGGCGCTTTATTCTTCCCAGGAAGTCATAAAATGGCACCAAGTAAGATGCTTTCTTTGGCTTCCGCCGAAAAAATTCTGCAATTGCTAAAAGACGGCGCAACTATTTTTGTGGATGAAAAGCCCAATATTCAGCCAGGAATCCATTCAGAAGAAGATCAAAAGAAATGGCAGAATGTAGTTGATGAAATCTGGAATAATGCCAATTCTTCAACATGGAAAATCGGAAAAGGAACGGTTGTTAAATTGCCGTATTTAGGAAATGATTTTGCGTCAATCGGAATTACTCAGGATATTTATTTTCCTAATTTAAAGCGTTCTGAAGCTGAAACATTGGCTTGGGCGCATCGTAAATCGGAGACGGAAGATATTTATTTCATTTCCAATCAAAAAGCAGAAAAACGTTCTTTCGAGGCGTCTTTCAGAATTTCAGGAAAAGTACCGCAATGGTACAATCCAGTAACAGATCAAACTTCGGCTTTAGCCAATTGGAAAATAGAAAACGGAAGAACAATTGTTTCGATAACTTTAGATGCCAACGAATCAGGTTTTGTGATTTTTAAAGGAGAAACGAAAGAAGTTTTAGCACATGGAAAATCTTCTGAATTGGAGAAAGTTCAGACTTTAGATGAAAACTGGGAATTGCAGTTTGATCCTGAATTTAAAGGGCCAAAAGAAGTGGTAAAAACAAACAAACTTTTTGATTGGAGTACTTCCGAAAATGATCAGATTAAGTATTATTCAGGAACTGTGGTTTATAAAAAAGAGTTTGCTTGGAAAGGAAAAGATTCCAATAAAATCTGGCTGGATTTAGGAGAAATCTCAAATATCGCCGAAATCAAAATCAATGGAAAAGACTGCGGAACTCTTTGGACTTTCCCTTTCAAAACTGATATTTCAAAAGCTTTACAAAAAGGAAAAAATTCAATAGAAATAAAAATCACAAATACCTGGGCAAATAGATTAATTGGCGATCAAAAATTGCCAAAAGAAGAAAGATTAACATGGACAACAGCGCCGTTCCGTTTAGAGGGAGAACCATTGTTGAAGGCGGGGTTATTTGGACCGGTTACGATTTTACAAGAGAAATAAATGTTAACCACGACCCGAGCGATAACGAACGGGCGTTTCATAAGATAAATAGATAAGGGCTTTAGCCAAATAATTAGTTTGGCTAAAGCCCGACAAGTTCGAATATTTTTAACCTCCAGCTAAAGCTGGAGGCAATTGAAAAAAATAACCATATATTAAAGGGTGTAGAAGTAAGGAAAATTCGTGAATTCGTGGCGAAAAAAAAATCTTTCTAATCCTTTTAATCTGTGGCAAAAAATAAATAAAAAATGAAAAAATCAATTATTACATTATTAACGGTTTTAGCAAGTCTTCAAATCAATGCCAAAATCAAGCTCCCAGCATTGTTTACTGATAACATGATGTTACAGCAAAAATCAAATGCACCAATTTGGGGCTGGGCAGAAAAGAACGCTAATATCGTAATCAAAACTTCGTGGGATTCTAAAATCTATAAAACAAAAGCAGATGCTTCAGGTAAATGGAAAACAGAATTACAGACTTCTTCTTTTGGTGGCCCATATATGATTGAAGTATCGGAAGGAACGGAAAAAATAACCATCAAAAATGTTTTATTGGGAGAAGTTTGGCTTTGTTCAGGACAGTCAAATATGGAAATGCCATTAAAAGGTTTTCAGGGACAGCCTGTTAAAAACGGAAACGAAATTATTGTAAGATCAACCAATAAAAACATTCGTTTAATTACGATTCCAAGAGCAACCGTTTTAGAACCTTTGCAGGATTTTGAAGGAAAATGGGAAGAAGCTTCTCCAAAATCGACCTCCAATTTTAGTGCGACGGCTTGGTATTTTGGTTCGCTTTTGCAGGAAGTCTTAAATGTTCCTGTGGGATTAATTCATGTTTCGTATGGTGGTTCGAGTATGGAAGCTTGGATGAACAAAGAAATGCTGAAAGATTTCGCCAGCGCTAAAATTCCGACTACAAAAGAAGAATTGGCAAAAGATCCAAATCGTGTTCCGACGACCTTGTTTAATGGAATGCTTTCGCCTGTAATTGGTTACGGAATCAAAGGCTGTATCTGGTATCAGGGAGAATCAAATTACGAAAGAGCAAATGAATATACTGCTTTAATGAAGAAAATGGTCAGCAGTTGGAGAACGTTGTGGAATCAGGGAGATTTTCCTTTTTATTTCGCTCAGATTGCGCCTTTTAATTATGCTTCATTTCATCCAAAGGATTATCAGGAAAAATACAATTCGGCTTATTTGAGAGAAGCGCAGTTTAAGGCTTCGGCAGCAATTCCGAACTCAGGAATGGCAGTTTTGATGGATGTAGGTGAAGAAAACAGTATTCATCCAATGGATAAAGAAAAAGGAGGAAATAGATTGGCTTTTCAAGCTTTGGCAAGAACGTACGGAATTGAAGGTTTTGAATACGAAAGTCCGAAATACAAATCGATGGAAATAAAAGATGGCGCTGTAACCGTTTCTTTTGATGATGTTAATAACGGAATTACATCTTATGATAAAGAAGTAACTGGTTTTGAAATAGCAGGAGAAGACAAAGTTTTTTATCCAGCGAAAACGGCTGTAAGAAGAAAATCAGTGGTTCTGATTTCTGATAAAGTAAAAAATCCAGTTGCTGTTCGTTATTTATGGAAAGATTTCGCTAAAGCGGAATTGTTTAGTGGCGGAGGTTTGCCAGTTTCTTCGTTTAGAACAGACGAATGGTAATATACGGACGCTCCTGCAAGGTTTTTAAAACCTTGTAGGTGTGGTTAAAGTATGAGTTTAACGTCTAGTTTGTCATCCCGAGTAACGAGGGATCTCCGCAAGTAACTCGACAAAGATTTAGACACGCTTAATTTATAACTCTCGCAGATTTGGCGGATTTATGAGATAATAATAAATCTGCTCAATCAGCTAAATCTGCGAGAGAAAATAAAAAAATATACCTACAAGGTTTTGAAAACCTTGCAGGAAAGAAAACGATGAAAAATAATATACTATTACTACTTCTCTTCACAACGCTTTGCCTTAAAGCGCAAATTCCTGTGCTTTATAATTACAATCAGGTTTGGACAACGCAAAGCAATAATTCATCAGAATCTATGCCTTTGGGGGGCGGTGATATTGGTATGAATGTTTGGGTTGAGAAGGGCGATTTGTATTTCTATTTTTCACGAAGCGGAACTTTCGACGAACATAATACTTTATTGAAATTAGGTCGTGTAAAAGTTACTTTAACACCAAATCCTTTTGAAGGAAAAGAAGGGTTTCATCAGGAATTAAAATTGAAAGATGGTTATGTTTTAGTTAGGCAAAACGATACTAGAATCAAACTTTGGGTAGATGTTTTTAAACCGATTATTCATGTTGATTTAGAAAGTAAGAACCCATTAAAAATGACTGCTTCTTACGAAAGCTGGCGTTATCAAAACCGTTATCCGAAAGGAAAAGAGAACAATGCTAATTCTTATAAATGGGCGCCTCAGGGAGAACTTATTACGTATAAAGATTCTATTTCGTTTGAAAATAATGGAGTTAAATTTTACCACAGAAATAGAGAAAATACTGTTTTTGATGTAGCCGTTAAACAGCAGAAAATGGAATCGGTTAAAGACCAAATGCTGAACCCGATTGCGAATTTAACTTTTGGCGGATTTATGAAAGGCGACAATTTAGAACCTGATGGAACATATTTAGGAAAATATCAGTCGACAGATTTTAAAGGGTTCAATTTATCTAGCGTAAAACCTTCAAAAAAGCATTCTTTAGAAATATATTTAAACACCAGTCAATCCGATTTTTCTGCTTGGAATAACGGGTTGAAAAGTTTGATTTCAGCTAATAAAAACAATTTTAAACAAGTAGAAAAAAACACTCAAAAATGGTGGAATACTTTCTGGAACCGTAGTTTTATTTTCACTCAAAAAAATCAATCGACGGCCAAAGATTCGGTTTATCAAATTGGGCAGAATTATCAGTTGTTCCGATACATGCTTGGATGTAATGCGTATGGAAAATATCCAACGAAATTCAACGGCGGACTTTTCACAGTTGATCCTGTTTACACGAATAAAGACCTGAATTTTACACCCGATTTCAGAAATTGGGGAGGAGGAACGATGACGGCTCAAAATCAGCGATTGGTTTATTTTCCGATGGTAAAAAACGGTGATTTTGATATGATGAAATCACAATTGGATTATTACGTTAGTCTTCAAAAAAATGCTGAACTGCGTAGTAAAGTATATTGGAATCATAACGGAGCATCATTCACAGAACAATTAGAAAACTTCGGCTTGCCAAATCCAGCTGAATACGAATGGAAACGTCCTGCAGATTATGATCCGGGAATGGAATATAATGCGTGGCTGGAATACGAATGGGATACGGTTTTAGAATTCTGTCAAATGATGCTGCAGCAAAAGGAATATGCAGGAGAAGATATTCAGAAGTACCATAAATTCATCATCAGCTGTCTTCGTTTTTTCGATGAACATTATCAATATTTAGCCAAACAAAGAGGACGAAAAGCTTTGGACGGAAACGGAAAATTAGTTTTATATCCAGGTTCTGGAGCAGAAACGTATAAAATGGCGAATAATGCCAATAGTACCATTTCGGCTTTACAGGTAATTACAGCACAACTTTTAAACCTTTCTTTGGAACAATTATCTAAAGAAGATCTGGAATATGTAAAAGGATTTCAAAATCGAATTCCGCCTTTGAATTTTGGACAGATTGAAAATCATAAAGTTTTACTTCCTGCTAAAACTTGGGAAAGGGTTAATAATTCGGAAGTTCCGCAATTGTATCCTGTTTATCCGTGGGGAATTTACGGCATTGGAAAACCTGATTTAGAAACCGCTTTAAATACATGGAAATACGATTTAGATGCTTTAAAATTCAGAAGCCACGTAGGATGGAAGCAAGATAATATTTTCTCGGCACGTTTGGGTTTGACGGAAGAAGCGATGAAATACAATACACTAAAAATGGCGAATTCGGATAGACGTTTTCCAGCTTTCTGGGGACCAGGATTTGACTGGGTTCCAGATCATAATTGGGGCGGATCGGGGATGATTGGCATGCAGGAAATGCTTTTGCAGGAAACAGACGGAAAGATTTATCTTTTTCCAGCCTGGCCAAAAGAATGGAACGTCCATTTTAAATTATATGCCAAACAAAATACTACAATTGAAGCCGAACTCTTAAATGGAGAATTGAAGGTTTTAAAAGTAATTCCGGAAGAACGAAAAAAAGACATTATAAATCTGTTAGGGAAATCTGAGGCAGAAAAAAAGAAATTAAATTAAACAAAAATGATAAAGAAATTAGTGTGTTCTTTTGCATTGGCAATGCTTTTGACAGCAAACGGACAAGCACAATCAGTTCAAAATACTGATAAACAAATTGTAAAAGTTGACTTTGATTTTTTTCAAAGAAGGTTGGAAGAAGTTCATGATCCGAGTTATGATTCGTGGGTAATTAATGAAGGAAAAGAAGATCAGAAAACTTTTAATGGAGTAAGTTTTAAATTAAAAGGAAACTTTACTTCAAAATGGTATAAAGTGGGAATGAGTGCTCCACATTATAACAAATTAGGAAGCGACGGATTGGTTACGGCTGAAAATTTAGAATTGAAAATAAACGGATTGAAAGCGGGAAAACATACACTTTTAACTTTTCATAATGCTTTTGATGTGATTACAGGGAAAACTTTTTCTCCAATCAAAATCTTTGTAAACGGAAAACTTCAGGAAACAGTAAATGCAAGCCAAAGAGCCAATGCTAAAATTGATGCTTCGATGGCGTATATTACTTTTAATGCTGAAAAAGGTAAAGATGTAATTGTTCGTTTTGAAATTGATCCGACTTCTAGTACTGATGTTGTAAAACAGATTGTCATTAATGGTTTTGAAATTGATACGCCAAATTTGATGAATCAGGCTCGTACTCCAGAACCAAAAAATAGAGACGAACATGTTGAAGTGGGCAAAACTTTAATTCTAAAATGGGATGCTGTGAAAAACGTAGCGTCTCATAAAATATATTTTGGAGAAGATAAAAATGCGGTAGAAAATGCAACAGAAGTTTCAAAAGAATTTAAAGGAAAACTAACGGAGAAATCTTTTACAGTTTCTGATTTATACAGTGGAACAACTTACTATTGGAGAGTCGATGAAGTGGATAATAATGGCGAAGTGACTTTAGGAAACGTTTGGTCGTTTAAACCTGCACAATTGGCTTTTCCAGGTGCAGAAGGCTACGGTCGTTATGCTGTTGGTGGACGTGGCGGAAAAGTAATTGAAGTAACCAATTTAAATGATGACGGACCAGGAAGTTTACGTGATGCGATCAATCAGGAAATTGGCCCAAGAACGATTGTTTTCAATGTTTCAGGAAATATAAAATTAGCTTCGAGATTAGTAGCAAATCAGCCATATATTACTATTGCGGGACAAACAGCACCAGGCGAAGGAATTACGATTAGCAGAGCGCCAATTGGATTGACAGGAAATGATGGTGTAATTCGTTTTTTAAAAGTGAGAATCGGAGGCGGAACTACTTTTGACGGAATGGGATTAACAGGTGCAGATTATAGTATTATCGATCATTGTTCAATAAGCTGGACGATCGATGAATCGTTTAGTTCACGTGGTGCACATCATATTACTTTACAGCGAACTTTAATTTCTGAAGCTTTAAACGTTGCGGGACATGATAAATATGAAGCAGGTAAAATGCATGGTTATGCAGCTACAATTGGCGGCGATATTGGTAGTTTTCATCATAACTTATTATCTCATAATTACGGACGAAACTGGAGTATTGGCGGAGGTCTAAGTGGCGACGGATTTTATACAGGAAGATTGGATATTACTAATAATGTGGTTTACAATTGGGGGAAAAGAACAACTGACGGTGGTGCAAATGAGGTAAATTTTGTCAATAATTATTACAAACCGGGTGCTTCAACTGGAATTTTTGTAGCGTTAAATGCACAGCATGAAGGCGTTGGGAAAGGAATGCAACGTTATTATTTTGATGGAAATGTTATGCCAGGTTATTTCGATGAGAAATCTCAGGATAAAGGCCGAAAATCGACTGTGACAAATAGAGAAAAAGTAGAATATGAAACTTTTGTAGATAAACCATTTTTTCCTTCTTACGTAGAAACGCAATCAGCGAAAGCGGCTTATAAAAATGTGCTTTCAGATGTTGGTGCTAATCAGCCGTTTTTTGATAAACACGATAACCGAATTATCAATGAAACTTTAAAAGGAACATTTACTTACAAAGGAAGCAAAAGCGGTTTAGGCGGTATGATTGATAACGAACAAGATGCAGGAGGATGGCCAAATTTTGCTTCAGAAATTCGTCCAGCAGATTGGGATACAGATCATGACGGTTTGCCAAACTGGTGGGAAAAAGCTTTTGGACTAAATGAAAATTCCGCTTCAGGAGATTTCTCAGATGCGAATTCAGATACTGATAAAGACGGATTTACGCAGTTAGATAATTATTTAGACTGGTTGGCTCAGCCTCATTATTTTATCAATTTAAAAGATAAAAAAGTTTTAAATGTGGCAGATTTTTTCAAAGGTTTTGAAAATAAACCAGTTTATACTTTCTCTGAAGTAAAAAATGGAAAAGCAAGTTTAAAAGGAAAAGAAATTCAGTTTACAGCTTCAGATAAAGGTTTCGCTTCTTTCATCGTAACTGTAAAAGATGCGGATGGAGATTCAATGAGTAGAACCATTAATTTCTTTGTAAAATAAATTATTAAACCATATAAGCAATATAAGATATTATAAGTTTGACTCAAGTCTGTATTGCTAAGGATTAAAAAGGTTAGTTTAAATGAACTTATATTTCTTATATGGTTCAAAATGATAGTAAGATGAAAAAAATATTAAATGTTTCCTTTAGTTTGTTTTTGGTTAGTTCAGGATTATTAGCGCAGAACAAAGGGTTGGTTGCGAATTCAGAAAGTCCGTATTCCAAATTACAAAGCGTAGGTTTACAAGATGTAAAATGGACAAATGGTTTTTGGAAAGAACAATTTGATGTAGAAACCAAAAATACCTTGCCGTATATGTGGGATTTGTATCATAACGATGAAATTTCGCATGCTTACAAAAACTTCGAAATTGCAGCAGGATTAAGCAAAGGAGCTTTTAAAGGACCTTCATTTCATGATGGAGATTTTTATAAAATTTTTGAAGGAATGGCGGCGACTTATGCTGTTACAAAAGATAAAAAACTCGATGCAGAAATGGATAAAGCTATTGCACTTTTCGCGAAAGTACAGCGCAAAGACGGTTATATTCATACGCCAGTTTTAATTGACGAACGCTGGGGAACTTTAGGCCCAGAAGAAGTTAAGAAACAGTTAGGTTTTGAGAAATACAATATGGGACATTTAATGACTGCGGCTTGTATTCATTATCGTGCCACTGGGAAAACAAATTTCTTAAATATTGCCAAAGGAGTTGCCGATTTCTTATATGATTTCTACAAAAAAGCATCGCCAGAATTGGCCAGAAATGCAATTTGTCCATCACATTATATGGGAATTGTTGAGATGTATAGAACAGTAAAAGATCCAAAATATCTGGAATTGGCCAATAATCTAATCGATATTAGAGGAACTACAAATGACGGAACTGATGATAATCAGGATCGAATTCCGTTTAGACAGCAGACTACTGCAATGGGACATGCCGTAAGAGCGAATTATTTATACGCTGGAATAGCTGATTTATATGCCGAAACTGGAGAAAAGAAACTGCTAGATAATCTAGAATCGATTTGGGATGATGTAACGTATCGTAAAATGTACATTACGGGAGGATGTGGTTCTTTGTATGATGGAGTTTCGCCAGACGGAACTTCTTATGACCCAACGGTGGTTCAGAAAATCCATCAAGCGTATGGAAGACCTTTCCAATTGCCAAATGCAACGGCTCATACCGAAACCTGTGCCAATATTGGAAATGTTTTATGGAACTGGAGAATGCTTCAAATCACGGGAGATGCCAAATATGCTGATGTTGTAGAGCTGGCACTTTATAATAGTGTGCTTTCGGGAATGGATTTAGACGGAGAAAAATTCTTGTATAATAATCCATTAAATGTTTCAAATGATTTACCATTTCATCAAAGATGGGGAAATGAGCGTGAAGGTTATATTGCATTATCCAACTGTTGTGCGCCAAACGTAACTAGAACTATTGCTGAAGTTGGAAATTATGCTTACAGTCTTTCAAAAGAAGGTTTGTTTGTTAATTTATACGGAAGTAATTCTTTGAATACTAAAACAATTAATGGAGAAGCGCTGCAAATTGAACAACAGACGAATTATCCTTGGGATGGAAAAATAACTTTAAAAATTATAAAAGCGCCAAAAGAGGATTATGCTTTTCTTTTGAGAATTCCAGGTTGGGGTTCAGGTGCAAAAGTTTTTGTAAACAACTCACAGATTATTGGTAAAATCTTTTCAGGCACTTATTTCGAAGTGAATCAAAAATGGAAAAAAGGGGATGTTATCGAATTGAACTTGCCAATGCCAGTTGAGTTGATGGAAGCCAATCCGTTAGTGGAAGAAGTTAAAAATCAGGTTGCTGTAAAAAGAGGACCATTAGTGTATTGTTTAGAATCAGATCAATTGCCTGCCAAAATTAGTGTGAATGATGTGGCTTTAAAATTGAACTCAAAATTTAAAACGAATCCTTTTACATTGAACAATAGAAACTTAGTGAGTATTGATGCGGAAGCTGTTATAAATTCTAATAATTCATGGGAAAAAACATTGTACAAACCGCTTTCTGCTAAAAATGAAAATACAGTACAAGTAAAATTGATTCCGTATTTTGCATGGGGAAATAAAGGAAAAGGAGAAATGACGGTTTGGATGTCGCATTAGATTTGGTACGCTGATGAAATGGATTTACTTCGTAAAGACGTGGATTAAGACTGATTTTTAATTTTTTATGAGATTTTACGACTAGAGTTTGTCATTCCGAGGAACGAGGAATCACACACGTAACTCGACAAAGATTGGCGATTCAGATTGCAGAGTTTCTAGTGTGATCTTTCCTTCGTCAAGATGACAAAACAAACTGAAAAAATAAAAACATATGAAATATATCCTAACTCTATTTTTAATAACAACACTTTCTCTATCAGCCCAAACGCTTGATAATAAGTTAGCATTAACCGTTGCGCAAGATGGTTCGGGAGATTTTAAAACTATTCAGGAGGCAGTAAATAATGTAAAAGATAATTCAGAGAAACGAGTTGTAATTACTATAAGGTTAGGAAAGTATGTAGAGAAATTAGAAATTCCAGTTTCGAAATCCTTTATTACTTTGAAAGGAACAGACCGAAATAAAACCATTATTTCATTTGACGATTATTCCGGTAAACCGCTTCGTGAACCAGATCCGTCAGGCAAAAAAGAATTTGGAACAGGAACTTCTTATTCTTTTTTAATTAAAGGAAATGATTGTACGCTGGAAAACCTAACTGTTGAAAATACAGCTGGAAGAGTAGGTCAGGCTGTAGCATTGCATATTAAAAGCGATAGAGTTATCGTGAAAAACTGCAATCTTCTAGGAAATCAGGATACACTTTATCTATCTGAAGGAAATACTCGAACTTATTTCGAAAACTGTTTTATCAATGGTACAACCGATTTTATCTTTGGAGCTGCAACGGCTTATTTCTATAAATGCACTATCGAAAGTTTAACGAACTCATATATCACGGCAGCATCAACTCCACAGGGACAGACTTACGGTTTTGTTTTTGTTGATTGTAAGCTTACTGAAACAGACAAATCAGTAGATAAAGTATTTCTGGGAAGACCATGGAGACCTTATGCGCAAACCGTTTTTATCAATACTGATTTAGGTTCGCACATTATACCTGAAGGCTGGAATGCGTGGATTGATACTCGATTTCCGGACAAAGACAAAACAGCCTATTATGCAGAATTTGGAAGTAAAGGTGCAAGTACAAAAAATATTTCACAACGAGTGTCATGGTCGCATCAATTAACGAAAAACGATATCAAAAAATATAGCAGAGATTTAGTTTTGAACAGATGGAATCCTACTGAAAAAGAGTGATTTCTATTTTTAACTAAATATAGAACAAATAATATTTCAAAGAAAACATTGTTAATAGTGTGCAAACCTGTCTTTTGGCAGGTTTTTTTTATTGTTTCAATTTTTTTAAAAGTCTCTTTAAGGACATTTAATTTTGATTAATCAGAATTTACTTTTAAATTTTTCTTTTTTTAGAATTATTTTTTTTGCTTTACTTTTCACTATCCTGTATTTGTTTTGTAGGCTTTTTAGTGTAAAATATATTTGTTTTTGCTAATTAACTCTAACGTTTTCGTTAAAAATGGCTTTTTTGTAAGAACTTATGAATCAGTTGTGATGTATTGAGTTTTGCAGAATAAATAATAGATGTTTATTTTTGATAAAAATCTTATTGTTTTTTAGTCAAAATAGGATTGTAAATTTTATTTTAAGCAAACATTTGTCTCGAATATTCTATTCCATTTATTTTTTTTATGCAATTTTTATTAATATTGTTTTTTTTGTGTCTTTTTTTTTGAGAATACATGATTAAAACAGGATAGAGCAGGACGGTTCTAATGTAGCATCGTTATATTTTTGGAAGACAAAAAAATAAATGTGTTTTAAACATTTAATAAAATTATTTAAGATTTCTTTAAGTTAATTTTTGATTATGATTTGAGACATATTTAACATGACTAACTAACAATTAATAACCTAACCAAAAAAAACATTTATGAAACAAGCACTTATAAAAAGATGTAGTTTTCTTTTGTTTACACTGATGAGTGTGCTGAGTTTTGCTCAAAACTCAAGTAATACAGTTACAGTTACAGGAACTGTCACCGATAATTTAGGTGGACTATTACCTGGCGTTAACGTAACTGAAAAATCTACCAAGAATTCAGTCACGACAGATTACAATGGAAAATACCAGATTAAAGTTAAAAGTGGAGGAACATTAGTTTTTTCTTTCATCGGAATGAAAAAGATCGAAATTCCTCTTAATAATCGTTCTATCGTTAATGCAAAAATGGAAGACGATTTTAATCAATTAGAAAACATTGTTGTAGTTGGTTATGGTAGTCAGAAGAAAAAAGAACTTACCGGAGCTATTGCTACAATTAAGGCAGATGATTTAATGGATTTGCCAGTAACTAATTTATCTGATGCATTAAAGGGATTAGTTCCCAATCTTAAGGTTATAGAAGGATCTGGACGTCCGGGAGAGTCAGCGAGTCTTGAAATTCGTCAAACATTCAGTTTATCTAAAGATGGAGGTTTTAGTATTCCTTTAATAATTATTGATGATATGATCCAGATAGATCCATCTAATGGTAAACCTACCTTGGAACAGTTTAATAGATTAGATCCTTCGGAGATCGAAAGCATGACTGTTTTAAAAGATGGTTCTGCAGCAATTTACGGTTCTCGTGCTTCACAAGGTGCAATTGTTGTTAAAACGAAGCGTGGTAAAGCCGGTAAAGCGAAATTTTCATACAATAGTCAATTTGCTATAAATGATGCAGTTAGTCATAGTAAAGTATTGAACGCTTACGAGTTTGGTGTTTTTAGTAATAGATATTTTAAATCAAGAGTAGCAGCTCCGGCTGTAATTGATCCGGCTACCATATATTCAGATGCAGAATTGGAGCAAATGAAAGGTTTAAATTATAACTGGTTAAAAGAAGCCTGGAAGCCAGCTATTCAACAAAAACACTCTTTCAACGTGAGTGGTGGTAACGAAGATATTACTTATTTTGCTGGTGCAACTTATCTAACACAAGATGCTAATTTAGGATATCAAAAATATGAGAAGTGGAATTTTCGTACGGGAATTAATGCAAAAATTGCTAAGAATTTAGATTTTTCTGCTTCTGTTTCTGGAAATGTTGGATTTATCGATAAATCGTTTACTAAAGCTTCATCTAATATTAGTGACGGTAGTTATGGTTCTGCTGCTGGTGGAGAACAAGCTGATTATGGATTCTTGTTACATATGCCACAACATGTGCCTTGGCAAGTTAATTTAAATGATGGCAAACAATATTATGTATCTCCATTTCCTAATTCAAACAAAAATTTTGGTAGTGCAAATGCAAATAATAATATAGCGGGTTGGAATTATTTTGCAAATTTAAATAATGGTTCACATCAGACTACTGATGATAATACATTTAATGTCAATGCTTCATTGAATTATAAGGTAGCAGCAGTTAAAGGATTGTCTTTCAAAGTAAGTTATTCAAGAAATCAAAGTTCAACTTATAATGAGCAAATTCAATTACCATATGATTTAGTTAGAATTAGAGATTATCAACTTCAGGACAAACACTTAGCAAGTGCGGCTAATCCTAGTTTTTATAATGCAACGACTAATCCGACAGGTAGCTATGTACTGGAGACAAACGTAAGAAATTCAAGAGTATATTATAATAATACAGATGGTAAAAGTACTCAGGGGGATTTCTTGATTAATTATGACAGGACTTTTGGAGATCACCAAATTGGAGCTATGGTAGGTGGCGAAGCTTCAGAAGTATATAGTACATTTACACGTTTGGCATACGAACAAACTGGAAAAGACTATTTAGGAGATTATCGTACAGCTGGTACATTAAGTCAGTCTAATAGTCAGGCAACAAAAGTAGAAGGAGGTACACTGTCTTATTTTGGACGTTTGAATTATAGTTTTAAACAAAAATATTTGTTCCAATTTATTTTGCGTAGTGATGCTTCGACAAAATTTGCTCCTGAAAATTACTGGGGAACTTTCCCATCTGTTCAATTGGGTTGGGTAATGTCTAAAGAAAATTGGTTTGAAAAAAGTGTGCCATGGGTTGACTTCTTTAAAATTCGCTACTCTATCGGGAAAACGGGTAAAGACAATATTATGCCATGGAGATGGGAGCAATATTATGATCTTATCGTAGATAAAGGTTTTCAATTCGGTCCCGGTACACCTACTAGTGGTGGAGGATGGAATGGTAATGGTTTGACTCCTAGAGTAAATCCAAATAGAAATGTAACCTGGGATACTACTATAAAAAACAACGTAGGGGTTGATATTACTTTGTTGAAAAACAGATTAAGTCTGACATATGATTTTTATTACGATAAAAATAAAGAAATGTTAACAGACATGAGTAGTGCTGTAGGTGTGCCAATTTCTGTAGGAGGAGCTTATGCTGAACAAAACTATGGTCAAATTGATGCATGGGGACATGAAATTAGCCTTAATTGGAGTGATAAGATAAAAAGTAATATGAGCTATAATGTTGGATTAAACTTTAGCTATAACAATAATGAAATCAAATTGTATCCTGATCAGGGAAATATGGTTCCATCTAACCAAACTAAAAGAGAGAGTTATTCCACATTTAATCCAGTATGGGGATTTGCAGTTTGGAAAGGAACATCAACAGGAGATGGTATTTTACGTACAGATGCAGATATTGCAAATTACTGGGCCTATTTAACAGAGCGTGCTACTGCAGTTGGAGGAGTACCAAGATATTTTGATATCAATTCTGCTGCCGGTATGAGAAAAGGATCTTTGGCTTATCAGGATGTGGCAGGTCAGCTTAACCCTGATGGATCAATGTCAGGAGCTGATGGGCAAATTATCAAAGAAAATGATTATGTGAAATTAGCAAACAGCAGTAGAACTTATAATATTATAGCAAACTTAGGTTTCAAATATGAAGCATTTTCTTTGAGAACGCAAATATCAACTTCTTGGGGAGGAGCCAATTTTGTTGACTTAGTAAATCAAGGTACATCATCTGCGCACAATATGTGGTCTCGTGAGAGTTTCTGGAGAGATATGTACAGTGAGGATAATCCAAATGGTAAATATCCTAACGTTGCACAATGGACTTATATGTCTAGCCCATCAGATTTTTGGCAGCTAAATACTTTCCGTTGTTTTGTTAGAAACTTAAGTCTTAATTATGATATTCCTAAGAAAGTTTTTGCAGACACAAAAATTGCTGCAATAACGTTAGGTATTACAGGTAATAATCTTTGGGATTTATATAATCCTTATCCGGATCATTATAGAAATATGTATGATAACTCTTCTGTGAATTATCCTACACTTAGAACTTGGTCGCTTAATTTTAACGTATCATTCTAATCAAATTAAAAAGAAACTATGAAAACACCATTTAAATATATAACACTATCGCTATTACTTGCTGCAGGTGCTGCTTCTTGTAGTGATGATTTTCTAAAGGATAAGAAAGGTTATGGTTTTTACGATGATACATTCTACCAGACTCAGGAGCGTGCACAAGCGTATGTAGATAATCAGTATTACGATTTTTATAATGCTTACAAGTCGCCAACTTCAACAATTATTGGTTCTTTTACAGATGCCAATTCAAGATTGACAGAAGAACTAGGTGGAACACAAGATTTTATAAACCCTAATAAAACCATTATAAATTCACAAGATGCAAGTGGTTATTATGGAGCAAAATTAGGTACAAGCATTAATAATCATCCTTATAATAGAATTAGAGAATGTAATGCTTTCTTAGAAGATATTGATGTAAAAGGTTCAAATCTGGATAAGACATTTCGTGATCAGGCAAAAGGGCAAATGTATTATATGCGTGCCATGCAATATTTTGATTTGATGCGTGTTTATGGAGGAGTTCCTATTGTTACGACTGTTCAGGCTGCTTCAGCTAATGATCCATCTATTCAGGTTCCAAGAGCGAAACCTTCTGAAGTTGTAGCACAAATTGTAAAAGATCTGGATATGGCAGCAAGTTTATTACCTGGAAACTGGGGTTCTGGTGCTTATGGTCGTTTTACAAGAGGTGCAGCTTTGGCACAAAAATCCAGAGTACTTTTAACATTTGCAAGTCCTTTATTTAATAAAAGCTGGGATGGTTCAAACGAGCGTTGGGAAGCGGCTTTAAAAGCTGGACTTGAAGCAGAAGCTCAATTGACTGCTGACGGATATGGATTATATGGAAGCACTGCAAAACAATGGGAGCAGATGTTTTTAATTGATAATTCATTTTGTTCAGAAGCTATAACAGTACAACTTTGTGGAGTTGGGGTTACATCACAAGCAATCAATAATTCCTGGGAAAAAGGTATTCGTTTATTAAGTTTAGGTGGAACAGGGGGAGGAGTTGCAGCTCCAAAAGAAATGATTGATTTATTTCCAATGGCAGATGGTAGTAGACCAACTGCAGCAAATGGTTACAACGATTTTACTTTCTTCCTTAACAGAGATCCGAGATTCTACAGAACATTTGCTTTTTCTGGAGTGAAATGGGGAAGCAAAGAAACTCCTAATAGCGTTCTTTGGGCATACCGCTGGGTAGATGGCTCAAATAAAGCAGGTTTTTCAGATGGAAACACCGCTATATCTAGTCCGGCTTTCATTAGAAAAATGTCAAATACTGCTGCTAGTAAAGAAACTAACTTCCAATACTCAGGAACTGATATTTTTGAATATCGTTATGCTGAATTATTATTGAATATCGCTGAATGTTATGCTGCTTTAGGTCAAACAAGCAATACTTTGAGCTATTTAGGAAGAATTAGAAATCGTGTTGGTATTCCTCAGGGGAGTAATAATTACGGTATCGGTACATTAACAGATAAGTACAAAGCGATAGAGGCTGTTTTATACGAACGTAGAGTAGAATTAGCTTACGAAGGAAAACGTTATTGGGATGTACAAAGATGGATGCTATATGATAATGAAGTTTTGCCTGGAGTTACTGGAGGTACTGTAAGTAAATTAGGTTTAACTCCAATTAATGGAACAAAACGTACGGGTAACTTCTTACAATACAGAGTAGCAACAACATCTGCAACAACAGATCCTTTGGCAACAGCTCGTGCAAGTGTTATTGCAGATCCGGACGCAACAAATTTTACTGCTCAATTAGCAACATTGGCCACATTCTATAACACGAACTTTATTCGTACAAATTTAGTTACACCTATGGATAATTTTAACGGAGCTGCTGTAAATATTAAGTTTAATCCGAACTATTATATTAATGGTTTAAATACTACAGCTTTAACGTCAAATCCTTGGTTGTTACAAACTATCGGTTGGAACGATAATTTTGGTGGAGCGGGAACGTTTAATTACCAAGAATAAATTTAGATTTCAAAAAATAGTATATAAAGCTTTTCACCTGTATTCGTCAAAAGATACAGGTGATTTGTTTAAAAAGAATTACCACAACTAAAAATTAATATGAAAAATTCCGCATTATTTATCGCATCATCTCTGCTTTTTTTAGGAAGTGCAAAGTGTTTTGCCCAATATCCGAAGATAAGTCCGGAAGTTCAGGCACAGGAAAAAGCAATTAAAGAAGAAGCTCAAAGACTTTCTGATGAAGCCTGGACAAAAGCTTTAGTAGTTATTGAAGAAGAAGCAAAACATGGAAAACCTTATATTCCATGGGCAGCAAGACCAACTGATTTACCACAGGCAGAAATCCCTGCTTTTCCAGGTGCTGAAGGTGGAGGAATGTACACTTTTGGTGGACGTGGCGGAAAAGTGTACACCGTGACAAGTTTAGAAGACCGTGGCCCAGGAACCTTGCGCGAAGCCTGCGAACAAGGAGGAGCGAGAATTATTGTATTTAATGTTGCCGGAATTATCAGATTGAAAAGTCCGTTGATTATTCGTGCGCCTTACATTACGATTGCAGGACAGACTGCTCCCGGTGATGGTATTTGTATTGCAGGGGAATCAACTTGGATTGATACGCATGACGTAATTATCAGACATGTACGTTTCCGTCGTGGAGAAACTTTCGTAGGTCGTCGTGATGATGCTATCGGAGGAAATCCTGTTGGAAATATTATGATTGACCACGTTTCTGCAACTTGGGGATTAGACGAAAACATGTCAATCTACAGACATATGTACAACCCGGGACCAGGTTACCCGGATATTAAAGTTGGAACGGTAAATATTACCATCCAAAACAGTTTATTCGGAGAAGCTTTAGATACTTACAACCATGCTTTTGGAAGTACTTTAGGTGGAGAAAACTGTTCTTTCATGAGAAATATGTGGGCTAATAATGCAGGAAGAAACCCATCAATTGGATGGAACGGAATTTTCAATTTCGTAAATAACGTAGTTTTCAACTGGTACAACAGATCTACAGATGGTGGAGATTATACTGCAAACTACAATATCATCAACAACTTTTATAAACCAGGTCCTGTAACCGATTTGACTCAGCCAATAAGCTATAGAATCTTAAAACCAGAATCAGGAAGAAGTAAATTACCTTATATGGTTTTTGGTAGAGCGTATGTAAACGGAAACGTCGTTAATGGAAACGAAAAAGTAACTAAAGACAACTGGGATGGCGGAATTCAGCTAGAAAATAAAAAAGGAGAGTTGATGACTTATGATGAAGCAAAAGAATATTTCGCTAAAATGAAAGCAGCTAAACCTTTCCCAATGCCTTGGTTTAATAAATTTATGACTGCTGAAGAGTCTTATGAATTTGTTCTTAAAAATGTTGGAGCTACTTTACCAATTAGAGATAAAGTTGATGAAAGAATCGTAAGAACAGTAAAAACCGGAGTTCCGGAATATGCAAAAGGATTAGAGAAAAAGACTTTCTACCAATTCGAGCACAGACGTTTACCGATGGATTCTTATAAAAAAGGTATCATCACTGATATTTCTCAAGTTGGAGGATACCCGGAATACAAAGGAAAACCTTATGTTGATACAGACAAAGACGGAATGCCTGATGCATGGGAGAAAAAATACGGTTTAAATCCGAATGATCCATCAGATGCACAAGGAGATTTAAACGGAGATGGATATACTAATATTGAAGATTACATTAACGGTGTAAATCCTGCAATAAAAGTAGACTGGAAAGATTTGGCTAATAACAAAGAAACATTAGTTAGACCTTTATTGGACTTAAAATAAGGAACAATTTTTGAAAACATTCTTGTTTCAGAGTAAACAAGAATGTTTTTGAAAAGAGCCTGAAAGGCTCAAAGCAACAACAAAGGACAACGTCCTTTGACAATAGAATGGAAGCGAAAAAGCCCTGAAAGGGCGAAAGCAATTAATGAAATATGGACAAAGGCTTGTGCCCTTTCAGGGCTTTTCCATATGATTTGTAATTCATAGGATTTTATCTTATGGTATTGCTTAAAGGCCATTGGCCTTATGGTTGAGTTAAAAAAATAACTAAAAAAGAAAGACAATGGCACTAAATAAATTAAATGCGGGTTTATTATCGCTGGTTTTTGCATTTTCAACTTTAAATGCGCAACAGCATTTAGATCCTGAATATGTAAAAGTTACTAACGAAAGAGCTGCAAAAATCGTTACCAAATTAGATTTGAAAAACGAAGCAAAAGAAAAAGCAGTTTCAAATATCATTGCGCAGCAATTCAGAGATTTAACTGAAATTCAGGATGGAAGAGATGCTGAAATCAAAAAAGTAAAAGAAGATACTTCTTTGGCTAAAGAAAAACAGAATGAAAAGGTTGATAAACTGAAATCAAAAGCAGATAAGTCAATTGCAAAACTGCACAAATCGTACATCAAAAAATTAAGTAAAGAATTATCAGAAGATAAAATCACTGAGGTTAAAGATGGAATGACTTATGGTGTGCTTCCAATCACGGTTGCAGGTTACAACGACATGCTTCCAAACTTAACGGCAGAACAAAAAGATTATATCTACAAAGCTTTAGTCGAAGCCAGAGAACATGCAATGGATGCTGGTTCTTCTAAGGAAAAACACGGATGGTTTGGTAAATACAAAGGAAGAATCAACAACTATTTATCAAAACAAGGTTACGATTTAAATAAAGAAAGTAAAGACTGGCACGAACGTGTTGAGCAAAGAGAGAAGAATAAAGTAAAAGATTCTACTGCAAAAGAATAATTTACTCTTTTAAAACTTTCTATTACAACTATTAACTACAACCACACACAATTCAATGCAAAATATTTTTCCAAACCATACTTTAAAAAGAACATTTATAGCGTTGTCATTTTGTTCTCTTGTATCATCGGCGTATGCCCAATATCCCGTAATTCCAAAACCTGTTCAGGAAAAAGCCGATGCTATTTTAGCTGACGAAGAAAAAAGGCTGAGCGAAATCTGGAATGCTAATCTTCATATAATCAAAGAAGAAGCAAAACAAGGAAAACCGTATTTACCTTGGGCATCCTATCCAAAAGATTTTGTTTTTGCTGACATTCCTGCTTTTCCGGGTGCTGAAGGAGGAGGAGCTTATACACAAGGTGGACGTGGCGGAAAAATATTTGTAGTGACAAGTTTAGAAGACAGTGGAAAAGGAACTTTCCGCGAAGCTTGTGAAGCTGTGGGAGCAAGAACAATCGTTTTTAATGTTTCAGGAATCATTCAACTGAAAAAAAGAATCAGCATGCGTGCGCCTTACGTAACCATTGCTGGACAAACCGCTCCGGGTGACGGAATCTGTATTGCGGGAGAAACTTTAGAAATCGATACACATGACGTTATTATTAGACACATGCGTTTCCGTCGTGGCGCTACAGATGTTACTCGAAGAGACGATGCTCTTGGAGGAAATCCGATGGGAAATATCATCGTTGACCACTGCTCTGTAAGTTGGGGATTAGATGAAAATATTTCTTTGTATAGACATCAGTTTGCAGCTAATGCAAAATCAAAACTGGAGAAATTACCAGCTTGTAATATCACGATTCAAAACACGATTTCATCAGAAGGTTTAGATACGTACAATCATGCTTTCGGAAGTACAATCGGCGGATTAAATAGTACTTTTATGCGTAATTTATGGGCTGACAACATTTCAAGAAATGCTTCTATCGGAATGTATGGCGACTTTAATTTTGTGAATAACGTAGTATTTAATTGGTGGAATCGTACGCTGGATGGTGGAGATTATCGTTCGATGTTGAACATCATCAACAACTACTTTAAACCAGGACCAATCACACCAGCAAATGAACCAATTTCTTATAGAATTGTAAAACCTGAATCTGGATATATTGAGCCAAAACAATACGGAAGAGCATATGTTTCAGGAAACTTTATCGTTGGTTCTCCAGAAGTCACAGCAGACAACTGGAATGGCGGTGTGCAATTGGAAAACAACCTTCCAGAAGCTGAAACCAAAGAATTTTTAGCAGCAATCAAACAGCCAAAACCTTTTTCTATGCCTAAATTTCCTATAATGAAAGCAGAAGAAGCTTATGAATTTGTTTTGACGAATGTTGGAGCAACTTTACCAAAAAGAGATGCCGTTGACGAAAGAATCATCAAACAAGTCCGTACAGGAAAAATCGAAGTGAAAGACGGTTTAGAGAATGCAATTGGAAAAGAATACATCAAAAGAAGATTACCAGCTGACTCTTATAAAAAAGGAATCATTACACATCCTGACCAAGTTGGCGGATATCCAACTTACAAAGGAAAAGCCTATAAAGATTCAGATAATGATGGAATTCCAGATGCTTGGGAGAAAAAATACGGTTTAAATCCAAACGATGCTTCAGATGCTAATAAAGATGCAAACGGAGACGGATACACCAACATCGAAAAATATTTTAACGGTATAGATCCAAACAGCAAAACAGACTGGACGAAAATTGAAAATAATACGGATACATTGGCTAAGTTGAAAGGATTGTTACAATAAAGTCCTAAATTTATTGCCTATAGAATATAATTTCACGTATCCTAACAGGTTTCCAAAACCTGTTAGGTATTTTTAAGAAATTTAGATTACACTTAATTTCGAAGATGTAAGATCTAAAAAATAATACCTAGCAGGTTTTTAAAACCTGTTAGGATAAATCACAACAAAAAATATTTTAAAGTGAACTTCAATCAGCTAAAAAATATAATTTCTCTTCAAAATAAGAATCTATTTTTGTTTTGCTCCGTTTTGTTTTTAGCAACAAATATTGGAACAGCCCAAAACAATTTCCCAGATATCATCAAAACCAAAGAAGGAAAACTTTCTTTCACTACAGATAGTCAAGGAAATCAAATCCCTGATTTTTCTTTTGCAGGATATAGAAACTCCGAAGTTGCCATTCCGAATCTAGACAACAAAATTTTTGTTTCGAAACAAGAAGAAGATGCAACACAGAAAATCCAAAATGCAATTGATTATGTAAGTGCATTAAAACCAGATAAATCAGGATTTCGTGGAGTAGTTTTGTTAGACAAAGGAACTTTCAAAATCAGCGGAACATTATATATCAGAAAATCAGGAGTAGTTTTAAGAGGAAGCGGAAATTCTGAAAATGGAACTGTACTTTTAGGAACAGGTTTAGAAAGAGAAGCTTTAATTAGGATTTTAGGTGTAAATGATAAAGTGTATAAAGATTCATTTGAATTCGCAAATGCTTATACACCACTTGGGACTCAGAAAATCCAGTTAAAAAACACACCAAAATTAAAAGTTGGAGATGAAATAGAAATCAGAAAACCTCTAACGGATAATTTCATTAAAGAAGTAAACATGCAGGATTTCGGTGGAGAAACTTCTTGGATTGGCTGGAAAAAAGGCGACTGGATTACAACTTGGAATCGTGTCGTAACCAAAATCAACGGTAACGAAGTAACGGTAAATGCTCCAATTACAATGTCATTAGATGATGTTTTCGGAACTTCAAAAGTAACTGTTTATTCTTGGGAGGGAAGAATTGAAAATACTGGAATTGAAAATATTTTAATAAAATCAACATATAATTCATCAAACTTAAAAGATGAAGAACATAGATGGCAGGCAGTTAGTATCGAAAATGCTAGAAATGCTTGGGTAAAACAAGTAAATTTCAAACACTTTGCGGGCGGAGCCGTTACGATTTTAAAAACAAGTCAGCAAATTACGGTTGAAGATTGTATTGCAACAGAACCAATTTCTGAAATCGCATCTTTTAGAAGACATACTTTTTATACAGAAGGTCAACAGACACTTTTCCAACGCTGTTATTCAGAATTTGGATATCATGATTTCGCTGTTGGCGGATTTGGAACAACTGGACCAAATGTGTTCGTACAATGCGAATCACATTTACCATTCGAAAACAGTGGTGCAATTGGAAGCTGGGCAACAGGAGTTTTATTTGACATTGCCAATATTGATGGAAAAGCATTAAGTTACAACAATAGAGAACAAGGAGGAAGAGGAGCAGGATGGACAGCAGCTAATTCTGTAATTTGGGAATCATCAGCATCAAAAGTAGAATGTTATAGTCCGCCAACAGCACAAAACTGGGCCTTTGGAGTTTGGGGACAATTTGGAGGAAACGGACATTGGAAAAATGTAAACGAACATATCAGTCCAAGAAGTTTATTCTACACACAACTAGAAGCCAGATTAGGAAAACTTCCAGTTCAGCCTTTTATCTATGATTTAGGTTCAGAAGCTTCTTCAAGTCCGAGCGTAGAAGTTGCTTCAGAATTGACTAAAAACTCTGCTACAACGGCAAAAAGTTTACAAGAATTGATTGTAGAAGCTTCAAAAGCAAATCCGATTAATACAGACAGTAAAGGTTTAAAAAATGCAAACGATTTAAAAGCTGCTTCAAATAAAACAGATAAATCAACTTCAAAAATAACAACAGAAAATGGCTGGTTGACTTTTGAAGGAAAAGTAATTGCAGGAAAACAAACCAACGTTGCTTGGTGGAGAGGCGATTTAACCGATGATTTCGTAAACAAATCAACACCGCATATCACTCGTTTTGTTCCTGGAAGAACAGGAAACGGATTGACAGACAAAGTGCAGGAAACAGTAGATTATTTGACTAAAAATAATATCGTTGCCTTAGAACACAATTACGGTTTATGGTACGATAGAAGAATGGACGACCATGAACGTGTACGTCGAATTGATGACGATGTTTGGCCGCCGTTTTACGAACAGCCTTTCGCCAGAAGCGGACAAGATCTCGCTTGGGACCATTTAAGTAAATACGATTTAACAAAATTCAACGATTGGTACTGGAGCCGTTTAGCTCAGTTTGCAACATTAGCAGAACCAAACGGACAATTGTTAATCAATCAGCAATATTTCCAGCATAATATTTTAGAGGCTGGAGCACACTGGGCAAGTTCGCCTTGGCGTTCAGCAAACAATATCAACAGCACAGGATTTCCTGAACCACCGCCTTATGCAGGAGACAAACGTATTTTTATGGCAGAGCAGTTTTACGATATTACGAATGCTCAAAGAAGAAAATTACACGAAGGTTTCATCAGAAAATCATTTGAAAACTTTCAGGAAAACAGCAACGTAATTCAGCTGACAAGTGCCGAATATACAGGGCCATTACACTTTATGGAATTTTGGTTGGACCAAGCCCAAAAATGGAAAGACGAAACAGGTAAAAAAGGCTTAATAGGTTTAAGTGCTACGAAAGACGTTCAGGATGCTATTTTAAACGATGCCAAAAGAGTAAAAACAGTTGATGTAATTGATATTCGTTATTGGTATTACAAAGAAGACGGTTCAGCTTACGCACCTCAGGGAGGTGTAAATTTAGCGCCAAGACAGCACGCTAGAAAACTAAAAACTGGAAAGGAAACAGACAATCAGGTTTATCGTGCAGTTAGAGAATACCGAGAAAAATATCCTGAAAAAGTGATATTATATTCAACAGACGGTTCTTCAAGATTTGGATGGCCGGCTTTAATGGCGGGAGCTTCATTGCCAAACATTCCGAAAATCGAATTGCCTCAGTTTTATTCCGCTTTAAGCGAAATGAAATTAGTTGAAGGAAATACGTTTTCAGACAATCTTTGGAAATTAGAAAACAAAGGAAAAAGTTATCTTTTCTATTTGAAAAACGACCAAGATATCACCATCGATTTAGCAAACGAAAAAGGAACATTTGAAGTCTTTGCAATCAATGCTTCAACAGGAACTATAACCAAAAAAGCAAATATCAGCGGAGGAAAGCAAATAACGGTTTCACAAGCTGAGATAAAAGAAAAAGTGCTTTTTGTAGTGAAAAAATAAAAGGTTTTGATAGCCACGAATTCACGAATTAATCGGAAAGAATTAATTCTGTTTAATTGCTCAAATCTGTGAGAGAAAAATTTCACGCAGATTTAAAAAAGATTTAAGCGGATTTAGCAGATTTTTTAAATTTTAATCTGCGTAAATCTGCCAAAATCAGCAGTCCCGATAGCTATCGGAAGCGTGAGATAAAACAAAAAGATTATAAAAAAATAATTCGTGAATTCGTGGCAACCAAACCCAAAAAACATAAATTCAAAAACAAACCAAAATGAATCTGAAAATTAAATCTTTATTCGCACTAAGTATAAGCTTTATGTTTACAGCACAAAGCGGTTTTTCGCAATCTGCCAAAACAAAAGCATCTCTACCTGAAATCAAAGTATCTAAAAATCAGCATTATTTTGTTACCGAAAACGAAAAACCATTTTTCTGGCTGGGCGACACAGGCTGGCTGGCATTCGGAAAACTGGACAGGGCAGGAATTGAGAAATATTTCAAAGACAGAAAAGACAAAGGATTTAATGTAGTTCAGGTAATGGTTTTGCATAACATCAATGCTGTTAACGTTTATGGTGATGCCGCTTTGATAAACGAAGATGTTTCCAAACCGTTGATTACGGCAGGAAATGATTTTAAAGATGCAAAACAATACGACTATTGGGATCACGTAGATTACACTTTAGATGTAGCTCAAAAAAACGGAATCTACGTAGCAATGGTCCCAGTTTGGGGAACCAACGTTTCAAAAGGAAATAAAGTAAGCAAAGAACAAGCAATAGTTTATGCTGATTTCTTGGCTAAAAGATATAAAAACAGAACAAACATAATCTGGTTAAACGGTGGAGATACACACGGAAACGAATTTCAAGATATCTGGAATGCCATTGGAAACACTTTAAAAACCAACAACCCAAATCAGTTAGTGACTTTCCACCCATTCGGAAGAACCGATTCTTCAGATGATTATCATAATGCAAAATGGTTAGATTTCAATATGTTCCAATCAGGACACAGAAGATACGATCAGGATTCTGTAAAAACGAATTTCAAAGAAGACAATTACAAATTTGTCCTAAGAGATTTCGAATTAAAACCAACAAAACCAACACTTGACGGAGAACCATCTTACGAAGGAATTCCACACGGTTTGCACGACACTTTACAGCCAAAATGGACCGCAAATGATGTTCGCCGTTACGGATATTGGTCAGTTTTATCTGGCGGTGCAGGTTATACATATGGACACAACGCTGTAATGCAAATGTTCAGAAAAGGCGATAAACCAGCATACGGAAACAAAGAATTATGGACATCAGCCATCAATGCACCTGGAGCAAAACAAATGGTTTACATTAAGAAATTAATGGAAGAAGTGCCATTTTTAGAAGGAGTTCCAGATGTTTCTTTAGTGGTGAATCAAGGAGAAAAATACGATTATATTCCGGCCATAAGAGGAGAAAAATACGCTTTATTATACACCTACAACGGAAGAATAATAGAAGTAAAACTAGGAAAAATTGCTGGCGATAAATTCGAAGCGACTTGGTACAATCCAAAAAATGGGAAGAAAACCAAAATCGGAACATTTGATAATAAAGGAACTCAGAATTTTCAACCCGCTGGTAAAAAAGAAGATGGTAATGACTGGGTT
The DNA here is from genome assembly GCF_042686225.1 of Flavobacterium notoginsengisoli. NCBI lineage: Bacteria > Pseudomonadati > Bacteroidota > Flavobacteriia > Flavobacteriales > Flavobacteriaceae > Flavobacterium > Flavobacterium notoginsengisoli. The sequence continues at coordinate 226,050 of NZ_JBHUOT010000007.1, forward strand.
TTGATTTTGAGATCTATTTAGGAACGAGAGACCTAACAGGTTTCTGAAACCTGTTAGGTCTGGTCACAGTAACCACAATCTTGCCATTTCGACTGAAAGGAGAAATCACACAAGAAACTCGACAAAGATTGGCGAATTATTTTACGGAATTTCTAGTGAGATTCCTCGTTCCTCGGAATGACAAAAAGTACGATTATCCAAAAAACACAACTATGAAAAATATACTAATAACACTCTGCTTCATTCTCGGATTAAATACCACTTTCGCAAACGACGGCTGGCTAAACATCCTAAAAGAAGGCGGAAACAACAAAGGAATAAAATGTACCCAAGCCATTCAGAATGCTATCGAAAAAGCATCTAAAAACGGCGGAGGTACCATCTTTTTCCCTGCAGGAGAATACTTAACTGGAGCCTTAACATTAAAAAGCAACATCACGATTCACTTGGATTCTGGAGCACTTTTAAAGTTCTCAGAAAACTTTGATGATTTTCTTCCTTATGTAGAAATGCGTTACGAAGGAATTGTAATGAAAAGCTTCCAACCCTTATTTTATGCCAAAGACGTAGAGAATATTACCATTACAGGACGAGGCGTAATCGACGGACAAGGAAAAGCGTGGTGGAACGAAGTGTACCGAATTGAAACAGCCAAAGAACCACTCCCTCCAACAAAATACCAAACTATGTGGGAAGAGCAAAATAAAGGCCTTTACACAGAACCTTATTACAAAAGAACAGTTGATAAAAAGTTTTTCAGACCATCTTTCTTTCAGGCTTACAACTGCAAGAATATTTTAATCGAAGGTGTAACATTTCAAAACTCGCCTTTCTGGACAATCAATCCTGAATTTTGTGATAATGTGACTGTTACCGGAATTTCGATTTTCAATCCGCATTCGCCAAATACAGACGGAATCAATCCTTCTTCTTGTACCAATGTTCATATTTCAAACTGCCATATCAGCGTTGGAGACGATTGTATCACAATCAAATCAGGAAGAGACGGGGACGGACGTAAATATGGAAAAGCAACAGAAAATGTAACCATTACAAACTGCACCATGTTAAGCGGTCACGGTGGAGTGGTTATTGGAAGCGAAATGTCGGGAGGAATTAAAAAAATCACAATATCCAATTGTGTTTTTGACGGAACAGATCGTGGAATCCGTATCAAATCGGCACGTGGAAGAGGTGGCGTTGTAGAAGATATTCGCGTCGATAATATCGTCATGAAAAACATCAAAGAAGAAGCCATCGTTTTGAGCCTTTTCTACGATAAAGGAACACAGGTTGAACCTGTAACCGAGAAAACTCCGATTTTCAGAAATATCCACATGAGCAATATTACGGCTTCAAACGTAAACAAAGCCGGACAAATTTTAGGAATTACCGAAATGCCAATTCAAAACATCACTTTCTCTAACATCAATATGGACGGAAAAGAAGGTTTTACAGTAAGTACGGCGACAGATGTTGAATTTCATGATGTAAAAGTGAATGCAACTGTTGGTTCATCTTTCAAAATATCAGATTCAAAAAACATTATTTTAGACAACGTTGGATCTTCAACAGCCATCAAAGCAGTTCCGGTTATCAAACTAGATAATGTTTCGAATGCGTTGATTAACAATAATTTTCCATTCAATCCAACCGATATTTTTATCGAAGCAAATGGAAAAGATACCAAAAATATTTTCCTGAAAAACAATGTTTTTACCAATGTTACCACAGCGGTTAAAAAAGGAAAAGATTTAGATAAAAAAGCAATTACAGAATAATTGTTTAGTCGTATCCTAACAGGTTTTTAAAACCTGTTAGGTATTAATAATAATTAGAAGCAGAAACATTAGGCATTTTTGGAAGCATCGTCCCGCTTTTCGTTGCAATCTTTTGTACTGAACCCCAGTACAAAAGGATTTCCACTGCAATCGGGGCTAAAGAGAAAGATTAGGCTTTTTTGCAATCAGTAGGATTCTGAAATAAACATAAAATATACCTACAAGGTTTTGGAAACCTCGCAGGAAAAGAAAACAAGAAATGAAAAAAATATTCATCATACTAACTCTTTCGCTTTTTGCTGTGAGTTATTCGCAGAAAAAGAAAGATTTATATCTTTTTACATCGTTTAGAGAACCTGCAACAGAAGGTTTATATTTGGCTTACAGCGAAGACGGTTACAATTGGAAAGGATTAGAAGGCTCATTTTTAAAGCCAGAAATCGGAGCCAGTAAAATCATGCGTGATCCGTCCATCACAAAAGGAGCAGACGGAACCTATCATATGGTTTGGACAACCGACTGGAAAGGCGGAAACGGATTTGGCTACGCAAGTTCAAAAGACTTGATTCATTGGTCAGAACAACAATATATTCCGGTGATGAAAAACGAACCAGAAGTGGTAAACGTTTGGGCTCCGGAAATTTTTTATGATGATGTAAAAAAAGAATACATAATTATCTGGGCATCGACAATTCCGTTTCGATTTCCAAAAGGAGTGGAAGAAGAGAAAAATAATCACAGAATGTATTATGTAACGACTAAAGATTTCAAAACGTTTTCGGACACAAAATTATATTACGATCCAGGTTTCAGCGTAATTGATTGTGTGATTGTCAAAAAAGGAAAGAAAGATTATGTTTTGGTTTTGAAAGACAATACAAGACCCATGCGAAATATAAAAGTAGCTTTCGGGAAATCGCCTTTAGGTCCGTTTCAGAAAAGTTCAGCACCTTTGACAGAATATTTATCAGAAGGTCCAACGGTAGTGAAAGTCGGTAAAAACTGGTTGTTGTATTATGACAATTACGGTTCAAAAAATTATAAAGCGTTAAGTACAACAGATTTTGTTCATTTTGAAGATGTTTCCACCAAAATAAGCCTTCCCGAAGGACACAAACACGGAACGATTACAACAATCTCTGCAGACGTTTTAAAAGGATTAATTGATAAAAAATAAATTCAACGCAAACCCGACAGGTTTTTGAAACCTGTCGGGTTTAAACAGAATTAAAAAAATATAAAATGACTACTTTCCAAAACATAAAAACCAACATCATCACAGCCACAATCCTTTTGGCTTGTACAGCTGTAAACGCACAAAACGACACCGTGCGTTATGTTGGCAAAACACTTTCAAACATTGATTACCATCACGGACAGCTGAGTCCCGCTGTTGGAGTTCACGCTACACAAATCATGCGTGCCAGCCGTGAACATCCCGAAAAAGCAGATGGATTTGGATGGACATACAACCACCAGCCGATGATGGCGTATTGGAACAATACCTTTTATCTCCATTATTTGAGCGACCCATCAGGCGAACATATTCCACCGAGCCAGACTTTATTAATGACTTCCAAAGACGGAACAATCTGGACAAAACCCGAAGTAATTTTCCCAATTTACCGCATTCCTGACGGATGGAAAAAAGAAGGCGTAGAAGGCGTTGCCAAAAATCTCGATGCCATTATGCACCAGAGAATGGGCTTTTATACGTCAAAAGACAATAGACTTTTTGCTTTGGCTTATTACGGAATCGCAATGGATGAAAAAGACGATCCAAATGACGGAAAAGGAATTGGACGTGTGATTCGTGAAATCAAGAAAGACGGAAGTTTTGGCGAAATCTATTTCATCAGATATAACAAAACATGGGATAAATCGAAATCGAAATTCCCATTTTATACCACATCAAAAGATAAAGGTTTGAAAAAGGCCTGTGAAGAAATTTTATCAGAACCTTTGGTTTTACAGCAATGGGTAGAAGAAGCCGATCGTGACGATGAATTGATTCCGCTACAGAAACCTTACAAAGCATTTAGTTATTACCATTTACCAAACGGAAATGTAGTAGGTTTATGGAAACATGCTTTAACATCTATCAGCAGAGACGGCGGAAAATCTTGGGATTATATGCCATTACGCGCGCCAGGATTCGTAAACAGCAATGCTAAAATCTGGGGACAAAAAACATCAGACAATCGTTATGCAACACTTTATAATCCGTCAGAATATCGCTGGCCTTTGGCTATTTCAACAAGTGACGACGGTTTAAATTATAAAGATTTATTGTTGGTTCACGGAGAAGTAAGTCCGATGCGTTATGGTGGAAATTACAAATCTGCAGGTCCTCAATACGTTCGCGGAATCACAGAAAAAAATGGAACTCCACCAGACGGAAAAATTTGGGTAGGTTACAGTATGAACAAAGAAGATATTTGGGTAGCATCGATTCCGGTTCCCGTTACTTCTGTTGTAAAAGAAAATGTAAATGACGTTTTTAATACTCTTCCAGACGGACAAGAATTAAAACTATGGAATACCTACGACCTTTCTTGGGCATCAACAAAAATCGAAAAGAAAGCCGATGGTAAAAAATGGCTGACGTTAAGAGATCAGGATTATTTTGATTATTCTCGTGCTGAAAGAGTGATTCCTTTTGCATCAAAAATGGAAGCTGTTTTCACAGTTAAACCAGAGCAAAATAATCACGGTTTATTGCAGGTTGAGTTTCAAAATAAACAAGGTTTGCCATCAGTAAGATTGATTTTTGATTCGGATGGAGAATTAAAAGTGAAAAATGGTGCGCGTTTGAGTTCGGTTACAAAATACGAAGCAAACAAATCATATACAATCACAGTTAAATTAGATGCTAAAAACCGTCAGTACACTATAAAAGTAAACGATGGAAAAGAGTCAACAAAGATATTTTATGCGCCAACAGATGGTTTCGAACGAATTATGTTCCGCACAGGAGAACAAAGACATTCGCCAGATCCGGACACAGCGCCAGACACCGACGATTACGACGACCTGCCTCAAACCGGAAAATTAATCCCAGAAGCAGTATTCAATATCGAATCTTTGATAACTAAAAAGTTGTAAAAATTATGGAACGCGGATGAAACGGATTCGCTACCGCGAAGACGCAGATTAACACAGATTTTATATTTTAGAGTAAATAAAAAAATCCGTTTTTATCCGCGTCTTTACGAAGTAAATCCGTTTTATCAGCGTTCAATTTTAAAAGTTAGAATGAAGAATTTCAAAAACATATTATTAGGACTTAGCTTTTTAATCACGTTCATTTCAAATGGACAAATTTTACCTGTACGTTTAACAACAGAAATGGCTGAAAACCCGTTAGCAGTTGTCGAGAATCAGCCGAGATTGAGTTGGAAATTAATTTCAAAAGAACCTGATGCATCGCAAGTCGCTTATTTGATTTTAGTAGCTTCTTCTGAAGAAAAACTAAAAATGGACGATGGCGATATTTGGAACAGCGGAAGAGTTAATACCGATAAAAATCTGCATATTGTTTATAGCGGAAAACCATTAAAAAACGAAACCAAATACTTCTGGAAAGTTAAAGTTTGGAATCAAGAAGGAAAAGTTTCTAAATGGAGCAAAACGGCTGCTTTCAGAACAGCTTCATTAGAATCAGATTTAAATCCAACTTGGATTGGTGCCATTACCAAAGCTGACAGTCATTTGCCCGAAGGTAGAACATATCATACAGCCACTTTCAACAGAGAAAAAAAGATGTCCTTTATCAATGCTTCTGATTCTTTGGCGCGCAGAAGTATTATGTTGCGTAAACCTTTTGAAGTTGAAAAAGCAGTCAAAGAAGCCGTAGTTTATATTTCTGGTTTAGGACATTACGAATTAACTATCAACGGGAAAAAAGTGGGTAACAGCCAATTTGCGCCACTTTGGACAGATTATGATAAAACAGTTAACTACAATGTTTACGAATTAAGTGCAAAAGAATTTCAAAAAGGCGATAACGTAATTGGCGTTCTTTTAGGAAACGGAATGTACAATACATTGGCTGAACGATATACCAAATTCTTTGTGAGTTTTGGTCCACCGACTTTGTTCTTTAAAATGAAAATCAAGTATAATGACGGTTCAGAAGAAATTATAAAATCAGATAGAACTTGGAAATACAGCAAAAGTCCGATTACCTATAACAGTATTTTTGGAGGAGAAGATTACAATGCCAGTTTAGAACAAAAAGGCTGGAATAAAAAAGGTTTTAAAGATAGAGATTGGAAAAAAGTTGTCATTCAGGAAGCGCCAAAAGGAATTTTAAGAGCGCAGACAGCACCGCCAGTTACGATTCAGAAGCAATACGAAGTGAAAACCGTAAAAGAATTGAAACCAAATTTCTATGTTTTTGATATGGGACAAAATCTTTCGGGATTTCCAACCATCAAAGTAAAAGGAAAAAGAGGACAAACGATTCGTGTTTGGGTTGCGGAAGGACTAAATGAAGAAGGAACAATTGCACAAGGAAGATCTGGAAAACCTTATTATTATGATTACACTTTAAAAGGCGATGGAGTTGAAGAATGGACGCCAAAATTCAGTTTTTACGGTTATCAATATGTTCAGATTGAAAACATTAATTATAAAGAAGATAAGAATAAAGAGTTTCCAACTTTGGTCGATTTAAAATCGAATTTCATTTACAATTCGGCTGGAGAAGCGGGAAGTTTTGCTTGTTCGAATGAAATTTTCAACAAAACACACGAGCTAATCAATAACTCGATAAAAAGTAATTTTCAAAGTGTTTTTACCGATTGCCCGCAACGTGAAAAGTTAGGATGGCTGGAAGAAATTCAGTTGAATGGTCCCGGTTTGATGTTCAATTATAATCTTCAGACTTTCATTCCTGCAACCATGCAGAATATTTCTGATTCACAACGTGATAACGGTTTAATTCCGACAATTGTTCCTGAATATGTAATCTTTGGAGGCGATTTTACCGATTCTCCAGAATGGGGAGTTACAGGCGTAATTCTGCCTTGGATGTATTATGAATATTACGGAGACGCTTCATTGTTAGAGAAATATTTTCCTGTAATGAAGAATTATGTGGATTATTTAGGAACAAAAGCAACAAACCATATCGTTTCGCACGGATTGGGCGATTGGTACGATTACGGAACGCATCCTGCGGGATATTCTAAAAATAGTCCGATTGCGCTTTCTGCGACTTCTCATTACTACTATGGCGCTTATTTAGTTGCAAAAGCATCAAAATTATTAGGAAAAACCGAAGATTTTGAGAAATACAATACGTTGGCTTCTGAGATTAAAACGGCTTTCAACAGAGAATTTTTCAACGAAGAAATCAAACAGTACGGAACAAGTAGTCAGTTTAGCAATGCCGTTCCGATTTTTATGGATATCGTAGAAACGCAATATAAAGAGGCAGTAATGCAGAATTTACTAGCTGACATCAAAGAAAAAGGCGATCGTTTGACAACGGGAGATGTTGGAAATCGTTACTTATTTCAAACATTGGCAAGAAACGGCGAAAATGAAACCATGTACAGAATGCACAATCATTACGATGCGCCGGGTTATGGTTTTCAGATTAAATTTGGCTTGACCACTTTAACGGAGCAATGGGATCCAAGAAAAGGAAATTCGTGGAATCATTTTATGTTAGGACAAATTGAAGAATGGTTTTATCAAAGTTTAGCCGGAATTATGTCCGATCCTGAAAAACCAGGATTCAAACATTTCTTTATTCAGCCAGAAGTGGTAGGCGATATGACTTTCGCGAAAGCGGACTATCAATCGGTTTACGGAAAAATTGCTTCTTCGTGGGAAAAGAAAGACGGCAAATTTATTTTGACCGTTCAGATTCCGGTAAATACAACTGCAACAATAAAATTGCCAGTTGCTAAAAATTCTGAAATAAAAATGGATGGTAAAAGATTTAAGGCAGGTTTCGATGAAAAAGCGAAAAAGCCTATTTTAGAGTTAGGATCTGGAATTTATACAATAGAATGCACAATATAATGGAACGCGGATGACAAGGATTCGCTATCGCGAAAACGCTGATTGACACGGATTTTTTTATTTGTTTTAGGAAAAAGAAAATCCGTTTTTATCCGCGTCTTTACGAAGTAAATCTGTTTCATCAGCGTACCAAAACACAACAATATAAAATGAGAAATTTAAAATACATCTTCTTAGTTTCTATTTTTGCTTTGACATTTGCTAATGCGCAAAGTACTTCTGATACTAATTTTAGAAAGCCAGTATCAGAAACGCTTAAAAAAATCGAGACTACTTTTAACGTAACCATCAACGACGACAGAGGATTACTGAAAGGAAAAGAACTGGACTATGCAGATTGGAGAATTGAACCCGGAAATTTAGCGCTTTCGCTGACTAATATTTTAGCGCCGTTTGAATTGATGTATTTCAAACAACCCGATGGAAACTACATCATACGCAAGTATGAAAACCATAAAGTTTCGGTAGATAAAGGAAAAGAACGCTTGTTTTACTTAGAAAGTCTTTATTCGACCAAAGAACAATGGGAGAAACGCAAAACGGAGTTAAAAGCTTGTATGATTGCATCATTTGGATTAGAAAAGGCACCCCCAATGCCCAAGTCTAAACCACTTTTAACTCCAAAAAGAATTTACAAAGACTACAGTGTAGAAAATATTGCTTTAGAAATCCTGCCTGGAGTTTATGCCACAGGATCGATTTACAAACCGTATCCGTTCAATAAAAAGTCGGCTGTAATTATTACACCTGACGGGCATTTTGGAGACGGAAGATATAGAAAAGACGAACAGTACCGTTGTGCCATGATGGCCAAAATGGGAGCAATTGTAGTAGGTTACGATTTATTTGCATGGGGAGAATCTTTATTGCAATTTCCAGAAGAAACGCACAGAAACAGCATTGCATCGACTGTACAATTATTGACAGGAATTCGTTTACTGGATTATTTATCAACCGTGAAAAATGCCGATATGTCTAGAGTTGGTGTTACTGGAGGTTCTGGCGGAGGATCGCACACCATGTTTTTATCGGCGATTGATGACAGAGTGAAAGTTTCAGCTCCGGTTGTAATGGTTTCGTCTCACTTTTCAGGCGGTTGTCCATGCGAAAGCGGACGTGGAATTCACTTATGTGGAAACGGAACCAATAACGCTGAAATTTCAGCGATGATGGCTCCAAAACCGCAATTAATTGTTTCTGATGGAAAAGACTGGACATTGGCAGTTCCAGAATTGGAATTCCCTTTTATTCAAAGAACATATGAATTGTATGGAAAGAAAGATTTAGTCGAAAATGCTCATTTTGCAAAAGAAGGACATGATTTCGGAATCTCGAAACGTATGGCTTTGTATCCGTTTATGGCGAAATATTTAAACCTAGATTTGAATAAAGTAAAAAACGAAAAGGGAGAAATCGACGAATCGATGTGTGTAATTGAACCAAAAGAAAAGTTGTTAGTTTTTGGAGATAAAGGAGAAAAACTACCGAAAAATGCATTAAAAGACATCAACAAATTATATGAAATGTTCGGAGAAAAAAATCTGAAAGTTTACGAGGTTAAGAAGTAAAAAAGATAGCCACGAATTCACGAATTATTTTTTTCTGCCACAGATTAAAATGATTATTAGGATTTTTTATCTGCCAGATTTTTAATCAGTGAAAATCCTTTAATCTGTGGCAAATAAATTAGAGAAATTATACGCAAAGAATAATTAGAGAAAATTCGTGAATTCGTGGCGAAAAAAAATATTTATGAAGATAAGAGTTAAAATACAGCAATTAGGTTTTGGAATTTTACTGATTTTAGCAGGTCAGAATATCATTGCTCAGTCAAGTAACGACCTAAAATTATGGTATGATAAACCTGCGTCCATCTGGAACGAAGCCTTGCCTTTGGGCAACGGACGTTTGGGTGCAATGGTTTTTGGCGATCCAGCTGTAGAACGTTTACAATTAAACGAAGAAACCATTTGGGCAGGTTCGCCAAACAGCAATGCACATACTAAATCGATAAAAGCATTGCCAATTGTTCGTCAGTTAATTTTTGACGGAAAATTTGATGAAGCGCAGGATTTGGCGACGCAGGATATTATGTCGCAGACCAACGACGGAATGCCGTATCAGACTTTTGGAAGCGTTTATATTTCATTCGCAGGACATCAAAAATATACCGATTATTACCGTGATTTAGACATCAGCAATGCGACGGCGAAGGTAAAATACAAAGTAAACGGTGTTGAATTTACAAGAGAAATTCTAACCGCATTTTCAGATCAGGTTATTGTGGTAAAACTTACTGCGAGTCAGCCAGGACAGATTACTTGTAACGTTTTCATGAACAGTCCCATTGATAAAACGGTAGCTTCGACAGAAGGAAACCAGATTGTACTTTCGGGAGTTGGGACTAACTTTGAAGGCGTAAAAGGAAAAGTAAAATTTCAAGGCCGATTAACCGCTAAAAATAAAGGTGGCCAAATCGATGCCAGCAACGGCGTTTTAAGCATCAGCAAAGCCGATGAAGTGACTTTGTACATTTCGATTGCAACCAACTTCAAAAACTATCAGGATATTTCAGGAGATGAAATTGCAAAAAGCAAAGACTATTTAGCGAAAGCTGAAAACAAAGATTTTGAAACGATTAAGAAAGCCCATGTTGATTATTATCAAAAATTCTTCAACAGAGTTTCTTTAGATTTAGGCTCAAATGATTTGGTTAAAAAAACAACAAACGAAAGAATCCGAGATTTCTCGAAACAGTTTGATCCGCAATTGGCTGCTTTATATTTCCAGTTTGGACGTTATCTTTTAATTTCGAGTTCACAGCCAGGCGGACAACCAGCTAATCTACAAGGAATTTGGAACGATATGGTAACACCACCTTGGGACAGTAAATACACAACCAACATCAATGCCGAAATGAATTACTGGCCGGCACAAGTAACCAATTTGCAGGAAATGCATGAACCATTTGTACAAATGGCAAAAGAATTGGCTGTTACTGGTGCAGAAACGGCAAAAATAATGTACAATGCAAATGGCTGGGTTTTACACCACAATACCGACATCTGGCGTGTAACTGCTCCAGTCGATTCAGCTGCTTCGGGAATGTGGCCTACTGGCGGTGCGTGGGTTTGTCAGGATTTATGGGAAAGATATTTATACACGGGAGATAAAAAGTATTTAGCAGAAATTTATCCAATCATGAAAGGTGCAGCCGATTTCTTTTTGGATTTTATGGTAATTGATCCTAATACAAAATATTTAGTGGTTGTTCCATCAAGTTCGCCTGAAAATACACATGCAGGCGGAACTGGAAAAGCAACAATTGCATCGGGAACCACAATGGATAATCAGTTGGTTTTTGACTTGTTTACGCACGTTATTGAAGCTTCAGCTTTAGTTTCACCAGATGTTACTTATACAAAAAAAGTTAGCGATGCTTTGGCAAAAATGCCTCCAATGAAAGTGGGAAAACACAGTCAATTGCAGGAATGGCAGGACGATTGGGACAATCCAAAAGACAATCATAGACACGTTTCGCATTTGTATGGCTTGTATCCGAGTAATCAGATTTCGGCAATAAAAACACCAGAATTATTTGAAGCAGCAAAACAATCCTTGATTTACAGAACAGACGAATCTACAGGCTGGTCAATGGGCTGGAAAGTGAATTTATGGGCAAGATTATTAGACGGGAATCATGCGTATAAATTGATTCAGGATCAATTACATTTAGTAACAGCAGATCAAAGAAAAGGTGGCGGAACGTATCCGAATATGTTAGACGCACATCAGCCGTTTCAAATTGATGGAAATTTTGGATGCACGGCCGGTTTTGCCGAAATGTTGATGCAGAGTCAGGAAGATGCGATTCAGTTATTGCCTGCTTTACCAACCGTTTGGAAAGATGGAAGTATAAAAGGCTTAGTAGCAAGAGGCGGTTTCGTAATCGATATGACTTGGAAAAATAATAAGGTTTCAACGCTTAAAATCTATTCGAAAATTGGAGGAAACTGCCGATTGAAGGTAGAGAATACATTAAGTGGTTCTTCAATCAAAAAAGCAAAAGGGAAAAATTCAAATCTGTTATTTTATGATGTGGAAGTGAAGAATCCGATTATTTCTAATGAAGCAAAATTGCCTAAAGTACAATTGCCAAATTATAATATTTACGATGTAGATACGAAAGCGGGACAGACTTATACTTTTACTGGGAATTAATTAATTTTATATCCTAACAGGTTTTCAAAACCTGTTAGGTATTTATAGTTTTACGCACAGTTTGTCATTTCGACGAAGGAGAAATCTCCACAAGTAACTCCGTAAAGTGAATCGCCAATCTTTGTCGAGTTTCTAACGAAGATTTCTCCTTCGTCGAAATGACAAGATTGTGTTGAAAAAATAAAATAAAACACCTACAAGGTTTTGGAAACCTTGCAGGAGTAGAAACTTTGCAGGAGATTGAAAACGAAAAGTTCTCTTGCGTGAGTGATGGAAGTGGAGCTCTTTTTTATGAGGCTTTTTCTGCCGAACAAAAAAAGCGGGAACGGACAGCACGACCCGAAGGGGCACGCCCAAAGAATTAGATTTAAAATAATAATTAGAATATGTTACAACATTTCAAATATAAAATAATAACACTTTCAATAGCAATTGCATGTTTAAACAGCAGTTGTAAATCTGGTGCAGACCATTCTCAAAAAGGAAAATCAGTTGTTTTAAAAGAAAAAAACTTCAAACATTATGTGGATTATTTCAACACGATGGAAGATGAAAATTTGAAGTTTGCAATTCCCAATGACAGTGCGTGGGCGTGGATGGAAAAGAATATTCCGTTGTTTGAATGTCCTCAGCAGAATTTTGAGGAGATTTATTATTTCAGATGGTGGAGCGTTCGTAAACATATTAAGAATACTCCGCAAGGATTTGCGATTACCGAGTTTTTGGTAGACCGTTCGTATGCTGATAAATACAATATGATCAGCTGTGCTTTAGGACATCATATCAACGAATTTAGATGGGTTCATGATCCGAAATATATAGAGCAGGACGTGAAAATCTGGTATCGAGGAAATGATGGCAGACCGATGAACAAATTGTATAAATTCAGCAGTTGGACAGCCGATGCTTTGTACAATCGTTATTTGGTGAATAAAGACGAAAAATTCTTATTAGATTTATACCCCGACATGGTTGCTGATTATACTGTTTGGGTAAATGACCGTCAGCGTAAAGATGGATTGTTTTGGCAACATGATGTAAAAGATGGAATGGAAGAATCCTTAAGTGGCGGACGAAAAGTGCAAAATGCAAGACCAACGATTAACAGTTATATGTATGGAAATGCCGTAGCGATTTCTAAAATGGCTGAGATGAAAGGCGATAAGGTTGCGGAAACAGTATATAAAGCTTTAGCTTCTGTTCTGCGACAATCAATACAAACGAAATTGTGGAATTCAAAAAGTGAGTTTTTTGAAACTTTGACTGAAAAAGATACTTTGGCTCAAGTTCGAGAAGCAATCGGATTTATTCCGTGGTATTTTAATCTGCCGGAGCAAAACAAAGGTTTTGAAAAAGCTTGGGAACAAATTAAAGATGAAAAGGGATTTTCGGCTCCGTTTGGATTAACAACAGCAGAAAGAAGAAGTCCGAGATTTAGAACACACGGAACAGGGACCTGCGAATGGGACGGCGCTATCTGGCCATTTGCCAGTTCGCAGACGTTAACGGCCTTGGCGAATGTTTTGAATAATTACAATCAGAATTTTGTAGCAAAACCTGATTATTTTAAACAGATGGAATTGTACGTTCAGTCGCAGTATTACAGAGGAAAACCTTATATTGGTGAGTATTTAGACGAAACAACGGGTTATTGGTTAATGGGCGATAGAGAAAGAAGCCGTTATTATAATCATTCGACTTTTAATGATTTAGTGATTACGGGATTGGTTGGTTTGCGTCCGAGAGCAGATGAAAAAATTGAAGTGAATCCGTTGATTCCGCAAGAAAAATGGGATTGGTTTTGTCTGGATAATGTTTTATATCACGGCAATATCATTACCATTCTTTGGGATAAAACGGGAGAAAAATATAAAAAAGGAAAAGGTTTTAGAATCTTTAAAAACGGAAAAGAAATTGCGGTTTCTGAGAGATTGGAGAAGTTAGTTTCTGAATAATTTTAAACCGATAAAGTTGATTTAGTTAAGAATAAAATTTGGAGAAAACAGTATTAAATTATTCAATCAAAGGCGGTGTATTTCATATTGTATGGAATATGGTATTTGTGGTTTTAGGGATTTACTTTTTATCAATCATAAATGTTGAAAAGATTAGATTTAAATTTGGTGATTTGGTTTTACCGATTGTTGCTGTGTTGTTTATCATCGTTTATGGAAAAAAAGCAGTGATGACTCTTTTTAATTTTCATAAAAAAATAATATTCTCTCAAGAAGGATTAGAACTTAATGAGATTTTTTATGAATGGAAAGACATTATATTTCCAAGAGTTATTGCCAAAACAGAACACACGGCAAAGTACAATTTGTCCTATAAAGAGTTTTACCTCACTTTTGTTTATAAGCAGAAAACCATCGAAATAAAAATAGATGATTATGATGTTTCTGAAAATGAAATTAAGGAACTTATAAAAAAATATACTCCAAAGTTTACACCAAGCACTATGAGCGAGAATAAAACAGTTTATGAACCAATATATGATTTTGACCAAATCATCACTTTAGAACAATATTATGACCTTGAACATGAGGATTCTGAAGAAGCAATAAAAGATGTTCAGAAATTAGCTGTGAAAGATTTAGATGGAATAAAACGTTTTTGTGAAAATCAACTCTTTGTGCAACCTGATAAAGTCAGTTTTATTTATTATTCGCTGAGTGAAGATGAGGATATTGATAAATGGGCGGGTTTTCTTTCTGATGAGTTTAGCAGAGTTTTTCAGATTGCGTTAAATCAGAATAAAATAAAAGAACTAACTCCAGTTTTATATGAGATTTTAGTAGAAGATATAAGTTCGTATAATGCGGGACAAGTTAGACAGATATTGCTAAAAGGATTAGATCATAAGGATTTAGAAACCCGTTTAAAGGCTTTAGAATTTCTTCAAGATTGGATTGATGAAGAAGTTTTAAAGAGTAATTCAATTGTAGTATCTAAGCTGAGACAAAAACTGAAAGATCCAGAGTGGAAAATGCGCTGGAAAGCAAGTAAATTGTTAGAACACTATAAAATTGCTTTTGAAAGCTTAAGTACGCTGGATAAATTACGAAGGTTTATTAATCCGTAATTGGTTTAAGGTTTGATTTAAGAATGAAGCTTCGGAGAAGCATAATATTTATAGCAAAATACATATCCAAATGATAAAAAGCTCCAGCGGAGCGATACCTATAGAAAATTATGTCGCTCCGCTGGAGCTTATTGAACTTGTTATTATAAAATCTATAAATATATCGTCCCTCTGGGACTGAAAATAAAATCATGAAAAAGTTTTTTTTACATCTTACATTAATCATTTCACTTTTCACAATTTCGGCGAAAGCCCAAACCAAAATCATTGTAAGTGATTTAAAATGTGAAATGCTAACCAATCCTGAAGGAATTGATGTTTTACAACCAAGATTGAGCTGGAAAATTAAAGCAAGCGTAAACGATGTAAAACAAACTCATTATCAAATTTTAGCTTCTTCGTCTTTAGAAAAACTAAATGCCGGAAACGCAGATTTATGGGACAGCGGAAAGGTACAAAGCGACGAATCTATAAATGTAATTTATAATGGAAAAAAACTAAAAGATCGACAAGACGCTTATTGGAAAGTAACGGTTTTTACCAATAAAGGAGAAGTTCAATCAAAAGAAACAGCACATTTTAGCATTGGGATTTTAACGTATGCAGATTGGAAATCGACACGATGGATTGGTTACGAAAAATTGTCAAAAGATGACAGCATTTCGCAGTATTCAAAATTGTCAGCGCGTTATCTACGAAAAGAAATCAACCTGAAAAAACAAGTCAAAAGCGCCAAAGTTTACATTATGGGAATGGGCTTGTACGAGTTATACATTAACGGAAATAAAATTGGCGACCAAGTTTTAGCACCTGTCCCTACGGACTATACCAAAAATATAAAATACAATGTTTTTGACGTCACTTCTCAATTGAAAGAAGGTAAAAATATGCTGGGAACGATTTTAGGAAACGGACGTTTTTTTGCTATGCGTCAGGATTATAAACCCTATAAAATCAAGTCATTTGGTTTGCCAAAAATGGCTCTGCAGTTGTTTGTAGAATATACAGACGGAAGCAAGGACGTTATCCGAACTGACGACACTTGGAAACTAACGACCGACGGCCCGATTTTGGCCAACAACGAATACGACGGCGAAGAATACGATGCCCGCAAAGAAATGAAAGGCTGGAACACGGTTAATTTTGACGATAAAAACTGGGTAAATGCGAGATACGTTCAGGAGCCGGGCGGATTCTACGAAGGACAGATGTCGGCGAATATGAAGGTAAAACGTGAAGTGAAACCAATTTCAATCAAATTAACATCAAAAGGAACTTATATCTTGGATATGGGACAAAATATGGTGGGCTGGCTTCAGCTGAAAGTGAAAGGAAATGCAGGCGATAAAATCACGATGAAGTTTGCCGAATCATTACAATCAGATGGTTCTTTATACATTGCGAATCTCCGTGATGCGAAAACGACTGATATTTATACATTGAAAGGCGAGGGCGAAGAAGTTTGGGAGCCACGTTTTGTTTATCACGGATTTCGATTTGTAGAGATTTCAGGATTTAAAACCAAGCCAGCTTTAGAAAATTTTGTTGGAAAAGTGGTTTATGATGATATTCAGACTACGGGAACTTTCGATTCTTCGAACCAAATTATGAATCAGATTTTTAAGAATGCCTGGTGGGGAATCAGCGGTAATTATAAAGGAATGCCGATTGATTGTCCGCAAAGAAACGAGCGTCAGCCTTGGTTGGGAGATAGAACAACGGGAGCTTACGGAGAAAGCTTTTTATTCGACAATCAGACTTTGTACGCAAAATGGTTAGATGATATTAAAAACTCACAGACTATCGATGGTGGAATTCCGGATGTAGCACCAGCTTTCTGGCGTTATTACGGAGATAATGTGACCTGGCCTGGAACTTATATCACGGTTGCCGATATGCTGTATCAGCAATTTGGAGATACAAAAGTGGTAGAAAAACAATATCCATACATGAAAAAATGGATGGATTATATGGAAGAAAACTATTTGGTTGACGATATTATGACCAAAGATAAATACGGTGATTGGTGTGTTCCGCCAGAATCTTTAGAATTAATTCGTTCGAAAGACCCTTCTCGTTTAACAGATGGCGAATTAATCTCAAGTGCGTTTTATTATCAGCTTTTAAATATCATGAAAAAGTTTGCTGTGATTGCCAATGCACAAAATGATATAAAACATTATGACGAATTGGCTTCAAGAATTAAAAAAGCATTCAACGCTAAATATTTCAATAAAGAAAAGAACAGCTACGCCAATAACACCGTAACAGCCAATTTACTGCCTTTAACTTTCGGAATGGTTCAGGAAGAATTACAGCAAAAAGTATTTGAAAATCTGGTACATGAAGTGGAAGTGACAAAAAACGGTCACGTAAGCACTGGAGTTATCGGAACACAATTTTTAATGCGAACATTAACCAATTTTGGTCGTGGTGATTTGGCTTTCAAACTGGCATCAAATAAAACCTATCCAAGCTGGGGTTATATGGTCGAAAATGGCGCTACAACAATCTGGGAACTTTGGAACGGAAACACGGCGGATCCTGCAATGAATTCGCAGAACCACGTGATGCTATTAGGTGATTTATTGATTTGGTATTACGAAAATATGGCCGGAATCAAAAGCAATCCTGAAACTCCAGGTTTCAAACAAATTATTATGAAACCAGATTTTAATGCGGGATTGACTTATGTAAATGCGGCTTACGAATCAATTTACGGAATGATTAAAAGTGACTGGAAAAAGGATAAAAAAGCTTTGGTTTGGAATATTACTATTCCTGCTAATACAACGGCTGTAGTATATCTTCCTGCTATTGATGTTTCTGCAATCTCGATTAATAAACAAAAGTTGGATAAAACTTCTTATGCTCATTCACTAGAAAAAAATCAAACAGTTGTGACACTTTCGTCAGGAAATTATACGATAAACGTTAAATAATTTGCATTTTTAATAATTCGGGACAGTACAGGATACATTGTTAATTTTTTGGTGTTATTTTTACACTTATTAAATATTTTTACCTAAAAAAATGTTGGGTATGTATTTATAGTCAGAAAAAATAATTCATAATTTAATTAAGAATGAAGATAACAAAATTAGCATTTGTCTTGTTTGGACTTTTCCTTTTAGGAAGTTGTAAATCGGCTTTAGAGAAAAAGACTTGGAAAGAAGGAATTTTAGTAGATCAATTTGTTTACGATAAAGCGCCTTATCCGTCTTGTCATGCGATTACAATCGTCGAAGCTACAAATGGTGATTTAGTTGCTTCTTGGTTTGGCGGAACTCACGAAAGAAATCCTGATGTTTGTATCTACGTAGCCATTAAACCAAAAGGAAGCGACACTTGGAACGAAGGTGTAAAAGTTGCCGATGGTGTAATGAAAGACGGACCGAGATTACCAACTTGGAATCCGGTTTTATATCAAATCCCAGGTGGCGATTTAATGCTTTTCTACAAAATTGGGCCAAAACCATCTGAATGGTGGGGCGTAATCAGAACTTCATCTGATGGGGGAAAAACTTGGTCTGAGGCTCAAAAAATGCCAGATGGTTTCTTAGGACCAATCAAAAACAAACCTGTATTATTAAGTAACGGAACATTATTATGTCCGTCAAGTATCGAAGGCGACGGTTGGAGACTTCGTATGGAATCTACTCCAGATTTCGGGAAAACTTGGGTAATGGGCGACACACTTCCAAGAGGAAAACAAAAAATCAATGCGATTCAGCCAAGTATTTTATTTCATAAAGACGGAAGTATTCAGGCTATCGGAAGAACCAGAAACAGAGCGATTTTCAGCACATTCTCAAAGGATAACGGAAAAACTTGGTCGGATGTTGAGTTAATTGGACTTCCAAATAACAACTCAGGAACTGATGCCGTAACACTTAAAGACGGAAGACATTTATTGGTTTACAACCACGTTTTACCTCCGGGAACAGAAGCAAAAGGACCAAGAACACCTTTAAACGTTTCCGTTTCAAAAGACGGAATCAATTGGAATGCTGCTTTGGTTTTAGAAGATTCAAAAATCAGTCAATATTCTTATCCTTCGATGATTCAAAGTTCAGACGGAATGGTGCATATTGTATATACTTGGAGAAGAGAAAAACTGAAATATGTGAAAATCGACCCAAGTAAATTGGTAGCACTTCCAATCAAAAACGGAGTCTGGCCAGGAGAGGAAGGAAAAGTGGTAACGGCAGTAAAAGCAGAGGAAGAATAATAAAGATTTAGCCACAGATTAAAAGGATTGGAGAGGATTGAAAAATCTGCTAGATTCGCTAAATCTGCGTGAAAAAAAATACTCTCGCAGATTTGGCAGATTTTGGAGATTAATTAGAAAAAATCATTTTAATCCTTTTTAATCCTTTTAATCTGTGACAAAAAATATATAAGCATGAAATCTAAAAGAAATTTATTTATAGCAATGCTTGTTGTGATGTCAGCAACATTCAACAGCTGTGCAACGGCTCAGTCTTCAAACAAAAAGCAAAAATATAAAGTTGCGGTTTGCGACTGGATGATTTTAAAAAGACAAAAATTAGGTGCTTTTGCTTTAGCAGCTGAAATAAAAGCTGACGGAATCGAACTGGACATGGGAGGTTTAGGAAATAGACCGACTTTTGACAGCAAACTAGGCGATCCTGTAGAAAGACAAAAATTCTTAGATAAATCGAAAGAAACTGGTGTCGGAATAAGTTCGATTGCGATGTCTGGATTTTATGCACAGTCTTTTGCTACAAGAGAAATCACACCCATGATTACGGATTGCATTCAGGCCATGAAAAACATGAAAGTAAAAGTGGCTTATCTTCCATTAGGAACACAAACGGATTTAGTTAAAAATCCGGAGTTACGTCCAGAAGTAATTAAAAGACTTCAATGGGCAGGAAAAGAAGTTGGTAAAATAGGTGGAGTAATTGCAATTGAAACCTCTTTGGATGCGACAGAGGAGAAAAAACTTTTGGACGAAGTCGGTTCAAAATACATTAAAAGTTCTTTCAATTTTGCCAATGCAGTTGATAATGGCAGAGACATTTCATCCGAATTGAAAATCTTAGGAAAGAAATATGTAGCGCAAATTCACGCTTCAAATACCGATCAGTTTTGGTTAGAAAATGACAAAGCGATCGACATGCCAAAAATCAAACAAACTTTGGACGAAATGAAATGGAGTGGATGGCTTATTGTAGAACGTTCTCGTGATGTAACTCAAGTTCACAATGTAAAAGCCAATTACGGAGCAAATGTGGCTTATTTGAAAAAGATTTTCCAAAATTAATTTATAGCCACAGATTAAAAGGATTAAAATGATTTTTTAAATCTGTGGAAATCTTTTATCCCGATAGCTATCGGGAGTAAAAAAAATAAAAATCTGCCTAATCTGCTAAATCTGCGTGAGAAATTTTGCTCGCAGATTTTGCAGATTCAGCAGATAAATCACGATTATAATTTGCGAAAATTTGTGCAATTTGTGGTCAAAAAATAAAACATAATGAAATATTTACAATTACTTTTTTTAGGTCTTTACGTCTCTTTCGCAACTGCGCAGAACATTACAGTTGTTAGTGATGCCAATTCGCCGAGAGCAAAATTTGGAGCAGATAAATTATCAGAAACTCTTTCAGCAAAAGGATTCAGCGTAACATCTTCAGCTAAATTCAAAAAATCAAAAGATAAAGTAATTGTAATTGGAGAAAAAGGAACCGATTTCTGGAAACAAAATGCTAAAAGCGCTAAAATCGACGACAGCAAATTATCGAAAAAAGAGGGTTTTCAGATTCGAACTCAAAATAATGTCATTTATATTGAAGGAACAGATGCTTCAGGAGCTTTGTATGGCGCTTTAGAATTAACAGATAAAATTAAAGCTTTAGGAAAACTTCCTTCAGAAATTAATATTGATGACAGTCCCGAAATGGTTTTGCGAGGAGCCTGCATTGGAATGCAGAAACCAGTTTATCTTCCAGGACGTGACGTTTACGAATATCCATACACTCCAGAAACTTTCCCTTGGTTTTATGATAAAGCTTTATGGGTGAAATATTTAGACATGCTGGTAGAAAACCGTATGAATTCTTTGTATTTATGGAACGGTCATCCGTTTGCTTCTTTAGTAAAATTAAAAGAATATCCGTTTGCAGTAGAAGTCAGCGATGAAGATTTCAAGAAAAATGAAGAAATTTATAAGTTCTTAACCGTTGAAGCGAATAAACGTGGAATCTGGGTAATTCAGATGTTTTACAATATTATTGTTTCTAAGCCTTTTGCAGAGCATTACAACATTAAAACACAAGATCGTTCAAGACCTATTACGCCTTTGTTATCTGATTATACGCGAAAATCTATTGCGGCTTTTATCGAAAAATATCCAAACGTTGGCTTAATGGTTTGCTTGGGAGAAGCAATCAATACCGTTGATGATGATGTCGAATGGTTTACCAAAACGATTATCCCAGGTGTTCGTGATGGTTTACAGGCATTAGGAAAAACAGAAGAACCGCCAATTATTCTTCGTTCTCACGATACAGACGGACCTTTGGTAATGGAAAAATCACTTCCGTTATATAAAAACTTATATACAGAAAGTAAATATACAGGAGAATCGTTGACGACTTATACGCCGGGAGGTCCTTGGGGAGAAACGCACAAACAATTAAGCGCTTTAAAATCAATTCATATTGAGAACGTTCATATTTTGGCAAATCTAGAACCTTTCAGATATGGTTCGCCAGACTTTATCCAGAAAACGGTAAAAGCGATGCATAGCGTTCATGGTGCAAATGCGCTACATTTATATCCGCAGGCTTCTTATTGGGATTGGCCCTATTCGGCAGATAAAACAAAAAGTGGCGAGCGTTTATTAGAAATGGATCGTGACTGGATTTGGTACAAAGCTTGGGCAAGATATGCTTGGGACAGCAAAAGAGACCGTAGCGAAGAAGTTAAATTCTGGGATAATGATTTAGCAACGAAATTCGGAACGAGTCAAGAAGCTGCAAACAACATTTTAAAAGCCTACGAAGAAACGGGAGAAATTGCTCCAAAAACATTAAGACGTTTCGGAATTACAGAAGGAAACCGTCAGACTTTATTATTAGGAATGTTTGAAAGCCAATTGGTTAATCCGTCAAAATGGAGAGTATATCCGGGATTCCATGAATCTTGCGGGCCTGCGGGCGAATTACTTTTGGAATATGCTAAAAAAGAGTGGAATAAAGAACCGCATTCTGGTGAACTTCCAACTCAGATTATTGCTGAAATTACAGAACACGGAAGATTAGCCGTTGAAGCCATCGACAAAGCCGAAGCCAGTGTAACCAAAGACAAAGAAGAATTTGAACGTCTTAAAAATGATATTCATGCTTATAAGGCTTTCGCCGATTTCTTTTCAGAAAAAGTAAAAGCCGCTTTATTGGTTTTAAGATACAGTTATTCAAACGATATTACCGATTTAGACAAAGCAATGCCTCATTTAGAGAAAAGCATCGAGTACTATGAATTATTGGTAAAACTGACAAAAGATACATATTTCTATGCCAACAGTATGCAAACTGCTCAACGCCGAATCCCAATTGGAGGAGACGACGGAAACAACAAAACTTGGGCTGAATTGTTACCACATTACGAACGTGAATTGGCTAATTTTAAAAGAAATTTAGAAAAGCTAAAAGCATCAAAAGATGGTAAAATTGAAACCAAAGAAGGAAAACCTTGGAAATCTGCAGAAGTAACTTTCATTGACGAAAAACCAGGAAGTTATTTAGTAAAAACCGGAACAAAAGTTTACGGAACAGATATTTCTGAGTTAACTAAAATTGCTCCAGAGCTTCAAAACCTTAAAGGATTCTCATTCGTAGAAAACGATCAAAACGAAAAAGGAACACATTTGAAGTTTAGAAACACAAAAGCGGTTAAATTAGTAGTTGGTTATTTCAATTCAGATCAGAAGCGATTTTTATTACCGCCAAGTTTAGAAACAGATGCAGCAGGAAATGCGCACGGTCAGGCCGAAGTAATTCTGGCAAGTGCGATGAATTTAAAAGAGTTGCCTCGTGTAAACATTCATACCTATACTTTCCAGCCGGGCGAGAATAAATTAGATTTAGGAAAAGGAAAAGTATTGATTTTAGGCTTTATAGACGCAGACCAGACTATAACACCACGTGATGTTGGATATATAGATGCAGGGGAAAAAGCAGCTATTGACTGGTTGTTTTATTAATCTACTTTCCTGGAAGGTTTTCGAAACCTTATAGGTATATAATAAAGTTTAAAATTAAAAGAATAATTTGGGCGTGTCCCTTCGGGTCGGGCTGTACGTTCCCGCTTTTTTTGAGGCGAAGAAAAATCGCCTCAAAAAAGAGCTCCACTGCCATCCCTCACGCAAGCAAACGTTTAAACCTGACGGGTTTTAAAAACCCGTCAGGTTTGCTCGAAGTAAACGTGATTAGACCTAACAGGTTTTAAAAACCTGTTAGGTCTGTTATCAAGATAACTTAAAAACAACCTTATAATCACTTATATGGTTTATAAAATATGAATAGAATAGTTTTTTTTATTTTTTGTTTTTTTTCAAGTCTTTGCTTTGTTTGGAGTCAGAGCAAAGATTCGGGGAAGTTTCGTAAAGAAATTTCGCTGAATTCATCTTGGGAAACCGTAATCTTGGATAATCTTCCCGCACAAGAAGAGAGGTTTGTAGACCATCCAGAAACTGGTTCCAATTGGCAGAAGGTTAGTGTGCCTCACAATTGGGATCAGTATTATGGTTTCAGAAGAACAAAACATGGAAATTTGCATGGTACTGCTTGGTACAAAAAAACGCTTAAACTGGATAAAAAAGACAGTTCAAAACAGCATTTTCTTTATTTCGAAGGCGTAAGTTCGTATGCGACTGTTTGGGTAAATGGTAAAAAAGTAGGAGAGCACAAAGGCGGAAGAACCACTTTTACTTTAGACATTTCCAAAGCGGTTTCTTTCGACAAAGAAAATATCATTTTAGTAAAAGCATCACATCCTTCTTTTATTGCAGATCTTCCTTGGGTTTGCGGAGGCTGTTCAGGAGAATGGGGATTTTCTGAAGGTTCTCAGCCAATGGGAATTTTTAGGCCAGTTTCTTTGGTAATTACAAACAATGTTAGAATTCAGCCGTTTGGTGTTCATGTTTGGAATGATAAATCGGTTTCTAAGCAAAAAGCGATCCTTCAGACTACAACTGAAATCAAGAATTACGGCACTTCACAACGAAATTTAACTATCGAAAATATTCTTCTGGATGCTTCAGGAAAGAAAGTTGCTATCAATAAAAGCGATAATAAAATCAATTCGGGAGAAACAAAAGAAATAGCACAAACGCTTCCTGAGATTCAGAATCCGAAATTATGGTCGCCATCCAATCCGTATTTGTATAAATTGGTTACTTCAGTTTATGAAAACGGAAAAATAGTCGATCAGTTAACAACACCATATGGAATTCGCTGGGTAAGCTGGCCGGTAAGTCGTGACGGAAAAGACAATCGTTTTTTCATCAATGATGAACCGGTTTTTATAAACGGTGTTTGCGAATACGAACATTTGATTGGAAAAAGTCATTCGTTTTCAGACGAAATGATTCATTCCCGAATCGAACAAATCAAAGCAGGCGGATTTAACGCTTTTAGAGAAGCGCATCAGCCTCATAACTTATTATATCAAAAAGAACTGGACGAAAACGGAATTCTGTTTTGGAGTCAGTTTTCGGCACATATTTGGTACGATACGCCAGAATTTAAGGAAAACTTCAAAACCTTATTACGAGAATGGATAAAGGAACGAAGAAACAGTCCATCTGTAGTAATGTGGGGATTGCAGAATGAAAGCACGATTCCGAAAGAATTTGCTGAAGAATGCACGCAGATTATCCGTGAAATGGATCCGTTATCAGCTTCTCAAAGAATCGTAACAACTTGTAACGGTGGAGAAGGAACAGATTGGAATGTCGTACAAAACTGGTCGGGAACATATGGCGGAGATCCGTTAAAATACCATCTGGAAATGACCACTCAGTTATTAAACGGAGAATACGGCGCATGGCGTTCTGCCGATTTACATACCGAAGGCGAGTTTGACCAGAAAGGAACTTTAAGCGAAAACAGATTCTCTCAATTAATGGAAATTAAAGTTAGAGAAGCCGAATCGGTAAGAGATAAAATTGCGGGACAATTTAACTGGCTTTTTGCTTCACACGAGAATCCGGGAAGAGTACAAAATGGTGAAGGGTTTAGAGATATTGATAAAGTCGGACCAGTCAATTACAAAGGACTTTTTACCATTTGGGGCGAACCTTTGGATGCATTTTATATGTACCGAGCGAATTATGTTTCGAACAAAACCAATCCAATGGTGTATATCGTTTCGCATACTTGGCCAAGTCGTTGGGAAAAGCCGGGAATCAAAAACGGAATTGATATTTATTCGAATTGTGATGAAGTAGAATTGTTTAATGATGTCAATAAAGCTTCACTTGGAAAACTAAAAAATCCAGGAATCGGACAGCATTTTCAGTTTAATAATGTCAATATTAAATACAATGTTTTATATGCCGTTGGTTATGTAAATGGGAAAGCGGTTGCGAAAGATTATATTGTCTTAAATAATTTTCCAAAAGCATCTAATTTCGATGCTTTAGCCACCAATAAAGCAGATATTACAAAAGCCAAAACCGGTTACAATTATATTTACAGAGTAAATTGCGGAGGTTCAGAACTAACAGATTCTGATGGAAATACTTGGTTTACCGATACACATAAAAACGGACAAAATACTTGGGGTTCGTTATCGTGGACAGATAATTTTGAAAAACTCCCTGATTTTTTTGCCAGTCAAAGAACTACTTTCGATCCAATAAACGGAACAAAAGATTCTGAGTTATTTCAAAGTTTTAGATACGGCGTTGATAAACTACGCTATGAATTTCCAGCTCCAGACGGCGAATATTTAGTAGAATTATATTTCACAGAACCATGGTATGGAACTGGCGGAGGCTTAGACTGCAAAGGCTGGCGTTTGTTTGATGTAGCAATTAATGATAATGTAGTTTTAAAAGATTTTGATATTTGGGCAGAAGCCGGTCATGATAACGCTTTGAAGAAAACATTCAAAGTAAAAAGCACAAACGGAAAAATTGTGATTTCATTCCCGAATGTAAAAGCTTCGCAGGCGATTATTTCTGCGATTGCGATTGCGACAAAAGATATTCATGCAAGACCAGCTTCAGAATCTTCAAAAAACATTCAGAATTTGGTTTTAGATTCTTATGATAAAATCAACAGAATAGCTTCATGGCTGGATATTAATTCAAAACAATATTCAGATTCTGATGTTGTTTTTACTGAATTGCCTTCGGAAGTTTTTGGTGCAGATTATTTACAGTTTTCAGTTAATTCTAAAAATAAAGGTTCGTTTACTGCTAAAGAAGATTCGGAATTATATTTTTTTATAGATAATAAAAAATTGAATTTAGAGCGATTTTCTGAATATAAAAAATTAGAAGAAAAATCGAAAAACAGCAATGGAATTTCATTTGATGTTTTCACTAAAAAAATAAAGAAAGGCGAGAAGATTCTTTTTGATAATTCAGAAAACATAAACACAATTGCAGTAGTTCCAACTTACGACATGGGTGAAAAAGACGATTCTAGACCAGTTGTAATTATTGAAGCTGAAAAAACAAAAACAACGGGAACTGGAATCGAAAAAGGAAATTTCAAAAAAGCCGATTTTATTGAATTCACTAAAAAGACCAATAACAGCATCGAGTTTGAAGTAAAACCGGGAGTTGCAGGAATTTATTTAATGCGTTTCCGTTTTATGAATAGAAATGAAACTCCGATGAAAGTGAAATTCAAAATGGAAGATGCATACGGAATTTTAATGCGAAATGATATGATTGAGTTTCCTTCTTCGACAGAAAAATGGAAGATTTTGAATACGACTTCTGGTGGTTATATTAATGCAGGAACGTATAAAATTACATTGGAAGGTGATGATTTGAAGGGATTAATGTTGGATAATTTCGAGTTTCAATAAAATAGAAAATTAATCTCGCAAAGACGCAGAGTCGCAAAGAAAATTAAACCATGTAAGCAATATAAAATAATTTAAGTTTTGCTTTAAATGAACTTACATTACTTATATGGTTCAGAAAAAAACTTTGCATTTTTGCTCCCGATAGCTATCGGGATTGCGAGAGAAAACTAAAGAATATGATTTTAAAAAAAATTACAATTGCCTTATTGTTTTCAGTATCAGTTTTTGCACAAAAACAAGCCAGAATTGTCGAAGATTTCAATAAAAACTGGAACTTCAAATTAGGAGATTATCCCGAAGCAATAAATGCCAATTTCAATGCTTCTGATTGGAGAACACTTCAATTACCGCACGATTGGAGTATTGAAGGCGCTTTTGACAAAGACAGCAAAACGAAGCAAGCACAGGGGTTTTTACCAGCAGGAAAAGGCTGGTATCGCAAAGCGTTTACTATTCCTGCAAATTGGAAAAACAAAACAGTTTCGATTGAATTTGATGGTGTTTTTAAAAACAGTGAAGTTTTCATAAATGGAAAATCATTAGGAGTTCGTCCAAATGGGTATATTTCTTTTGGATATGACTTGACGCAATATTTAAACTTTGGAAAATCAAATACGATTGCGGTAAAAGTTGATAACGATTCTCAGCCGAATTCAAGATGGTACACGGGTTCGGGGATTTATAGGAATGTACGTTTGGTTGCCAGTGAAAAACTGCACGTTGGAAAATGGGGAACTTTCGTAACAACGCCAGAAGTTTCATCAGAAAAATCAAAAATACATATAGAAGTTACTATTGATAATGATAATGCTTCGATGAAAGAATTTAAACTGGTTAGTTCGGTCGTAAATTCTGAAAATAAAGAAGTTGTTAATTATTCTTCTACAGAAAAAATTGGTGCTAAAACATCAGAAAAAAAGATTCATGATTTGGTTTTGAATCAGCCGAAATTATGGAGTACAGAGAATCCGTATTTGTATAAAGTTATTACAAAGGTCTACGAGAAATCGAAATTGGTTGATAATTATGAAACGCCTCTAGGATTTAGATTTTTCAATTTTGATTCAGAAAAAGGATTTTCTTTAAATGGTGTTCCAACTAAAATTTACGGCGTTTGTCTGCATCACGATAATGGTGCTTTGGGGGCGGTTGAAAATATTCATGCTGTTAGACGAAAACTGACTTTGATGAAAGAAATGGGAGCCAACGCTATTAGAATGTCACATAATCCGCATTCTTTGGAAATGATGCAATTGTGCGACGAAATGGGATTTATCGTGCAGGATGAAGCTTTTGACGTTTGGAAAAAGAAAAAAGTAACCAATGATTATCACAAAGATTGGGATGCCTGGCACAAACAGGATTTAGAGGATTTTATTAAAAGAGACCGTAATCATCCATCGGTTATGATGTGGAGTATTGGTAATGAAATTAGAGAACAGTTTGATTCGACAGGAATTGCGATTACCAGAGAATTGGCTAAAATTGTAAAATCGTTAGACACAACACGTCCAGTAACTTCGGCTTTGACCGAAAATGTAATTGAGAAAAACTTTATTTATCAGTCAGGAGCTTTGGATCTTTTGGGATTCAATTATAAACACGAAGATTATAAAGATTTTCCAACGAAATTTAAAGGGCAGAAAATATTAGCTTCAGAAAGTGTTTCGGCTTTAGAAACTCGTGGACATTATGATTTTCCAGACGGAATTAAAGCTTGGCCAACAAAACACGGCGCTGCGTTTGACGGAAATGCCGATTGGACTGTTTCAGCATACGATCAGGTAAAATCGTATTGGGGAGCTACGCACGAAGAAAATTGGAAAACAATTAAAAGTCAGGATTTTATGGCAGGAACTTTTATCTGGACAGGTTTTGATTATATCGGAGAACCTGATCCGTATCCGTTTCCTGCAAGAAGTTCGTATTTCGGAATCGTTGATTTAGCGGGACTTCCAAAAGATGTGTATTATATGTATCAAAGCGAATGGTCGAATAAAACAATTCTGCATATTTTACCACATTGGAACTGGAAAAAAGATCAGGAAGTAGAAGTTTGGGCATATTACAACAATGCCGATGAAGTAGAATTATTCTTAAACGGAAAATCTCTCGGAAAAAAAGCAAAACAAAATGATGATTTGCATATTTCATGGCGTGTAAAATTTGAGCCTGGGACTTTAAAAGCAGTTTCAAGAAAGAGTGGGAAGGTAGTTTTAGAGACAGCAATTCATACCGCTGGAGATGCTTCTAAAATTGATTTAAATGCAGAAAAAACTACTATTAAAAACGACACTTACGATTTGGTTTATGTAACCGTTTCAATGGTTGATAAAGACGGAAACTTATTGCCAACCGCAATGGATTTAATCAATTTTGAAGTTTCTGGCGGTGGAAAATTAGTTGGTCTTGATAATGGTTATCAGGCCAATTTGGAATCGTTTAAAGCCAATTCCTGTAAATTGTTTAATGGAAAATGTGTTGCGATTATTCAGTCGAATGGAAAGAAAGAGGATATTCAGTTGAAGGCGAAAACTGGAAATGGAATTCCTGTTTCTTCAGTTGAAATTAAAGTGAATTAAAAAATATAAAACTTAGAAAACTCCATTAGCAATAATGGAGTTTTTTTGTATGCGTCATTTTGGCTACAACATCTTCCAAATAGACTACAAACAGACTTAGGCTTCGATTGATCTTTGCATTATAATTTTAAAACAATTAAAAATGCAAAAGACAATTTTTATTACAGGAGCTTCAACGGGATTAGGAAAATCTACAGCAAAATTATTTCAAAGTAAAGGATGGCAGGTCATTGCCACAATGCGAAATCCTGAAAAAGAAACAGAATTAAACCAGCTGGAAAACGTCATTGTACTTTCGTTAGATGTTACAAATCCAGAACAGATTGATTCAACGATTAAAAGTGTTTTGGAGAAATATTCTATCGATGTGGTTCTGAATAATGCAGGTTACGGATTAATAGGCGCTTTGGAATCTCTGGAAAACCATCAAATTGAACGCCAGATCGTGACTAATTTATTTGGTGTGATTAGGGTTTCAAAGGCATTTGTATCTCATTTCCGTGAGAAAAAAAGCGGTACTTTTATTAATATAACGTCTACTTTCGGATTAATGGGTTTTCCAACTTGCTCTATTTACAGCGCAACAAAATTTGCGGTAGACGGATTTTCGGAAAGTCTCGCATCAGAATTAATTCAGTTTGGGATACAGGTAAAAGTAGTGGCGCCAGGCGGAATGAAAACAGATTTTGCCATACGATCTATGGAAGTTGCACAACACGAAGCGTACGAAGAATTAACTACAGAAGTAAGCAAAGGTTACAGCGCAGAACAAATGGACAATTATACAAATGCTGAAGATGTTGCCCAAATCATTTTTGAAGCTGCTACAGATAATAAAAGTCAACTGCGATATGTAGCAGGAAAAGATGCGAATGCATTGTATAACGAACGATTATGTTTGGGAGCTGAAACTCAGATTCAGAACATCAAATCAATGTTTACTTTTTAATTTACAAATCAGATGAAAAATCAAGCTATAGAATTGACTACCTTTAAGCTCAAAGGTTTTACAACCAAACAATTTATTGAAGCAAATACTGAAATTGATGCTTTTTTGAAACGCCAAAAAGGATTTCGTTCCCGAACAATTTTTGAATTGAAAAAAGACGTTGTTTATGATATGCTCGTTTGGGACAGTGTAGAAGAAGGAACTGAAGCAATGCATAAATTAATGACAGAACTTAGTGATTCTCCTGTACACGATATGATTGATCAAAGTACTGTGAGCTGGAATATTGCACCAGTTGAACATTTTGTAAATTTGTAAAAAGCGGAGCATTTTAAGTCAAAATTTAATTCATAAAAAATGAAAAATCAACCCAGAATATTCCAGTCTGTTTCAGAGCTGCATAAAGCTATGGGACAGCCTAAACCAATGCATCCGCTGATTAGTATTCTGAATTATGGAGAAGCTGTATTTGATCCCAAAGACTTTGAAAACGGAATTGTTTTGGATTTTTATAAAATATCTTTCAAAACTAATTTCACGGGAAAACTGAGATACGGACATGGATTCTATGATTTTGAAGAAGGTGGCATGTCGTTTGTATCTCCGGGACAAGTTCTGAAAATGCAGGATGAAGAAGCGGATTACAGCGGAATGTCATTAAATATTCACCCCGATTTTTTTCGCCCTTATTCCTTGAATGCTACTATCAAAAAATATGGGTTTTTCTCTTATTCTGCTGCCGAAGCTTTATATCTTTCTGAGAAAGAAAAAGAGACCATTTTGGGTGTTTTCACAAACATTCAGCAGGAACTCAATGAACGAATAGACAATTTCAGCCAGGATGTTATTATTTCGCAGATAGAACTTTTGCTTAATTACAGCAATCGTTTTTACAACCGTCAGTTTATAACCAGAAAAGCGGTTAATAATGATGTGCTTTCTAAACTGGAAAAACTATTAGAAGATTATTTTAATAGCGAAAAACCAGAAGAAAACGGTTTGCTAACCGTACAATTTGTAGCCAATGAAATGCAGTTGTCACCCCGATATTTGAGCGATTTACTGCGCAGTATTTCAGGACAAAATACTCAGCAGTTTATTCATGACAAATTAATCGAAAAGGCTAAAGAATATATTGCAAAAGGAACTCTTTCAGTCTCTGAAATTGCCTATAAATTAGGTTTTGAGCATCCGCAGTCGTTCAATAAACTTTTTAAAAAGAAAACAAATGTAAGTCCGATTGCATTTAAAGAATTATTTACTAAAAACTAAATTATGGCATCATTAAATTTTGAAGAATTAAAACAACGTTCTGGAGAGATAAGAAAGCGTTATCATGAACTAGAAGTAGCACATCACGGAAGCGAATGGACGATTGAAGAAGATGCCTTGGCTTTTCTAACCGATGCAGGTTTGGTTGGCCGTCACGTAATGTCACAGCAAGGGAGATGGCCAAAAGCAAATACAGAAGAAGAATTAAAGCATAAAATAGGAGAATCAATTTGGTGGCTGACGGTTTTAGCTGAAAGAATGAATATCAATATTGAAACCGTTACAGAAGATTTCTTAGCTAAAACAGAAAAATTATTATAAGAGTTTATTAAATAAAATAGATATAGATGACACCAACTTTCTTTGCAGATCAATCCGAATTTAGAAAATGGCTTGAGAAAAACCACAAAGACGAAAAAGAACTTTTGGTAGGTTTTTATAAAGTTACAAGCGGAAAGCCTTCTATAACCTGGCCGGAATCTGTAGATCAGGCGCTTTGTTTTGGCTGGATTGATGGTGTCAGAAAATCTATTGACAAGGATAGTTATACGATTCGTTTTACTCCAAGAAAGGCATCTAGTATTTGGAGTGCGATTAATATTCAGAAGATAGAAGATTTGACAAAAGCGGGTTTAATGACCGATGCTGGTTTAAAAGCCTTTAGTTTTAGAACCGAAAGTAAATCCAAAATTTATTCCCACGAAAAAGAACCTGTTCCTCTCGATCCGACTTATGAGAAAGAATTTAAAAACAACAAAACGGCTTGGGAATTTTTCCAAAAACAAGCACCTTCATACAAAAAAGTAATGATTCATTGGATTATGAGCGCAAAGCAGGAAAAGACCAGACAATCGCGTCTCGAAAAAACAATAAAAGAAAGCGAAAATCAAAAGAGAGTTCTGTAAAAGTTTCGATTGAAATTCCTATTTTAGTATTCTGACATAAAGTAAATTATGGAAAAGCAAAATACCACAAAAATAGGAAATGAAGTTCTGCTGGGTATTATATTAGCCCTTGAACTTTATGCATTACCAACACAGTTTTATTTATTAATAAATCAATCCGAATTTACACTTTTTAGTGCGATAGTTCGGTTTTTTAGTTTTTTTACAATACTTACTAATTCTATTGTTTTTATCTGTAGTGCCTTGATTTTGTTTGGAGGAAGATTTGAAATAAGTACTTTTTTCAGAAAAACGACAACCATAACAGCGATAACAGTTTACATTATAATTGTTGGCCTTGTTTTTAATTTATTGCTTCGTTCGGTTGTTGATTTAAAAGGACTCCATAGAGTTGTTAGTGAAATTTTCCATACTGTTGTGCCCATACTTTTTTTTCTATACTGGCTTTTTTATATCAATCTGGAAAAAATTTCGTTTAAAACTATAATAGTCTGGTTAGTTTATCCCATAATTTATGTGATTTATACGTTACTGCATGGTATTTATACCGATTTTTATCCTTACCCTTTTATTGACGCAGTAAAACTGGGGTTTCCAACAGCCATTACCAACGGATTGTTTGTTTTACTGGCTTTTGCAATTTTAGCTTATATTTTAGTTTTTATCTCGAAACTAAAAAATATTTTAGTTAGATAAACTAGTGATAATAAGATTATCTTTTTTCTTAAAACTTAAAAAATATGTTTTTACGTAAATGAGTTTATACATTTTATTTAGGAGGAAATGATTAAACAGCAAATGATAAAAAATACAAATCAGCATTTTATTCTTACTTTTTTGCAGTGCTTTAAGGGTTTTGGTGATAATTATTAAGTAAAAATGATGATTTGTTGATATAAAATTTATATTTGCGCAAAGAAAGGAAGACAAAAATTAGCCCGGAACAAGAAAATATCAGAATTGATGAAGCGTATTACAAAGAACTATTTTATTCTTTGTATCCACGTCTTGTGAGCTATAGTTTCACTTTTGTAAAAGACAATTTTCTCGCCGAAGAAGTTGTAGAAAACGTAATGCTCCAGCTTTGGGAAAACCGTATTAAGTTTGAAAAAATAGTCGATGTCAAATCGTATCTATATACAATGGTTCGCAATGGTTCTTTACTGGCTTTAAAAAAAGAACAAAAAGTTGTTGAATTAGACCATAAACTTTCAGACGAAACTGCAGAATTCGACTTTAATATTCTGGAAGAAGAATTATATTCCACTTTAATTGACGCCTTAAATTCGCTGCCGGAAAAATGTAAAGAAGTTTTTGAACTTTCCTGTTTAGAAGGAATGAAATACAAAGATATCGCCGATCAGCTTAATATTTCTGTGAATACTGTGAAGTCGCAACGCGCCCGCGCCATAGAATTATTGAAGGAAAAACTTAAAAATCACTCCGAACTTTTATTTATTTTGCTTTTTCTTTAAAAAAAATCAAAAATCTTTCCACCCATTTTTGATATTTCGTACTCTTAGTTATATAACATTTACTTAAACTGTTAATAACCGACACTTAATATCAAAAAATATGTCCCAAGGAAAGAAAGAAATCATAATCGCTACTCTCATAAGAAAAGAACTGCTTACGGGAGAATTATCGATTGAAGAAAAGGCTTTTTTGCAAGAGTGGCTTTCTGTACCCGAAAATCTGGAATATTATCAGAAAGTTATTGATTTAGAAACTTTAAAGTCAAAAGAAAGATTTTATAAAGCTATCGATACTGATGCGGCATTCGAGAGAATTAAAGAAAAGTTAGGTTTTGAAGATGCTCCTGTAATTTCTCTTTTCAATTATAAAAGATTATGGCAATATGCCGCTATTTTGGTGTTTCTTGCGGGAATCACTTCTGTTTTCTTTTATATGAATAATGAAGAAGGCGCAAAGAATCAGAAAGTGGTGGTAAAAAGTATTGAACCAAAATACAACAATCCTACTTTAGTTTTGGCTGATGGTACTGTGGTTTCTTTAGAACCAAAAAAAGAGAAAATCGTTTCTAAAAATGGCGTTATTTCCAATGTAAACAAAGTTTTGGTTTATGATGCCAAAGATCTAAAAGGAGTTACGTCGACTGGAGACAATACGTTGATTGTTCCTGTGGGAGGTATTTATGCTGTAAGTCTTTCAGACGGAACAAAAGTTTGGTTGAACTCCAAATCCTCTTTAAAATATCCTGTAGAATTTAGCGGAAACAAAAGAACGGTAACCCTTGAAGGAGAAGCTTACTTTGAAGTA
Source organism: Flavobacterium notoginsengisoli (assembly GCF_042686225.1). Taxonomy (NCBI): domain Bacteria; kingdom Pseudomonadati; phylum Bacteroidota; class Flavobacteriia; order Flavobacteriales; family Flavobacteriaceae; genus Flavobacterium; species Flavobacterium notoginsengisoli. The sequence continues at coordinate 261,233 of NZ_JBHUOT010000007.1, forward strand.
AGTAAAGATCCGCATAGTCCATTTACAGTAAAAACCAAATCTGGAAATGTTACGGTTTTAGGAACGCATTTTAATGTAAGCGCTTATGATGAAGATAAAAACTTTGAAACGACGCTTGCAGAAGGAAAAGTAAAAGTTTCAGAAATCAGTAAATCGAAACAAACAGAAGAAGTTGTTTTGAGACCAGGACAACAGGCACGTGTTAAAAACGAAGCTTTGAGAGTTGTAGAAGTCGATCCTCTGGCGTATACCGCGTGGAAAGACGGTAAGTTTTATTTTGAAAATGAAAACCTAAAAAACATTTTGACCAAAATGGCAAGATGGTACAACTTTAATGTGAAGTTCGAACAAAAGGCATTAGAGCAGATTAAGTTTACGGGAATTGTTTTAAAAGACGAACCGGTAGATCATTTTCTGGACATCATAAGTAAATCATCCAATGTTAAATATAAAATAACCAAAGTAAACCAGACGTATGAAGTAACCGTAAGTAAGTAAAAAAGAAAACCGGAAAATGTTGCAGCATTTCCCGGCAAGTATTTGTTCAGTCGAAAAAAAGAGTTCGAAATCCATTAACCAACCAAAACATTTAAAAGTATGAAAAAAAAACTATCCGCAAAAGATTGTGGGGTAAAATCCGCGCTTTGGGATAAATTTCTTGACCTTATGAAGAAATCCCTAATATTATCGATATTTCTTTTTAATATAGTCGCTTTTGCCTATGCGCAAAAAGTAACTATAAATGCAAGAAATCAATCTGTATCTGCCGTTTTAAAGACTATCACACGCAAAACCAATGTTGAATTTTTCTACAGCGATGATGTTTTTGATGCACAGAGAAGAGTAAATATTTCTGCAAATAAAGCCGATGTCATGGCTGTTATCAAAGAATTAATTGGTAACGATTATAAAGCAGAATTTGTGAATAACAAATTGATTGTTATTGCATTAAATCCAAAAGTAAAAACAAACCAAACTTCTGTATTAGAAGAAAAAATAAAGATTAAAGGAGTTGTTACCAATTCAAAAAAAGAATTTTTAATTGGAGCAACTGTCTGGATAAAAGGTACAAAAGATGGTGCTATTACCAACTTTGATGGTTCTTATGAAATCATGGCTAAAAAAGGCGATGTTCTTGTTTTTGAGTATTTAGGATACAAAAAAACAGAGATTACTGTTGCGGATAGCTTGATTATCAATCCAGTTTTATTGGAAGATGTTAGTAAGCTTGATGAAGTAAAGATCGTTTCTACAGGATACCAAAAAATTGATAGAGAGCGATCTACAGGATCTTATGTTGCAATTACAGCCAAAGATTTAGAAAAAGTTCCAGTAAATAATGTACTTCACAGATTAGAAGGTCAGGTTGCTGGTTTGCAATTAAATATTGAGGAATCTGACAACACTTTTGTTTATAAAAATACGTATGGATCAGTTCAGGGAAATGGAAGCTATAAAGCCTCCATTAGAGGAACATCTACTTTTGAAAATGCCGGGTCTAATGCAATGCCGTTAATTGTACTTGACGGTACGCCTACTGAGTTGGATATTAGAACTATAAATCCGAATGATATTGAGAAAATCACTTTCTTAAAAGATGCGGCTTCAGCTTCTATTTATGGAGCAAGAGCGGCAAACGGAGTAATGGTAATTGATACTAAAAAAGGTAAACAAGGGCAAACTAGAATTAATTTTTCACAAAATTATGGTTTTTCTAATAAGCCTTCTTTATCAAAACTTCCATTGATGAATTCTGCTCAGGTTTTAAATTTAGAGCAAGAATTTGTAGACAAAAATTTGGTTACAGATCCGGCAAGTATAACGTATATGCTAGCTCCTCCTATTAGTCAGGGAATGGATTTGATGTTTCAATACAAACGAGGTACTATCTCTGAAGCTCAGAGAAATGCTGGTCTGGATGTATTGCGTAATCGTAATACTTATGGACAGGCAGAACAATATTTACTACAGGCTTCATCTACTCAAAATTATAATTTATCGTTTAGTGGTGCACAAAATGATTATTCTTATTTCATGTCGGGATCTTATTCTAAAGAAGAAACTCAGTCAAAAGGAAATAGTGGAGAACGTTTTACTTTGTTATCAAATCAGGATTTTAAGCTTTTTAATTATTTAAAAATGAATACAAGCTTGAGAGGTTCGATTTTTAAATATAATGACAATGCTTTAGGACTTAGACCATTAGGGATTGATTCCAATACGTTATTGCCTTACAATCAAATTGTTGGGGACGACGGAAATTCAGTAAATTATTATCATCGTTATTACAGCGCACAAACTATTGCATTGGAGCAAGCTGGATATTTACCATGGACTTACAATTATATTGATGAATTAAATAATTTGGATCAGTCTTCAAACGAACTAAATGTTGGTGCTACCATTTCGGCTACAGCTCCTTTGTTAAAAGGTTTAGATGCAGTAGGTACATACTCTATAGAAAATGCTCGTACATCAAATGATAATATGTACAACGAAAAGACCTATTTTGCACGTGATAGAATTAACTCAGCAACTTCTATAAACAGTAATGGCGATTTAGTAAATGCAATTCCATTAGGAGGGATTTATCAAAATAACGAATTTGGAACGAGCAGTTACACGATGAGAGGGCAATTAAATTACGATGGTATTATTGGCCAGGATCATTTGATTAACGCAATGGCAGGTATTGAAGCCAGAGAAACTAGAGAAAGTAGAGATAGTAGAACATTGTTTGGATATAATCCAAAAACGCAAACTTCTGTCGATCTTCCATCGCTAAATTATGTTGATGTAAACGGATATAACTATACGCTAGGGTATGGTAACGATCATAAAGATGTTCGAAGAAGATTTTTATCGTATTATGCCAACGCAGGGTATACTTATAAAAATAAATATACACTTACAGGAAGTGCGCGTTTAGATGACTACAACAATTTTGGAGTAGATAAAAAACTAAGAAGAACGCCGCTATGGTCAACAGGAGCAAAATGGAATATTAAAGAAGAATCTTTTCTAAAAGACAGTAACTTATTTAACAGTTTAAGTTTAAGAGCCAGTTATGGTTATAATGGAAATATCAATTTAGAGGTCTTTCCTTTTACAAATATAACTTTAAATAATTTAGACAGTTTTTCACAGTTACCTTATGCTTCAATAAGTAAGCCGGCAAATCCTAATTTACGTTGGGAAAAAACGGCAATCTTAAACTTAGGAGTAGATTTCTCTATCTTGAACAATAGATTGAGCGGTACTGTAGAATATTATAAAAAGAATAGTAAAGATTTGATCGTAGAATTTCCAATTTCTCCATTTTACGGAGTTCAAAATAACTCGTTAACACAAAATGCAGCGACATTATCTGGAAATGGAGTTGATTTAAGTTTGAACGCAACTATTCTTAAAGCAAAAGATTTTTCTTGGAATTCAGGTCTTGTGGTTACTTATAATACTACAGAAGTAACCGATTCCCGTTTTCAAAATTACAGTCAGTATTTGAACGGATCAGGGACAACACCACCAGTTGAAGGCTATCCATTGAACAGTATATTTGCTTTTAGATCAGCAGGGTTAGATGCAACCGGTAGAACCCAGGTATACGATAAGTCTGGTAATATTGTCAACTCTTTTACTTCTCTAAAAGACATTGAGGATTTGAAATATATGGGAACAAATATTCCTTCATATTATGGAAGTTTTAGTCACACCTTCACGTATAAAAAATTGTCATTATACATTTTGGCAACTTACAAATTTGATTACGTAATGTTTAAACCAACTTATGGAGGTTATGTAGACAGATCAGGAAGATTTAGCAGATACGATTTGAATACGGATATTGACCTAAGATGGAGAAATCCAGGTGATGAGGCTACTACATCAGTTCCGGGAATTGTGGGTTCATCTGGTACTAGTCTTGTGAGGTATTTGTCTTCAGATAACCGTATTATGGAAGGAGACCATATTCGTTTTAGAGAGCTTTCGCTAAAATACGATTTAAATGATTTAATCAACAGAGGTTCTATAACAGGTGCTTCGGTAACTTTTACAGCTAGAAATCTTGGTTTCTTCTGGAGAAAAAACAAAGACGGTTTAGATCCTGACTTTTTACCTTACACGGGAACTAACATGAAATTGCCGGCAATGGCCATGTATTCAATTGGTTTTAATGTTAATTTTTAATTTTTTAAAGATGAAAAAATATTTAAAATACATCACGATAATAGCTTTAGGAGCAGTTGTTTTGAGCTGTGATAATTACGTTGATATCAAAACCGAGGGTAGATTAATACCCGAAGAAACTGAAAACTACAGATATCTATTAAATAATACATATGCATTTGACATAAATTATGGAGCTTTAGATGTAGCATCAGATGATATAAGTTTTCAAAATGAAGCTCAGACGACTGCATTAAGTGCTTCAGATTACAATCGTCCTTTTGTGAATCAATACAAGTGGGCAGATCAAATTTATTTTGATGGTGAATTAGATTATAATATGAATAGCATGTATAGTGCTTTGTACAATGCTAATATCGTGATCAATGAAGTAATGCAAAGTAAGGAAGGAACAGAAGCTCAAAAACTAGCCATTAAAGGTGAAGCACAAGTACATCGCGCTTTTATCTTTTTAACTTTGGTAAATGCTTTTGGAAAAGCTTATGATGCCACAACTTCTGCAACAGATCTTGGAATCGTACTTTTTACAACTCCAACAGTTTCAGACAACATCAGAAGAAGTACTGTTCAGAATGCATATGATATTATTTTAAGTGATTTAAACGATGCTGTAAATTCAGGGTTAAAACCAATTAATTCGGGGAACAATGTTGCGTTTCCTTCGAGAGCGTCGGCTTATGCACTTTTAGCAAGAACGTATCTGTATATGCGTAATTATCCTTTGGCTTTAGAAAATGCAGAAAAGTCATTAGCAATTCAAAGTACATTAAACAATCTGGAAGATTACGAGTTTAGCGCTTTTCCAACCAGAAGACTGGATAGAGAATTAATTTTATCAAAGTGGAACGGATATTCTTCGTTAACATATGCACCGCAAATTTTATCATTAAGTAATGAATTAATAAATTCATTTGACACTAATGATTTACGTTATGTATTGTTTACACAACCAACCAGTACTTTTAGTTCTGATTATACAATAGGAAGAACTTATGCTAAAGAAGGCTTGACAGGAGAAAGCCGAAACGGAGGCCCAACAGTACCAGAAATGATGCTTATAAAAGCAGAATGTCTTGCAAGAGCAGGGTCTGGCGATTTAGCAATGGCTGAAATCAATAAATTAAGACAAAAGAGATTTAGAGCGACACAATATGTTGCCATGACTGCAACAGACAGTAAAGATGCTTTAATTAAAGTATTGGCAGAAAGAAGAAGGGAGTTAATGGGACATGGCAATTTTAGATGGTTTGATTTGAAACGATTAAACAAAGAACCTGAATTTGCCAGAACGATCACGCATACTTTTGCTGGACAAACATTTACACTAGCACCAAACAGCGATCGTTACCAAATGCCGTACGCTCCAATTTATTATGATTACGCACCAAACTTACAAAAGAATCCATAATTACATTAATCATAAAAAGTGCACTCAAGTTTTTTTGAGTGCACTAAATTTCAAAAAACAAACAAAATGAAAAATATCAAACTGATACTGTTTTTTTTCGGTGTCACTACATCTTTATTGGCCCAAAAAGAAGCAAAGAGATTCGCTGTTTCGCCAGAAGCACCAAATTCTGGAGATGAAATTACCATAACTTATGATCCTGCTGAGACAGTTTTAAAAGATGCTAAAGAAGTATCTGGAAGATTATATACACATGGAAGTTTTAAATGGAAAGTGAGTGACATCACTTTAAAACAAACTGCTGATAAAAAATGGCAGACTAAAGTAAAATTAGCAAATGATGCGGCACTTATTAATTGTGTTTTTGTTTCTGATACTTTAACTGATAGAGGAGGACAAGAAACCTATTCGTGGATGATTCCGCCAACTAAAAGCAGTTATTCTGGTTGGGGATTATTGAGAAACGAATCATTTGCAGATCAGCATCCAAATGCACTTGATCCAATTTCTAGTATTAATGACACTATTAGTTTAATGTGGATCAATTACGAAATGCAATATCATCCAGAAAGCCGAAAAGACATTTTTTACGAGGGGTTAAGATTGATGAAAAATGTAAAACCGGGCGACCCTACGAAACGTATCAAAAGCGAATTGCGTTTTATTTTGGCTGATAATTTAGACAATGAGCATCAATATAAAATGCAAAAAGCATTAGAACTTTTGGAACAGCCAGCTAATAAAGCTTTCACAGATTCTGTTCAAAAAGTTTTGTTGACTAAATACCCAAATGGTGTTTTGGCTCGTGACTTAGAAATTAAAAAAATATTCAACGAAGCAGATTTTAATAAAAAAGTTGCCTTATACAATGCCTTTGAAAAAAACTTCCCACAAAGTAAGTTTGAAGATGTTTTAACTGATACTGAAAATCTTTTCTATGATAAAATGGTAAAAAGTATTGTTTACAATTATATCGTAAAAAACAAAGATTATAGTTTTGCAATAAACAGTGTTAAAAATGCTACGTACTTCATATTAGTAGATTATGCATGGCATTTGGTTTCCATTCCTTTTGACAGAGATCAGGACGGAATTGAAAAAACATCTTTGGAAACGCTTAAAAAGTATGCAGATATTATTATTCCTGAATTAGAAAGCAGAGAAGCTTTTATACCAAAACAATACGCTGGAAAACTATCTCCTAATGAATGGAAGCTACAATCACTGCAAAATGCGGCAAGAGAATATTTTACCTATGCTAAACTATTGGAAGTTTTCAAGCAGTATGATTTATCTAAGAAATATTTAGAAAAAATCAAACCTATAATGAAGTTTGATGATGCAACTTATAATGAAGTTTATGCTAGAATGCTAGTAAGAGAAGGAAAAACTGCTGAAGCAAAAGCGTATATGGTTGCTGCTGCAAAAGTCAATAAAATTTCTCCTGCAACAATTGCTGCCTTAAAAGAGGTGTTTGTAAAAGAAGGCAAAAAAGAAGCTGATTTCGACGCTTATTTTCATTCTTTAAAAGCAGATAACAACGAAGAGCACAAAAAGAAATTAATTTCAGAACTAATCAATCTTCCAATTGGCGGATTTGAAATGGAAAGCAGCCGAGGCGGAAAAGTAAAATTAGCTGACCAAAAAGGTAAAATCGTGGTGCTGGATTTCTGGGCTATGTGGTGTGGACCTTGTAAAAATGCAATGCCGGGAATGAATATGGCGGTAAATAAATACAAGGCCGATGATAATGTGAAATTCTATTTTGTTGATACAATGGAATACATCAAAGATTTTAAAGCACAGACTCAGGCTTTCATCAAAGAAAAAGGATTTGATTTTACAATTCTTTACGATAGCAAAAATCCAAAAACAGGAAAATTTGATGCGGTTTACGACAAGTATTCAAAAGCATTTCATTTTTCTGGAATTCCTGAAAAAATGATCATCGACCAAAATGGAAATTTAAGATGGATGTCTAATGGATATTTTGGAAGTCCAAGCGAATTGTCTGATGAAATTTCGATTATCGTTGACTATTTAAAAGCTGAGAAAAAATAATTTAGTTAAGATTATAAAATGAAAATTGTTAATTTTTTATATCTCAGTATAGCAGTATTGTGCTGTCAGATTGGTTTTTCACAAACCATCTGGCAGGGACAGTACCATTCGTACCGAATTGTGGTTAAAGGAGAATTTGATAACGCAAAAGACTCTCTTTTGTTGAGTATCCCGGAACAGCAGTACGAATCGATTAAGGTTGGTGTTCTTAAAAATAAGGATAGTATTTCTTTTAAAAATGAAATATATAATTTCTCTTTTAAAGGAAAATACAATGCCGATAAAACTGCAGTTGAAGGAGTTTTTAATCATTATTCAATTCCAAATGCTGTAGTAGTTTTAAAGAAACAGACTGAAGTAACACCTTTGTTTTTTGCACAACATCCACAGAAACCATATCCTTATCAGGTTATTGATATGACTTTCTTAGGAAAAAACACCAAACTCACTTATGGAGGAACATTAACAATTCCCAAAAACAAAAAGAAATATCCTTTAGCCATTTTAATTTCAGGAACGGGACAGCACGATCGAAATTACACTTTTATGGGAAGAGAATCTTTTACGGTTTTAGCAGATTATCTCGCCAGAAGCGGAATTGCCTCTTTACGTGTAGACGACCGCGGATTTGGTAAAACAACCGGTGATTTTGAAAACGCCACAACTGGAGATTTTGCTAATGATATTGAGGAAGAAATTGCTTATTTAAAGAGTGATAAAAATATAGATCCCTCTTTTATTGGAGTAATTGGGCATAGCGAAGGTGGCATGATTGCCTCAATTGTGAGTTCGAGAAATAAAGATGTAAAATTCATGATCAGTCTTTCAGGAGTTGGCGTAAGCGGATTAGAAATGCTGAATCTTCAAAATACAGCAATCTTAAAAAGTTATAATTTTTCGGATAAAGTAATTGCGAAACAGATGGAAATGTACAACATCATGTTTAAAGTGGTTTACGATACTAAAGACGATGAATCTGCAAAACCAGCAATGGAAGTGACGTTAAAAGAATGGATGCAGCAACAAGACACCACAACTTTAAAAGAAGTACAAATGTGGGATGGACGCGACCAGACTTTCTTATACCGTTATGGAAAAGATGCCGACAGAAAATGGTATCGTTACACAATTCATTACAAACCAGAAAACTTTCTGCCAAAAATTACAGTTCCTGTATTTATAGCAAATGGAGATAAAGATATTCAGGTTCCCGCTGTAGAGAATATCGAATCTTTCAAAAAATATCTGGGAACAAAAGATTTGACAACCAAAATTTATCCCGGTTTAAATCACATGTATCAGCATTGTAAAACTTGTACTCAGAAAGAAGTTTCAGAACTCGATGAAGTTTTTGCTGAAGAAGTTTTAGAAGATATTTCAAAATGGATTTTGACTCGTTATAAGAAATGATTTATTTAATAAATACATACCATTATTAAGTATTGTTTGTCATCCTGACGAAGGAAGGATCACACACGAAACTCGCCAAAGATTGGCGACAATTAGGAACGGATTATCTAATGTGATCCTTCCTTCGTCAGGATGACAAAAATGAAATGGCTTTTACAGACAATCCAAATCCTATGATTCTATGTGTTTAAAACAACATTTAGATAAAAAAAATACCATAAGTATATTTCTCTAACATCATGAAAAAATTATTCCTTTTTATCGCGATATTCTTTGCGATAAGCAATCTTACTGCCCAAATTTACGATCCGGTTTCGTTTACTACTTCGGTAAAAGAAATAGGAGAAAATAAATATACTTTGAGTATAATTGCTAAAATTGATAAAGGCTGGCATATTTATTCTCAGAATGTTCCTTCTGGAGGACCGGCTCCGACAAGTTTTACTTTTCCAAAGTCTAAAAACTATAAGACAATAGGTTCTGTAGTCGAGCCTGCAGGACATGAAGTAGACGATCCTGTTTTTAATATGCGAATTAAATACTTTGCAGATAAAGCAGTTTTTACACAGAATATCGAAAGAAAAACAAGCGATGCTTTTACTATCGATGCAACTATATTTTTTATGGTCTGCAATGATAACAGCTGTCTGCCGCCTTCTGAAAAAGAAGTGAAATTTACATTCAAAAAATCCGACACACCAGTTAAAAACGAGGAAACAGCAAGCGTAGTAACAGAAGAAAAAAATACAGATTTGTCTCCAAAAGACGAATCAATTACTAAACAGGATACCACAAACAACACAACAAATTCTGTTAGCATTGCTGGCAAAGACACTCCTGAGACTATAAATAATGCAGCAAAGACTTCGACAGGAAAAACAGCCCCTGAAGAAAGCTTATGGACATTATTTTTCTTCAGTTTTTTAGGAGGTCTTGCGGCATTGTTTACGCCTTGTGTATTCCCGATGATTCCAATGACGGTTAGTTTCTTTACCAAACAAAGTAAAACCAAAGCAGCAGGAATTAGAAATGCCATCATGTATGGTATTTTTATTATCGTAATTTATGTGATTTTAGGAAGTTTGGTAACAGCAATTTTTGGAGCAGATGCGTTAAATGCTCTGGCAACAAACGTTGTTTTTAATATTGTTTTCTTCTTGCTTTTATTGGTTTTTGCCTTATCATTTTTAGGCGCTTTCGAAATTGTATTGCCAAGTTCATGGCTGACTAAAATCGATCAGAAATCGGATATGGGCGGAGTTTTTGGTATTTTCTTTATGGCATTGGCACTGGCTGTTGTTTCGTTTTCTTGTACAGGGCCAATTGTCGGTACTTTACTGGTTCAGGCAGCGAGTCAGGCAGGAATTGCTCCGATTGTCGGAATGTTAGGTTTTTCATTAGCGATTGCATTGCCGTTTGCATTGTTTGCGGCTTTTCCAGGCTGGATGAATTCACTTCCAAAATCGGGTGGATGGTTGAATTCCGTTAAAGTGGTTTTGGGCTTTTTAGAATTGGCTTTAGCCTTTAAATTCTTAAGCAACGCCGATTTAGTTTTACAATTGCATTTATTAGAAAGAGAAGTATTCCTGGCCATTTGGATTGCCATTTTCACGGTATTAGCTTTTTATTTATTTGGAAAAATCCAATTGTCGCATGATACGCCTGTAAGTCATATTTCTGTTGGAAGATTGAGTTTAGGAATTATCGTTTTGTCATTTGTGGTTTATATGATTCCTGGACTTTGGGGTGCTCCGTTGCAATACATCAGCGGATTTCCGCCGGCAAAACAATACAGCGAATCGCCAAATGGCTTCGGAAATGTTACAACTCAAAATGCTGAGAAAACCTCGTTGCCAGAAGGTGCAGAAAGCGGTCCAAACGGAATTCCGACTTTCCACGATTATGAGGAAGGTTTGGCTTACGCGAAAAAAGTAAACAAACCCATAATGATAGATTTTACGGGTTATGCGTGCGTAAACTGCCGTAAAATGGAAGAACGCGTTTGGCCGGATCCAAAGGTTTTGAATGTTTTAAATAATGATGTGGTTCTGATTTCCTTATATGTTGACGATAAAAGACCACTTCCAAAAGAAGAACAGGTTGTCTCTAAAATTACAGGTAAAGTCTTAAAATACACAGGACAAAAATGGAGTGAACTTCAGATTTTAAAATACAAAACCAATGCCCAGCCGTATTACGTTTTAATGGATCATCAGGAAAATGATTTGAATAAACCATCGGCTTATAATCCAGATATAAATGGGTATTATGAATGGCTTCAGGAAGGAGTCCGGAACTTTAAAAAATAATTTAGGACACGGATGAAACGGATTTACTTCGTAAAGACGCTGATAAAACGGATTTTTCTATAAACGTTAAAACTTAAAAATCAGCGTAAATCCGCGTTTTCGCGGAAGCGAATCTGCTTCATCTGCGTCTAAATCAATCGCAAAGAAAAATAGCAAAAAGTGAAAATCTTTCAATCAAAATCCAAATTAGTTTTTTAAACACATAGAAACATAGATTTTTCTTTCTTAATAAAAGAGAATAAAAGAGAATAAAAGAGAAACTCGTTTCTCAACACATAGCTTTGTGTAAACGTTGCGGACAACTTTGACAAAGTTTCAGGATATTGAACTATGTTTATTTAAACAAATGAAATGCCTTTTATAGGCAATCCAAGTCCTATGATTCTATGTGTTTAAAAAATTAAACCCAACAACAAAATCTAAAACAATGAAAATCTTTCAATCAAAATATTGGCTTTTTGTCCTTTTAATCGGATTTAAAAGCGTTGCTCAATTTTCGACTACAATTCCGTTGGATAAAAATGTAGTTTCGGGAAAATTAAAAAACGGAATGAAATATTATGTCCTACATAATGAATTTCCAAAAGATCGCGTCTGTTTTTATTTCGCTCAAAATGTCGGCGCAATTTTAGAAAACGACGATCAAAACGGATTGGCGCATTTCCTGGAACACATGGCTTTTAACGGAACAAAAAACTTTGAAGGAAAAGGCATTATCGATATGCTGGAGAAAAAAGGAGTTAGTTTTGGTAAAGATATCAATGCTTACACGGCACAAGATCAAACCGTTTATAATTTAAGTAATGTTCCTGCGAATGATTCAAAACTAATTGATTCCTGTCTTTTAGCATTGCACGATTGGTCTGGATTTCTTTCTTTAAAAGATTCAGAAATAGATGCTGAACGTGGCGTAATTCGTGAAGAATGGCGTACAAGAAGAAACTCAGAATTCAGACTTCGTCTAGAAACGGATAAAATATTGTATAAGGATTCAAAGTATGCAAAACGTGATGTAATTGGCGATTTAAATCTAATCAATACATTTGACTATCAGGTTTTAAGGGATTATTATAAAAAATGGTACCGTCCGGATTTACAAGCTGTTATTGTAGTTGGAGATATTGATCCTGCAACAATTGAAAAGAAAATTATTGAAACTTTTTCTTCAATAGAAATGCCAAAAAATGCGGCTGAACGTTATTATGTTTCCGTTCCTAAAAATAAAGGAATCAATTATGTTTTGGCAAAGGATAAAGAAGCTCAGGAAACCAACATTGTTTTATATTTTAAAAAGGATTTTGATAAAGTTAAAAACAGCGAAACCATCAGAAGGGAATTAGTCACTAATTTGTGTACTGATATGATGAACAGGCGTTATCAGGAATTCATTCAAAATAATGAAACAGCAGTTTTAGGAATAGGAACGGGAACTTCAGAGGTTTCAAGACTTACAAATGCTTACTATTTGTATGTAACTCCAAAAAATAATAAAACCTTGGAGGGTTTCAAAGAAATGATGATTGAAACCGAAAAAGCTGTTCGTTACGGATTCACTCAAAAAGAATTAGATCGTAATAAAGAAGCTGTTTTAAGTTCGTACGATAACTTATTAAAAAATAAAGACAAGTTTGAAAGCGATGCATTGTCAGAAGAATTGGTCAATTATTTCTTAAAAGCGGCTCCATTTGAAAGTATCGAAACACAGTACGAAGATGTAAAAACAAGATTAGCTTCTATCACACTTTCAGAGATAAATCAGGTGGTTAAAAAATTGCAGACTAATGATAATGTGGTAATGCTTGTTACGGGACCAGATAAAAGCGATGTAGTTTATCCTTCAAAAGAAAATTATCTGAAAATAATGGCAGAAGTTAAGAAAATGTCTGTTGAAAAATACAAAGAAACCGATACGGATCAGCCTTTAATCGCTGCAGAACTAAACGGTTCTAAAGTGGTAAAAGAAACTCCAATTGAAGGAATTAAAGACGCAAAAACTTATGTTTTAGGAAACGGAGCTAAGATTGTTTTATATCCAACGACTTTAGCAAAAGATGAGGTTTTATTTTCTGCTTTTAGTTTTGGAGGAAGTTCATTGATTAAAACCGAAGATATTCCTTCATCACAGATTGCAGTAAGTTTGGTAGAAAGTTCTGGTTTAGGCGCTTTTAAAAGTACCGATTTGAAAGACAAATTAAACGGGAAAATCGCTAATGTCAAACCTTATATCACAGAATTGACAGAAGGTTTTCAAGGTTCAAGCAACCAGAAAGATTTTGAGACTTTATTGCAATTGGTGTATCTGTATTTTGAGCAGCCAAGATTTGACAAAGATTCGTATACAAGAATGTTGACTGGTTTTAGTAATTCATTAGAAAACGCGGCAAATACCAATCCGAAAGTTTTTCAGGATACAATTTCCCAGTTAAATTACAATCACAACAAAAGAGTGCCTTTGTTTAATGACGATTTCTTGAAACAATTGAGTTTTGAAAAAGCATCAGAATTGTATAAACAAAGAATCCAGAACGCAGCCGATTTTACTTTTGTATTTACTGGAAATCTTCCTGAAAATGCCATAGCATTATTGGAAAAATATATTGGAAGTATAAAATCAGATGCAAACAAAAAAGAAAATTTTGTAGACAATCATTTAGATCCAGCGCCTGGAATTGCTAAGCAGTTATTGGTTCGTGACATGAATGTTCCAAAAGCAAGTGTTTACATTCGATTTGTAAAACAGTTTCCATATAACTATAAAAATGTATTTACAATGCATATTTTATCTGAATTATTGTCTAAAAAGTATTTGGATTTAATTCGTGAAGAAGAGGGCGGAAGCTATGGTGTCCATGTATCGAATTCCGTTAGCCGTTTACCTTCAGATGAATATTCAATGACCATTAATTTTGACAGCGATCCTGAAAAAGAAGAAAAACTGACTAAAATTGTTTACGAACAAATCGCTTTAATGCAGCAAAAAGAAGCTAAAGAAGAAGACATTCAATCGATTAAAAATACTCTTTTAAAAGGCAGAGCTGAAAAAGTATTAAATAATGGATTTTGGTTGAATAGTTTAAATAATATAATCTTGAACAATGAAACGTTCAAAGACGACGTTATCTACAAAAAAACGTTAAACGAAATAACTGCAGCAGATTTAAAAGCTTTCGCGAAAGAGTTTTTTGCAAAACCAAGTACAGTTGAAGTGATCATGAAATCTAAGACACAAGTTGCCGCGCCAAAATATTAACAAACATTGGTTTTTCATTTATTTTTAAGAAGTATTTTGAATTAGTAAGCATATACAACTAACTTGAAAAACCTACAGAGGGCTGTTTTTAGGAACAGCTCTTTTTTTGTTTAAAATGCAACGAGTATTTTTTCAACTTAATTTGTCAGACAAAAATTACCTGTTATATTTGATCTGAATTCAACGATTAAAGTTTCTTTATGGATAAAATTCTTTGGGAAAAAGTTCAGGGTTTTGACTTTGATAAAGCCACAGAGCAGTACGGATTTTCTACGAGATTAGCGCTCGAAAATCATTGGACATTATATTTTACTCAAGTTGCTTTATTAGAATATAAAAAGTTCATGTTTTTGGCCGCAACTCAGAGTGAAATGGTTTCGCCTTCAGAAATAGTTGATATTGTGTGGCATCAGCATTTAATTTTTACCAATTCCTATACCGATTTTTGTAACCTTTTGGGTAAAAGAATAGAACACATTCCGTCGACCCATAATCGGTCTGAGTTTGAAATGTTTAATAAAGCGAAAGAACGTACTAAAGAGTTGTATGAAATCAACTTTGGAAAACAACCTTTGGAAGTTTGGCATTATACTAATGAACTAGATTCTTTAGAACTTGAAAATAGCAGATTTAATGTTGCGACACTTCGAAAAAACTTTTTAAAATACACGATAATTGCTTCAATTCCAGTTTGTCTGCTGATTTTTCCTGTTCTAATAAAAATTAAGAATCCAGATTTTTTAATTGGTTATTTTATATTGTTTTTTGCTGTTATTCTGTTGCTGGAATTTTATATAAGAAGAAGTTTTCTTTCTTTATATGATAAAATTAAATCCAATCCAATTGTTCAAAATCTGTCTGCTTTGGAGCTGGTTTTCTTTAAAGAAGGTAAATTAGAAAAAGTGATTCATGGCGTTGTCAATAATTTGATTCAAAATAAAAAAATTAGAATTAGAACAGACAACAGGTTAGAATTACTTGATAAAAGTTTAGGAGATAATAAATATGAAAACTGTGTAATTGAATTTATGAGAGATTCTGAATCCGTTTCCTATAAAGATTTATGTCACACTGTAAAACAGAAACCTATTTTTGATCAATTGCAAAAAGCAACTTATAGAATAAGAAACAGAGTTATTACATCAAAAGAATTTGCATTTATTGCCACTTCTGTAATGGTTGTTTTAGGAATAGTACTGAGTATTATTTTCAGCCGATTTATTACGGGAATTTGGAGAGGCAAACCTATAACATTCTTATTGTTTGCCATTGTTCCTTTAGTTTTAATTTCGATTGGCTATATCAATAGACTCACAACTTTTATGTTTTCTAAAGTCATTTCAACTGCATTAAAAAAAGAAATCAGAAATAATAATGAAGTCCATAAGAATTGGGAGTGGAATTATTTTTTGTATGGAAGTGTAGTACTCTCCAGTTTTTTTATTCCAATAGCGAATAGTACTAATTCTAGTTCAAGTAATTTTTTCAGTACGGATTCAGGTAGTTCAAATTCATTCTCATCCTGTGGCTCTTCGTGTTCAAGTTCCTCTAGTTCTTGCGGAAGCTCTTGTGGAAGTTCTTGCGGTGGCTGTGGAGGCGGTGATTAATAAAGTACATTTTATATTAATTTTTTTAGAAGTATTTTGAATTAGTAAGCGTACGCAGCTAACTAGAAAAACCTATTGCGAGCTGTTTTTAGAAACAGCTTTTTTTTACATCAGTTATCATTCCGTAGGAATGTTTCGTTGGTAGAAAAAATTATAACGTTACCGGTATTTCACGTTCCGTAGGAATGTTTGTGTTTTTGCCATTTTTTAATAATACAACATATCCAACGTTCCTACAGAACGTAAATAAATGGAATAATCATTTTCGACCGATAAGATGTTTCTACAGAACATTTAAAAAGCATAAATGCTTTTAAACCTGCTGTTGGTCGAAATTCTGTACCATCAAATAGCAATTTATAGTACATTTATGTTTTATAGACTCTTTTAAAGCAGATCAGCAATGAAAAACATTTACCTTTCTTTATGTCTTTTTGGTGTAATTTTTAGCAGTTTTGGACAGGAATTTGCCAATGCGCCAAAGCCTTTTGGACCGCTTCCAACGCAAAAACAAATCGACTGGCAGGAAATGGAATTCTATGCTTTTGTGCACTTTTCATTAAATACATTTACTAATAAAGAATGGGGTTTTGGAGACGAATCTCCGGAACTTTTTAATCCGTCGCAATTAGATGTTCGTCAGTGGGCGAGAGTGGTAAAAGAAGCCGGAATGAAGGGAATTATTCTCGTAGCCAAACATCACGATGGTTTTTGTCTTTGGCCTTCGGCATATACAGAACGCTCAGTTAAAAATTCGCCTTGGGAAAACGGAAAAGGAGATTTGGTAAAAGAATTGGCGGCAGCCTGTAAAGAATACGACTTAAAATTAGGATTATACCTTTCGCCTTGGGACAGAAATCATCCGCAATATGGTAAACCGGAATATATTACGTATTTCAGAAATCAGTTAAAAGAATTATTGACCAACTACGGCGATGTTTTCGAAATGTGGTTTGACGGTGCAAATGGTGGCGATGGCTATTATGGAGGCGCAAACGAAACTAGAAAAATCAATACGCTTACCTATTATAATTGGGACGAGACGTATAAGTTAATTTACAGTATCGCACCAAAAACTTTGGTTTGGGGAGTTGGTCCATCTGAAGCAAGATGGATTGGAAATGAAGAAGGACGCGCTGGAAAAACCAATTGGTCTTTATTACGCCAGAAAGATGAATTGGCGGGAAAAGTACATTACAGCGAATTTATGTCCGGACACGAAGACGGAGAAAAATGGGTTCCGGGAGAAGCAGACGTTTCGATTAGACCAGGATGGTTTTATCATTCAGTTGAAGATGATAAAGTGCGTTCGCTTGACGAAATGGTCGATATTTATTACGAATCAATTGGAAGAAATGCGACATTATTATTAAATCTTCCTGTTGACAGAAGAGGTTTGGTTCATGAAAATGACGAAGCGAGATTAAAAGAACTCGTTGCGACAATTAAAGCCGATTTCAAAAAAGAACTTTTAGCAGAAGCTCAGGTTCAGGCTTCGAACATTCGTGCAAACGATACTAATTTTGGCCCTCAAAATGTAATCGACGGAAATAAAAATACCTATTGGGCAACAGACGATAAAGTAAAACAAGCTACAGTTGAATTTACGTTTAAAAAAACAACGGCAATCAACAGAGTTTTGCTTCAGGAATATATTAAATTAGGACAGCGTGTTAAAGCATTTTCTATCGAAGCCAAAATTGACGGACAATGGAAAACAATTGCCAATGAAACAACAATTGGTTACAAAAGAATCCTGCGTTTAGAGCGTGTAACTGCAACAGCGCTTAGAGTTAATGTTTTAGATGCAAAAGCGGGATTTGTAATCAGTACAATCGAAGCTTATAATGCACCGACTTTTGTAAAAGAACCACAGATTAGCAGAGATAAAAATGGTTTGGTTACGATAAAATCGGAAGAAGGAAATGCGGTTTATTATACTTTAGATGGAAAAACACCTTCGGAAAAAAGTATTTTATATAAAGCCCCATTTACTTATAATAAAGAAGTAGAAATTAAAGCTATTTCAAGAAATAGTAAAGAGAAAATCAATAGTGGTGTAAAGTCGGCAAAATATGGAGTTTCTAAAGAGAAATGGAAAGTAATTTCGGTTTCAAGCGGAGATGATAAATCGGCAGAAAGAATTATTGACGGCGACGCTAATACCGATTGGGCTTTTGGAAATGATGAAAACAAACTGCCGCAAACTGTTGTTATAGATATGGGACAATTGGTCAGTATTAAAGGTTTTACTTATACGCCGCAACAGGTTGGTAACAATTTAAATTTGATTTCAAATTATGAATTGTATACAAGTGTTGACAATTTTTACTGGGACAAACAATCAGAAGGAGAATTCTCCAATATTAAACACAACCCAATTGAACAAATTAAGAGTTTTACTCCGGTTAAAGCAAGGTTTTTGAAATTTGTCGCTACAGGTGCTGTAGGAAAAGCGCAAACTGTTTCGATTGCCGAAATTGGAGTCGTTGAATAAAAGGCAGATATTGTAATATTTATAAAAATTATTTTATCCATTATAACCCCAGAGGGGTGAAATGTTTATAGAATTGCCATAAAACAAATGAAAAAAGCTCCAGTGGAGCGACATATAATAAGATTGTAGTAAAATATGTCGCTCCGCTGGAGCTTTTATGTTGTAATCGTTGATTGTTTTCTATAGATATTGAGCTTCTCCGAAGCTTTTAAAAAAAAGGTGTTTTTAAGACTGCCTTATTTTGTTTTCTGACGAACGTTAGCCGTTATTAGTCGAATTTTTGATAATAACGGATAATATAATTCTACTTTTATCTTGCGTTAATTAAATCAGCGAGAGATATGATTAAAGAAGATATAGGTTTTAGAGAAGCAGGGAAATTTGAAGAAACTCGTTTTGAGAAAATTCACAATGTTATTTTCGAATCGTCGCAAGAAGCTTCTGTATTGGTCGCTCGTGAAATCGCTAATTTAATTCAGAGGAAAAATGAGCTGAACGAACCTTGCGTTTTAGGTTTGGCTACAGGATCTTCTCCTATCAAAGTTTACGAAGAACTGGTTAGAATGCACAAAGAGGAAGGACTTAGTTTTGCTAATGTCGTGACTTTTAATTTGGACGAATATTATCCGATGGATAAAAATGATATGCAGAGTTATTATCACTTTATGCATGAGCATTTATTCAATCATGTAAACATTCCTTCAGAAAATATCAATATTCCGGATGGACTGGTAAGTGCCGAGGAATTACAACAATATTGTATTGATTATGAAATGAAAATTATCTCTTATGGAGGGTTGGATTTTCAGCTTTTAGGAATCGGAAGAACGGGGCATATCGGGTTTAATGAACCTGGTTCTCACGTGAATTCAGGAACAAGAAGCATTACTTTAGATCATGTAACGAGAGTTGATGCAGCTTCCACTTTTTTAGGAATTGACAATGTTCCAAGAAAAGCCATTACAATGGGAATTGGAACTGTTAGAAATGCAAAAAGAATTGTTTTACTGGGCTGGGGAATCAGTAAAGCGGGAATTATAAAAAAGACAATCGAAGGAGAAATTTCTTCGCAAGTACCGGCGACGTATTTACAAGAGCATCACAACACAACATTTGTTCTGGATACGGAAGCCTCGTCTGAATTAACAAGAGTTAAAACGCCTTGGCTGGTTAAGTCTTGCCTTTGGACAGATGAATTAAAATTAAAAGCGGTGGCCTGGTTAAGTGAGTTGACTAAAAAGCCGTTTTTGAAACTTACGGATAAAGATTATAACGACAACGGAATGTCAAGTCTTTTGACGGAAGAAGGAACTGCATACGATTTAAATATTAAGATGTTTAACAAGATGCAGCAAACCATTACAGGTTGGCCGGGAGGAAAACCAAATGCTGATGATACGTACAGACCAGAACGTTCTACACCGGAAAAGAAAAGAGTTATTATTTTCAGTCCGCATCCGGATGATGATGTGATTTCGATGGGAGGAACTTTTGATCGTTTGATCGAGCAGGGACACGAAGTTCATGTGGCGTATCAAACATCTGGAAATATTGCAGTTTCAAATGAAGAAGCTTTGAAATTTGCAGAGATTTCAAAAGCATTGAATCCTGATTCTAAAATGTCTGATAAAATAATCGATTTTCTTCATAACAGAACAGGGAATGAGATTGACTCATTAGAAGTTAGAAAATTAAAAGGATTGATTAGAAGAAGCGAATCCTTTGGCGCAACACGTTATTTAGGTTTGCCAGATTCTAATGTACACTTTTTGGATCTTCCGTTTTATGAAACAGGAACGGTCAAAAAGAATAATCTTTCAGATGCAGATGTTGACATTATGTGCGATATTATTGAAAGAATAAAACCGCATCAAATTTATGCCGCCGGAGATTTAGCAGATCCGCACGGAACTCATAAAGTGTGTTTGGATAGTTTGTTTGAAGCTTTGAAAAGATTAAAACAAAAAAGCTTTATGAACGATTGTTGGGTTTGGCTTTACAGAGGCGCTTGGCATGAATGGGAATCGTACCAAATTGACATGGCAGTACCAATGAGTCCTGATCAGGTTTTAAAGAAACGACATGCAATTTTTTATCACCAGTCTCAAAAAGACGGTGTAATGTTCCAAGGTGATGACAGCAGGGAGTTTTGGGTGCGAGTTGAAGACAGAAACAGATTGACTGCAGAAAAATATCACAACTTAGGATTAGCAGATTATTCGGCTATCGAAGCGTTTAAACGTTATATCTTCTAAGTGGTTTTTCCAGCAATAAAGATAATAGACTATTTCATGGTTTATTTTGGTTAGTTACCTATAATTGAGAGAAAATGCGGTCGTGGTTGGCCGCATTTTCGTTTTTATATGTTTTTTTAACCGCGAAGTTTTCTTTTAACCGCAAAGCGCGCTAAGATTTTACGCAAAGAACGCTAAGATTTTGTTTTACATTGTCTGAAATTGAGAATAAAAAAAAGTTCGCAAAGATTATCCATTAAGCTTTGCGAACTTTTCGCTTCTTTAAACACAAAAAAACTTTGCGTTCTTTGCGGTTAAATGATTAAATCGAAGAATTCAGGATTTTTTGTTTTACTTCGTCAATATAAGATCTTCCTATCACGTATCGTAAGCCTTCAATTTCAATGCTGTTTCCTTCTACCGCGTCAATTTTGTCAATCGCAATCGTGTAGGATCTGTGTATTCTGATAAAATCTCTTTCTGGCAGTAAACTTGTAAAATCAGATAAAGTGCTATGAATAATGAATTTTCCGGAAGTAGTGCTTATTTTTAAATAATCTTTTAAACTTTCGATAACCAAAATTTCGTTAAGGAAAATTTTCTTCATTTTTTTCTTGTCGATTTTCACAAAAATGAAAGCATTTTCTTTACTATTTTCTTGTGGTAGTTTGCTTGGTACATTATTAAGACGTTTATTGATCTTGTTAACTGCTTTCATTAATCTTGGAAACTCAATTGGTTTTACCAGATAATCCAAAACATCAAGCTCGTAGGTCTCAATCGCAAATTGGTCGTAAGCGCTAGTAATAATAAGTAACGGAGGATTTTCTAAACTTTTAATAAAATTAATACCGTCCAAAACAGGCATGTTTATATCTAGAAAAATTACATCAATAGTATTGTTTTTCAAGAAATTTAATCCCTCAATAGAATTGCTAAAGGTGTTTACTAATTCTAAATCCTCAATCTGTTCAATATAATTTTTAATAACGTTTATTGCCAATGGCTCATCATCGATAATTAAACACTTTATTTTCATTTGTAAATATATTATTTAGGCCGATAGTTGGTTTTTTGTAGGTATAGTTTTCTAAACTCTTAAAAGCGAGTCTATGTGACCTTTATAGCTAGCTTAACGACAAAAATATTCTTTTTATTTTTAAATGAAAGCTTATAGTCACTTTTATTATAGGCTAGTTCAAGTCTTTTTTTGACGTTTTCAATACCTATGCCACTTGACTTGTTAAAATTATCTTTATGTACGGTGATTTCAGGCATAGGGTTTGAAATTACGAAATATAGAAAATCTCCCTTTACTTTAAAATTAATGTCAATTACCACATTTCCTGTATTTTTGTTTACACCATGTTTGAAGGCATTTTCGACGAAAGTCAATAGTAGAACAGGTGAAATTTCCTTATCATGAATATCTCCGGAAATGTACATGTTTACTTCTAAGCGTTCTCCATTTCTAATTCTTTCCAAATCAAGATAATTCTGAATGCATAGAATCTCATTTTCCAGAGACTGTTTCTTTTCTTTTGTTTCATAAAGCATATATCGCATTAATTCAGAAAGCTTTAAAACTATTTTAGGAGTTTTGTTTGATTTTTCTACAGAAAGCGAATAGATATTATTTAAGGTATTGAAGAAAAAGTGTGGTGAAATCTGAGATTTTAAAAACAATAATTCTGTTTCAAGTTGTGACTTCTCCAAATCGGTTACACGTTTTTGTTCTTGCAGTAAATCTAGAGTGATTTTAATGGCAGTCACGAAAGTCATTACATATAATTCTCCCATCATCATATCTATTGTATAATTTAGCGTCAACGTATTGATGGTTTTAGGTCCTTCCGGCCAAACGTCATGCGTAATCAACAGATAAGTCAAATTAAATTTTAGCACAACCATGACAAATATCGCAGATAAAACAGTTACTATATATAGGATATACTTTTTGCGATAAACCAAATAAGGCATTAAAACCAAAATATTCAAATAGCACAATGCCATGTGAATTGGGAATCCGAGTAAAGTTGTTTTTAAGGAATATACGTAATCGTTAAAGTAGCTTCCCCAGCGCAGCGTATTGAATAAAAAATACGTGAGCCAAAAGTAAACGTGATAACGTATAGGTAAACTATAAAGCTTGCTTGAGTTGAAAATCATAATGATATTATAAAATGTCGTTTATTACTTTTTTTTGATGTTTAGAGCTGTTTAAATGTCGTCCGTCTAAATTTATTTTGGTAAAAGTTGAATTTATCTAAATTTAAAGTTAAATTAATATTGTTTTGATATGAGGAAAATTACTCTGCTCTCTTTAACGGTAATTTTTATTGCAAGTTGCAAAATAAAAGTAGATAAAAATAAAGATCCACAAAGTTTTGCTACAAATTATGTAGATCCTTTTATAGGTACTGGTGGTCACGGACATACGTATCCGGGCGCAACAGTTCCGTTTGGGATGCTGCAAGTGAGCCCGGATAATGGAATTTCAAGTTGGGACTGGTGTTCCGGTTATCATTATTCTGACTCGATAGTTTCCGGATTTAGTCACTTACACTTAAGCGGAACAGGGATCGGTGATTTGGCAGATATTTTATTTATGCCAACAAACAAAAAATTAGACTTAACCGCCAAAGCCGCTTCACGCGATTTCCTTCCGTATAAATCAAAATACAATCATGTACACGAAAAAGCAGTACCGGGTTATTACCAGGTTTTTCTTGAAGATCCTAAAATCAATGTAGAATTAACTTCTACGCAAAGAACCGCATATCATAAATATACCTATAATAATAACGACACACAATCTGTTGTTGTCGATTTGGGTTTTGCTATTAACTGGGACAAAGCGGTAAAAACGGCTATCAAAATTGAAGATGCTAATACTATTAGTGGTTATCGTTACAGCACAGGCTGGGCAAAAAATCAGAAAGTGTTTTTTGTAGCGAAGTTTTCTAAACCCATTACAGAATCTATTATTACTGCTGATAAAAAAGTAGTTTCAGGTTCAAACGCTGAAGGAGAAAACACTGCTTTGCAATTGTTTTTTGATGCTAAAAATTCTAAAGAATTAGGCGTTAAAGTTGCACTTTCTTCTGTAAGTGTTGAAAATGCAAAAGGAAATTTAGATGCTGAAGGTCAGAATTTTGAAAAAACAAAATCGGATGCCACTTTAGAATGGAATAAAGCTTTAAGCAAAATTACAGTTGAAACTCCGATAGATTCTCTTAAAACAATTTTCTACACTGCTTTGTATCATGCGCAAGTTGCGCCAGTAACCTATAGCGATAAAAACGGTCAGTTTAGAAGAGAAGACGATAAAATTATTACGGCTAAAGATTATACTGCTTATTCTACATTATCACTTTGGGATACGTTTAGAGCAGAAAACCCATTGTTGACGATATTAGAGCCAACAAAAGTTTCCGATTTAGTGAACTCAATGTTAGCTTATTATGAAACTAAAAAGATACTTCCGGTTTGGACTTTATATGCCAATGAAACCAATACCATGACAGGATATCATTCGATTCCGGTTATTGTTGATGCTTATATGAAAGGTATTAAAGGTTTTGATGCTGAAAAAGCTTTTGAAGCCATGAAAACAACCATGATGCAGGACGAACGCGGTTTGAATTTCTATAAGAAATACGGTTACATTCCGTACAATTTATTAGACGAATCAGTTACGATTACTTTAGAGTATGCTTACGACGATTGGTGCGTTGCTCAAATGGCGAAAGCTTTAGGAAAAACAGCAGATTACGAGTTTTTCTCCAAACGTTCAAAAGCTTACGAATATTTATTTGATGCCAAATCAGGTTTCATGAGAGGAAAGTCTGAAGATGGAAAATCCTGGAATGAACCTTTTGACCCAAAACACTCTAATCACAGAGAACATACTGATTATACTGAAGGAAATGCGTGGCAGCACAGCTGGTTCGTGCCTCATAACGTGGATGATTTCATTAAACTTCACGGAGGAAATGCCACTTTCACAAAACGCTTGGAAGAATTATTCACAGAGAGTTCTGAAATTACAGGAAACAACGTTTCAGCAGATATTTCTGGTTTGATCGGACAATATGCACACGGAAATGAGCCAAGTCACCACATTGCTTATATGTTCAACCATGCAAAACAGCCTTGGAGAACACAATATTGGGTGCGTCATATTTTGGATACGCAATACAATACAACAGCAAACGGTTTAAGCGGAAACGAAGACTGCGGACAAATGTCGGCTTGGTATGTGTTCAGTTCAATGGGATTATATCCAATGAATCCGGCATCTGGAGAATACGAAATTGGAAGTCCGATTTTCGAGAAATCGACTTTAAATCTTCCAAACGGAAAAACTTTTGTAATTGAGGCAGAAAATGTTTCAGACAAAAATTTCTATATCCAATCGGCTACTTTAAACGGAAAAGCATTTAATAAAACAGCAATCACTCACCAGGAAATGCTGAAAGGCGGTGTGCTTCATTTTGTAATGGGAGCACAGCCAAACCAAAATTGGGGTCTAAACTAACTAATTCAAAAATAAGTATTTAATGAACATTATTGACGTATCAATCATTTTAATCTATATCGTAATGTCGGTCGGTATAGGAATCTGGATTTCAAGAAAAGCATCTAAAGGTTTAGATGATTATTTCTTGGGAGGAAAATCTATCAAATGGTATTTTCTAGGTTTAAGTAACGGCTCTGGAATGTTTGATGTTTCGGGAACTTCCTGGATGATTGGCGTTTTATTTTTGTACGGAGTAAAAAGTTTTATGTTCATGTGGCTTTGGCCAATCTGGAATCAGATTTTTGTCATGATGTTCCTCGCGGTCTGGATTAGAAGATCAAAAGTAATGACGGGTTCCGAATGGATTCTAACTCGCTTTGGAAGTGATAAAGCCGGAAAAGCATCACATATTATTGTAGCGATTTTTGCGATTATTTCGACAATTGGTTTCATTGCTTATTTCTTTGTTGGAATTGGGAAATTCGTAACGATTATTCTTCCATGGGATTTAACAGTCCATATGAATGGTTCTGTTTTCTTAACTTCAGAACAGGCTTATGCTTTGTTAATCATTTTCTTAACTACAATTTACACGGTTAAAGGCGGAATGTTTTCTGTAGTTGCGACAGAAGTAGTACAATATATTATTATGATTGTTGCCGGAGTTTTAATTGCTGGTTATGCCTTCATTAATTATACAGATATTCAGATTAATTCGGTAATTACACCAGAATGGAAAAATGTTTTCTTCGGATGGGAATTCGAAACACAATGGAGCGATAAATTCGAAACTTTCAACAGATTAATTGATACTGAAGGTTACAAAATGTTCGGCGCTTTTATTGGAATGACCTTGTTTAAAGGTTTCTTCGCGAGTGTCGCAGGACCGACTCCAAGTTATGATTTACAGCGTGTTCTTTCTACAAAATCGGTAAAAGAAGCAGCTTACATGAGTGGTTTCACGAACTTAATTTTATTTATTCCCAGATATTTATTAATCACAGGAATTGTGGTTATTGCTTTAGTAAATTTAGCGCCAGAATTAAACGCAAACGTTAATCTTACTGGTGCAGATTTAGAATTATTGATGCCGAAAGTAGTTAATCTTTATATCCCGGTTGGAATTAAAGGAATTCTTTTAGCGGGATTATTAGCGGCGTTTATGTCTGGATTCTCTGCTTTTGTAAATGCTGGTCCAGCTTATATTGTAAATGATATTTATAAAAAATACTTTAAACCAGTTGCATCAAATCAACACTATATTAAAGTAAGTCAGATTTCTTCTTTCCTTGTTGTTGGACTTGGAGTTTTCATGGGATTCTTCGCAGATTCGATTAACTCTTTAACACTTTGGATTACAAGTGCTTTATACGGAGGTTATGTAGCAGCAAACTTCCTAAAATGGATTTGGTGGCGTTTTAATGGATGGGGTTATTTCTGGGGAATGGTCGGCGGATTAATCGCTGCTTCTCTTCAGTTTGTTTTAGATCAAAACAAAGGAAATTTAGCAGCGGGAACATTCTTGCATGATCTTTCACAAGTGCCATCAATTTATTTATTCCCATTAATTTTCGGAATGTCAATATTAGGCTGTCTTTTAGGAACTTACTTAAGCAAACCAACCGATATAGAAGTGTTGAAATCTTTCTATACAAACGTTAGACCTTGGGGATTCTGGACTCCAGTTTACAAACAATTAAAAGCGGAAGATCAGTCTTTCCAAAAAAATAATGATTTCTATCTAGATATGATGAATTGTGTAATTGGCATTATCTGGCAGTCGAGTATGATTCTGCTTCCAATTTATTTCATCATTAGAGATTATCCAAAAGCGGGTGTGGCTTTAGTAGTTTTCTTAGTGACAACTACAGTATTGAAGTTTACTTGGTTGGATAGAGTTCGTAAGATTGAAGAATAAAGAGAATAGAATAAAGAGAATAGAATAAAGAGAATAGAATAAAGAGAATAGAATAAAGAGAATAGAATAAAGAATATAGAATATAGAATCAAGATTTTAGAGGAAATTATTTTGATTCTATAAAATTTAAACACATAGAAACATAGATTTTCTAGATTTTGAAAAAGGTAAGAGAAAGAAACTAGTTTCTAACACATAGCTTTGAACATAGCCCGTAGTTTCAACTACGGGAACGCAAAGATTGGCCGTGCTGCTATACAGTATAACCATGCAGTTTGTCATTTCGAGGAACGAGACCCGAGCGATAGCGAATAGGCGAAGCAAATCACACTCGCAACTTGACATAGATTGCGGAGCTCCTAGTGTGATCCTTCCTTCGTCAGGATGACAAAAAAACGTATAAAAAACGTAAAGCTATGTTTGTTTAAACAAGTGAAACGCCTTTTATAGACAAAGCAAAACTATGTCTCTATGTGTTTAAAATAGAATAAAGAATAAAAAAAACTAATAAATAAAAAAAAACAAAAAATGAGTACTATTCCTTGGCAAGACAGACCCGAAAACAGTAAAGATGTAATGTGGAGATATTCTGAGAATCCAATTATCGACAGATATTCGATTCCTTCATCAAACAGTATATTCAATAGTGCAGTTGTACCTTTTGGAGACGGATATGCTGGGGTTTTCAGATGTGATAATAAAGCAGTTCAGATGAATATTTTTGCTGGTTTCAGTAAAGATGGAATCAATTGGGACATTAACCACGAACCAATTGAGATGAAATCTGGAAATACAGAAATGATCGAATCTGCTTACAAATACGATCCACGTGTAGTTTGGATCGAAGACCGCTACTGGATTACTTGGTGTAATGGTTACAACGGACCAACAATTGGCATTGGTTACACTTTCGATTTTAAAGAATTTTTCCAATGCGAAAATGCCTTTTTACCATTCAACAGAAACGGGGTTTTATTCCCACAAAAAATCAATGGAAAATACGCGATGTTAAGCCGTCCAAGTGATAACGGACACACGCCGTTTGGAGATATTTGGATCAGCTACAGCCCGGATATGAAATATTGGGGAGAGCACAGATTGGTAATGAAACCAAGTCCGTTTGAGCAAAGTGCTTGGCAGTGCACAAAAGTAGGTGCAGGACCAATTCCGATTTTAACTGACGAAGGCTGGTTAATGATTTACCACGGAGTTATCAATACTTGCAACGGTTTCCGTTACGCAATGGGTTCAGCTCTTTTAGACGTTGATTCTCCAGATCAAGTAAAATACAGAACACAGCCTTATTTATTAGGACCAGCAGAAACCTATGAAATGGTTGGAGATGTGCCAAACGTAGTTTTCCCTTGCGCTGCTTTACACAATTTTGAAGAAGATAAATTAGCCGTTTATTATGGTGCTGCAGATACTCACGTAGCGATCGCTTTCGGAAAATTAAGTGAAGTAATTCAGTTTACAAAAGATAATAGTTTATAATATAAAGATGCATAGTAGAAGTAATTTATTGTCCCTTGCCGTTTTTTTTGTTGGATTGATGAGTTATGCGCAATCTGAAAAAGAGGTTACACCGAAAAGTTATATTGCCTATAAAACGTCAAAAGAAATTGTTATCGACGGAGACGGAGCAGATAAAGACTGGGAAAAAGCATCTTGGACAACGCCTTTTGTCGACATAGAAGGCGTTGAAACTCCAAAATATAAGACTCAGGTTAAAATGCTTTGGGATGATAAATACTACTATATCTTAGCAAAAATGGAAGAGCCTCACGTTTGGGCAAATCTAAGACAGCGCGATACAATTATTTTCTACAATAATGATTTTGAGGTTTTTATCGATCCAGATAATGATACTCATAATTATTATGAATTAGAAATTAATGCCTTAAACACCGCTTGGGATTTATTCATCAATAAACCATATCGCGAAAAAAACACCGTTTTAAACGATTGGAATATCGACGGATTGAAATCGGCTGTAAAGGTTGACGGAACTTTAAATAATGCTTCAGATATTGATAAAGGCTGGACATTAGAAATCGCTATTCCGTGGTCTGTTTATAAAACATCCTATTTCGATAATATTGTTCCGAAAGATAAATTTTGGAGAGTCAATTTCTCTAGAGTAAATTGGCAGCATTCTGTTATCGATGGAAAATACGAGCGTAAAAAAGATTCAGAAGGAAAGTTTCTCCCAGAATACAATTGGGTTTGGTCGCCTATGGGAGTGATAAATATGCATGAGCCCGAAAAATGGGCTTATGTATACTTCTCTTCAAAAGAAAGCGATGATAAATTTACAATTCCGCAGGAAGAAAAAGTAAGATGGGAACTGTATACATTGTACCGTGCTCAAAAGAGATATTTTGATAAAAATAAATCATGGGCAAAATCACTGCAAAGTATCAGTAAAAAAAATATAGTTGTTGATGGAAAAGTTTTAAAACCAGTTTTAGAAAATCATTCATCAGGATTTAATATCTTGGTAAAGAGTCCTTTTTCAAACAAAACCTTAATAATTAAAGAAGATGGTAAAATTATTACGAACGAATAAGCTGCAAAAACTATCAAAAGTTTTAGTATTAGCGCTTTCGCTGAGTTTATTCTCGTGCGGACAAAAAGAAAATAAAGATCAGCAAAACGGAAAATTCACTTTTGGAGTCTGGACAACTGCCGACGCTAAAAAATCGGATTCAGATTATTCAAAAGAATTCAAAAAATATAAAGACGGAGGAATCGACGAAGTTTTAATTAACACGCAAACCGATCCGAAACTATTAGCAAGATTGGTTCCCCTTGCAACAAAAGAAGGACTAAAAGTGCATGCCTGGATTATGGCAATGAATCGTCCGAATGATTCAATTGCGTTACAGCATCCGGATTGGTATCAGGTAAGCAAAGAAGGAAAATCTTGTTTTGATAACCGTCCTTATGTAGATTATTATCAATGGCTTTGCCCAACTAAAGAAGAATCCAGAAATCACGTTTTAGGTTTGGTTGAAGGTTTAGCAAAAGTAGAAGGAATCGAAAGCGTACATTTAGATTACATTCGTTTCCCGGATATTTTCCTGCCAATCAGCTTATTGCCAAAATACAACTTGGTTCAGGA
The DNA here is from genome assembly GCF_042686225.1 of Flavobacterium notoginsengisoli. Lineage (NCBI taxonomy): Bacteria > Pseudomonadati > Bacteroidota > Flavobacteriia > Flavobacteriales > Flavobacteriaceae > Flavobacterium > Flavobacterium notoginsengisoli. Next base: position 291,761 of record NZ_JBHUOT010000007.1, read on the forward strand.
TACAGAATTACCACAATTTGATTTTTGTTATTGCGATGCCTGCGTAAGCAAATTCGAAAAAGAACATCATAAAAATCCGAAAAATAGCCACAACACTTCAATTGATATGGAGTGGAAAAATTTCAGATTAAATGCAGTAAAAGCGGTGGTTGATGATGCTTATAAAATTGCTCATAAACACAATAAAAAATTAACGGCAGCAGTATTTCCTTATCCGGAAATGGCAGATCATATGGTTCGTCAGCGTTGGGATAAATGGAATATTGACGAAGTATATCCAATGATTTATCATAGTTTTTATGATGAAGAAATTGACTGGGTAGGTTACGCAACTAAACAAGGCGTAGCCGATTTAGAAGGAAAGCCAACGAAAGTAAATACAGGAATTTATATTCCGGGATTAAAATCGGATGCAGAATTAAAAGAAGCTATTCTACAAGCTAAGAAAAATGGCGCAACAGGAGTTTCATTTTTTGACGGAAATGCCTTATCAGATAGTAATTTAAAAACAATTGCGGCCGTAAAATCGACCTTGTAGTCGATTTTACTGGGATTAAAAATTATTACTGATTAATTTAGCAACATTAAGAACATTTTGTTTTGGAATGTTGAATTAAAACCAAAAGACATGTCAAATAGAAGAGATTTTATTAAGAAAACCACTTTAGGCACTTTAGCTATAAGTTCTGTTTTGGGCGTAAGCGGATTTGCTGCCAATCATGAAAATGAAGAAATAGCAGAACCAAAAGAAAAAAAGCAGACCAAACCAATTATTATTTCGACATGGAATCACGGTTTGCCTGCAAATAAAGAATCGTGGAAGAATTTAAAAGAGGGAAAATCGGCTTTGGATGCTATCGAAGCGGGAATGAAAATACCTGAAGCAGATCCAAATGTCCGCAGTGTGGGTTATGGAGGATATCCGGATCGCGAAGGAAAAGTTACGCTTGATGCCTGTATCATGGATCACAACAGCAATTGCGGATCTGTATGTTTCTTGCAAGGAATAATGCATCCAATTTCTGTCGCAAAAAGAGTGTTGCAAAATACGCCTCACGTCATGTTAGCAGGACAGGGAGCATTACAATTTGCCTTATCAGAAGGTTTTAAAGAAGAAAATTTACTGACTCCGGAATCTGAAAAAGACTGGAAAAAATGGCTGGAAGATTCAAAATACAAACCAGTTATTAATATAGAAAATCACGATACCATAAGCATGCTAATGTTAGACCAAGATGGCAACCTTTCTGGCGGATGTACCACGAGCGGTGCAGCTTGGAAAATGCACGGACGCGTCGGTGACTCCCCAATAATCGGCGCGGGTCTTTTCTTGGACAACGAAGTAGGAGCTGCGGCGGCAACAGGTTTGGGCGAAGCCGTTATTAGAACTGCTGGAAGCGCAATGGTGGTCGAATTAATGCGTCAGGGAAAATCTCCTTATGATGCTTGTAAAGAAATTACAGAGCGTATTTACAACAAACATAAAAACCACAAAGACATGGAATATCTGCAAGTTGGTTTTATTGCTTTGAATAAAAACGGAGAATACGCAGGTTACAGCTTAAGATCAGGATTTAATTACGCCGTTTCTGATGACGCAAAAGGCCACAGAATGGAAGACGCGAAATTTAAAATGTCTTGGGATAAATAATTATTAAGTTTAACGACACAGTTTTGTCATCCTGAGGAACGAAGGATCACACAAGTAGCTCCCCAAAGATTGGCGAATTACTTTGAGGAATTTCTATTGTGATCCTTCGTTCCTCAGGATGACAAACTAAACCTAAAAAACTAAATCTTTAAAAGCTCTTAAATATGCAACTTTTAAAGAAACCAAAAAACAAAGAATGAAAAAATTACTATTTCTATTAACCGTTATCACTTCAATTTTCTCTGCCAATGCACAAAAAGTGTACACAGAAAGTGATATTCGTATCATTCCGAAACCGACTCAGACTCTTATTAAAACAGGTGTTTTTGAATTTACAAAAGATACAAAGTTTGTAGTAAACGGTGATTTCCAAAAAGACGCTGCAAATGCTTTGGCTTCTAAATTTGGGACTGCTGCAGGATGGAAACCAGAAGTGACTACAAAAGCTCCTGCGAGTAATTATGTTTTATTGAAAACTGATCCGAATTTAAAAAATGAAGCTTACGTTTTAGATGTAAATCCGACTAATATTGTTATTTCTGCAAAAGGAAATAATGGTTTTTTATACGCTTTAGAAAGTATCAGACAATTACTTCCAGAAGCAATTGAAAGCCAGTTTGCGATTACTTCTGCAAAATGGGAAATTCCGAGTTTGACAATTAATGACGAACCTCGTTTTAAATGGAGAGGTTTAATGCTGGATTTTTCACGTCATTTCTTTGATAAAAATTATGTTTTAGCTACAATCGATCGTTTGGCAGCCCATAAAATGAATGTTCTGCACATGCATTTAGTAGACGATCAAGGCTGGAGAATCGAAATCAAAAAATATCCAAAACTAACAGAAGTTGGTGCCTGGAGAGTCGATCAGGAAAACAGAAGCTGGAATGCCAGATTAACGACAAATCCTGACGAAAAAGGAACTTACGGCGGATTCTTCACGCAAGAAGAATTAAAAGAAATTGTAAAATATGCTGCAACAAAAGGAATCGAAGTAATTCCGGAAATAGAAATGCCGGCTCACGTAAGCAGTGCCATTGCCTCTTATCCAGAATTGGCTTGTTTTAATCAGAGAATTGGTGTTCCGTCAGGAGGAGTTTGGCCTTTGACTGATATTTATTGCGCTGGAAAAGAAACGACATTTGAATTTTTACAAAATGTAATTGATGAAGTGATTACTATTTTCCCTTCAAAATATATTCATATTGGTGGCGATGAAGCGACTAAAACCAATTGGGCAAAATGTCCACACTGTCAAAAAAGAATCAAAGATGAGCATTTAAAAAGTGTTGACGAATTACAAAGTTACTTTGTAAAACGCATGGAAAAATACATCAATTCAAAAGGTAAAAGAGTTATCGGTTGGGATGAAATTTTAGAAGGCGGTTTAGCTCCGGATGCAACAGTAATGAGCTGGAGAGGAATGAAAGGCGGTATCGAAGCAGCAGATCAGGGCCATGATGTTATTATGACTCCAGAATCTCCTTGTTATTTCAATTTTTACCAAGGGCCGCAAAACGAAGAACCATTAGCGTTTGATGCTTATAACCCGTTAAGCGAAGTGTACAAATTTGATCCTGTAGTTTCGACAATGACACCACAGGAAGCAGCGCATGTTTTAGGAGGACAAGCCAATTTATGGGCAGAACATATCGCTGGTCCAAAAGATTCTGAATATATGATTTTCCCAAGATTAGCCGCTTTATCCGAAACATTATGGAGTCCGAAAGAGAAACGTAACTGGAACGATTTTACATCAAGATTATTCTCAATGTTCAAGCGTTATGATTATCAGGGATTAAATTATGCGAAAAGCGCTTATTTGGTAACGGCTTCTTCAAAAGCAGATTTGGCGAATAAACAAGTAAAAGTAGAGCTTAAAAATGAGTTTCCAAATCCGGATATCCGCTATGTTTTAGGAAACCAAAACATTGAACATCATGCGATAAAATATACTAGTCCAATTGAAATTAAAGAAACAACAGTTTTAAAAGCTTCCTTATTTCAGGATGAAAAACCAGTTGGAAAAACATTCACAGATACTATTGTTTTCCATAAGGGATTTGCGAAAAAAGTGAAATACTTAACGCCTTTTAATGATAATTATAAAGGAGATGCTAATACTATGGTAAACAGTATTAGAGGAAGTAAAAATTTCCATGACGGACAATGGCAGGCTTGGCTGGTTAATGATATGGAATTGGTAATTGATCTTGGAAAAGCAGAAAGCATTGAACAAGTTACAGTTGGAGCTTTAGAAAGCCAAGGTGCAGGAGTTAATTTCCCAATTCAAGTGAAAGTATTGATTTCTAATGATGGAGTTAAATACACGCAAGTTGGAAAAGTAATGCGTCCGTATGCAGCAAATCCAGTTCCGGAATTGAAGGATTTCAAAATTAATTTCCAAAAACAAAATGCACGTTTTGTGAAAGTAATTGGAGGCAACTTAAAGAAAAGCCCGAAAGGAGAAAGCTCTTGGTTGTTTGTGGATGAGATTTTGGTGAATTAAATATTTTTAAACACATAGAAACATAGATTTTTTGAGGAACTTGATAAAAGAGTTTAAAAAGAAACTAGTTTCCAACACATAGTTTAACGTGAAATGCTTGTGACAGCTTTGTCAAAGTTTCAAACTTTGACAAAACTTTAAAGTCATAAATGTATAATCTGAAAAAAAATGAATAAGATATTATTTAAGCTCGGAGTATTATTGATTTGTTTGATGCCGTTTTTTACAAACGCTCAAACAAAAGGATTTTCTATAGCTAATGGAGAATTTCAAAAAGATGGAAAAACTATAAAAATACATTCGGGAGAAATGCACTATGAGCGTATTCCTAAAGAGTATTGGAGACATCGATTGCAAATGCTTAAAGCGATGGGGTTGAATACCGTCGCTACTTATGTGTTTTGGAATTATCATGAAATTGAGCCGGGTGTATGGGATTTTAAAACAGGAAATAAAGATTTAGCAGAGTTTTTAAGAATTGCTAAAAGTGAAGGATTATATGTAATTCTTAGACCAGGTCCGTATGCATGTGGTGAATGGGAATTTGGAGGATATCCTTGGTGGCTGCAAAATAATAAAGACTTGGTAATTCGTACCAATAACAAAGCATTTTTAGAAGCTTGCAAAACGTATCTGGAACATTTGTATGCAGTGGTAAAAGGAAATTTTGCAAACCAGGGAGGGCCAATTATTATGGTTCAGGCTGAAAATGAATTTGGTTCTTATGTTTCTCAAAGAACCGATATTAGTACTGAAGATCATAAAGCATACAAAACTGCCATTTATAATATGCTTAAAGAAACGGGGTTTCCAGAGCCTTTTTTCACTTCTGACGGCACTTGGTTGTTTGAAGGTGGTGCTGTTGAAGGCGTGTTACCAACCGCAAATGGAGAATCCAATATAGAGAATTTAAAAAAACAGGTTGATAAATTCCATAAAGGACAAGGACCTTATATGGTGGCAGAGTTTTATTCTGGCTGGTTAGATCATTGGGCAGAACCATTTATTAAAATTGGATCTGAAGAGATTGCAAGTCAGACTAAAAAGTATCTTGATGCAGGTGTTTCTTTTAATTATTATATGGTGCACGGTGGTACTAATTTCGGATTTACCTCTGGAGCAAACTATAATGAAGAAAGTGATATTCAGCCAGATATTACAAGTTATGATTATGATGCACCTATTAGCGAAGCAGGTTGGGCAACACCAAAATTCATGGCTATTCGTGAAGTAATGCAAAAATATTCTAAAACAAAATTAGCACCAATTCCAGAGAAAATACCGGTTACAAAATATCCTAATCAGCCTGTCAAATCAAGTATGGATGTTTTAAGCTGGATCAAAAAAGAAAAAGCGGTTGTAAATGATCAACCTTTAACTTTTGAAAAGTTAGGTCAGGGAAATGGATATGTTTTGTATCGAAAAAGATTTACTCAGCCAATTTCTTCTGGCAAATTGAAAATCGAGGGATTGAGAGACTTTGCTACCGTTTATGTAAATGGAGTTAAGGTGGGTGAATTGAATAGAGTTTTCAAAAATTACGAGTTGACCCTTTCTATTCCTTTTAACGGTATTTTAGAAATTCTGGTTGAAAATATGGGACGTATTAACTACGGAGCTGAAATTGTACATAATACGAAAGGTATTATTTCACCTGTATTCATTAATGAATATGAAATTAGTGGTGGATGGGAAATGTATAAAATGCCGATGAGTGAAGTTCCAGTTCTTAAAACTGAAACGGTAAAACCTGGACGACCAGTTTTGTCTGAAGCTACAGTAAACATCGATAAACCAGCCGATACTTTTCTTGATATGACCAATTGGGGAAAAGGAATTGTATTTGTTAACGGACACAATCTTGGACGCTACTGGAAAGTAGGACCGCAACAAACACTTTATGTGCCAGGCTGTTGGTTGAACAAAGGTGAGAATAAGTTTGTTGTATTGGAGCAGCTTAATGAAAAGGCTCAGACAGAATTAACTTTTACAGATCAACCGATATTGGATAAACTAAACTAAAAAACAAAGAATAATAAATTATAAATTAGAGTAAAGATGAAAAAAGGAATATTCATGATCGCCCTTTTATTTTCAGTACAAATGTTCTCTCAGGCCATTTATGAAGATGAAAGATACGTACCAGAAACAGACCCGGCAGTATTAAAAAACTTAGACGAATGGCAAGGCAAAAAATTTGGTTTGCTAATGCACTGGGGAACTTACAGCCAATGGGGAATTGTAGAATCCTGGTCTATCTGTCCTGAAGATTACGGATGGTGTGAACGTAAAAAAGGAAGCAATCCATCTAATTATAATGATTATATCAAAGATTACGAAGGATTAAGAAAAACATTTAATCCGGTAAAATTTGATCCTGCAAAATGGGCAAAAGCGGCTAAATATGCGGGAATGAAATACATGGTTTTCACTACAAAACACCATGACGGATTTAATATGTATGATACTAAATATTCTGATTACAAGATTACTAGTAAAGATGTTCCTTTTCATACCAATCCAAAAGCTGATGTTTTAAAAGAAATTTTCAACTCTTTTAGAGGCGAAGGAATTTCAACTGGAGCTTATTTCTCTAAACCAGACTGGCATAACGAAAATTACTGGGATCCATATTTTCCTCCATTCGACAGAAACGTAAACTACGATCCGTCTTTATATCCAGAAAAATGGCAGAAATATGTTGATTTCACACACAACCAAATCTTAGAAATCTTAACTAACTACGGTAAAGTTGATATTTTATGGTTAGATGGTGGATGGGTTAGAAAAAGAGACCAGGTTAACATCAAAGAAAACTATGACGAGAAATTTACTGAAAACGAATCTAAAAATGGTTTCATCAAACACAGAGTGGTAGATCAAGATCCAAAAATGGATGAATTGGTTGTAAAAGCGCGTCAAAAACAACCAGGTTTAATTGTAGTCGACAGAGCGGTTCACGGTAAAAACCAAAATTATTTAACTCCGGAAGGACGTGTTCCTGCTAAAACATTGCCTTATCCTTGGGAATCTTGTATTCCAGCTGGTGGTGGATGGTCTTATTCTCCAGGAGCTACTTACATGACTGGACGTCAAGGAATTCATTTGTTAATTGATATTGTAGCAAAAGGTGGTAACTTATTATTAAACGTTGCTCCAAGTCCGGAAGGAGAATGGGATAAGGGAGCTTACGATTTATTGCAAGCTTACGGTGACTGGATGAAAGTAAACAGCACAGCAATTTACAATACAAAACCAATCGAGCCTTATAAAGAAGAAAACATTTGTTTTACACAAAATAAAGCCGGAAATGTATTTGCATTTTATTTAGCTAAAGAAGGAGAAGACAAAATTCCTGCTGAAGTTACTGTAAAAGCTATCAGTCCTAAAAAAGGAACAAAAATTACGATGTTAGGTTCTAAAACGTCTTTAAAATGGACAAAAGAAGGAAACGGATTTAAAGTAATTATTCCAGAAAGTTTAAGAAATAATCTTCCTGCAAAAGAAGCGTGGACTTTAAAAATCGAAGCGATCAACAGATAAAAATGAAGCCTATGGTTTTAAATATTAAAAATAAAATGAAAACAGCATGTATTCTATACATGCTGTTTTTTAGCATTACGATTTTTGCGCAGGAACCTGCCGATTTCGTCAATCCGTTTATTGGAACTTCTAATTATGGGGCGGCATATCCGGGTCCAATTGCTCCGCGCGGAATGGCAAGTATCAGTCCGTTTAATGTGGCTGGAGTAAAAAATACGCCTATGGAAAAAGACAGTCAGTGGCTTTCGAATCCGTATGTTAATGAAAATACTTTTTTGACCGGATTTAGTCAGGTGAATTTAAGCGGAGTTGGCTGTCCGGAATTAGGTGTTATTTTATTGATGCCAACTACTGGAGCAGTAGAAATCGACCACTTAAAATACGGTTCCACTTATTCTAATGAAGTTGCAAAAGCTGCTTATTATAGCGTAAACATCGATAAGTACAAAGTAAAAGGCGAATTTACAGCTTCAAAACGAGTTGGGATTAGCAGATTCACTTTCCCGAAAGGGCAATCTAATATTTTACTAAATCTTGGATTAGGATTAACCAATGAAGAAGGCGCGATGATAAAAGTCGTTTCTTCTACAGAAATTGAAGGAATGCGTTCTGTTGGATCTTTTTGTTACAATAGCCCAGAAGATGCCTATCCAGTTTATTTTGTGGCTCAATTTTCTAAACCTGCCGATAAATTCGGAGTTTGGAAAAAAACTCCTAAATATAATGGTGTAGAAGCACAATGGATGGGCTACAACGGAAAAGCCAGAATGATGGATAATACAATCAAAACCGTTGTAGGGGATAGTATTGGAAGTTATTTTACCTATAAATTCGACAAACAAGAAACGGTTGAAGTGAAGATCGGAATTTCTTATGTAAGTATCGAAAACGCCCGTGAAAACTTAGCAAAAGAAGTGGGTAACAGAACTTTTGACGCCATTTACAAAGAAACCTATAACGAATGGAACGAAGAATTGTCTAAAATTTTGGTTGAAGGTGGTTCAAAAGATGACAATACGATTTTCTACACGGCTTTGTATCATACTTTAATTCACCCAAATACTTTAAATGATATTAACGGAGAATATCCAGTAATTAAAAGAAGTAAAATTGCTAAAACCAAAGATACTCGTTATACCGTATTTTCTTTGTGGGACACGTATAGAAATGTCCATCCGTTAATGTCTTTGGTTTATCCAAAACAGCAATCGGATATGGTAAAAAGTATGTTGGATATGTTCGATGAAAACGGCTGGTTACCAAAATGGGAATTGAATTCGACTGAAACTTTTACCATGGTTGGAGATCCTGCAAGTATTGTAATTACAGATACTTATATGAGAGGAATTCGTGATTACGATGTTAATAAAGCCTATTATGCGATGTTGAAAGGCGCAGATAATATTGAGAATAATCCGCTTCGTCCGGGATTGAAAGATTATATCAAAAAAGGATATTTGACAACCGACAACAAAGGGCCAGTTTCGACGACTCAGGAATATAATATTTCAGATTATTCTATTTCGCTTATGGCCAACGAATTCGGTGACAAAGACAATGTAAAACGTTTTAAAGAACGTTCATTATCCTACAGAAAATTATTTGATAAAAACTTAAATCTGCTTCGTCCAAGAACTCCTGACGGAAAATGGTACGAGCCATTTGATCCAAATTCAGGAGCCAATTTTGAAGAAAATGTTGGTTTTATCGAAGGAAATGCCTGGCAATATGCTTTTATGGTTCCTCACGACATTATCGGATTGAAAAAATTAATGGGCGGTGATATACCATTTTCGGCACAATTGCAGAAAATCTTCGATAGTAAACAGTTTGATATGGCAAACGAACCAGACATTGCAAATCCGTATTTATTCAATTATGTGAAAGGTGAAGAATATAAAGCTCAGGATATGGTAAAAAAATTGGTTCGCGAATATTTCAAAAATGAACCAAAAGGATTACCGGGAAATGATGATACCGGAACTATGTCGGCCTGGTTAGTGTATTCGATGATGGGAATTTATCCAATATCGCCGGGAGATCCAATTTACACCATTACAACGCCAATGTTTCATAGAGTGACAATCAAATTAGATCCAAGATATTATAAAAAAGAAAGCATCATCATTGAAAGACAAGAAAATAATGGTGGAAAAATCAATTCGATTGAGCTAAACGAAAAATCACTTAATACTTTTTTTATTTCGCACGATGCTTTTGTGAATGGAACTAAACTTAAAGTGATTCAAAACTAAACACACACAACAATGTTACAATTAAGAATGAGGAAAACGGCCATTATTTTTGTAATGGCTGTTGGTTTTTTAAACCAAACCCACGCCCAGAAAAAGTATCCGTATCAGGATGCGAAATTACCAGTAGAAGAGAGAGTTCAAGACTTGCTAAGCCGTATGACGCTTGAAGAAAAAGTGCGTCAGATGGATATGTACAGAGGAGATTTTTTTAAAGACAAAGAAGATTTTGCGAAATCTAAATCGGCAGAAAAAATCGGGAAGTTAGGAATTGGAGCAATTCATGATCTTTATCCACGTTCAGCGAAAATGATCAATGATTTACAAACGAATGTAATCAAAGGAAACCGTTGGGGAATTCCAGCGCTGATTATGTGTGAAATGCTTCACGGATATTTAGACGAAGGAAGTACCGCTTTCCCAATGAACATTGGTCTTGGAGCAACCTGGGATGTTGCTACGATGGACAAAGTGGGAAAAGTAATTGGTATGGAAGCCAGAGCACATGGTGTTCATTTTGGTTTTGGACCAAACTTAGATTTAGGACGCGAGCCAAGATGGGGACGTGTTGCTGAAACTTTTGGTGAAGATGCTTTCCTGAATAGTGAAATTGGTTTGGCTTTCATTAAAGGATTGCAGGGAGACGATTTAAAATCAGATCGTTCTATTATTGCAGAACCAAAACACTTTGCGGTTCACGGTATTCCACAAGCGGGAGGAAATTCTTCTCCGATTTTGGTTGGAGAACGTTCTGCAAGAGAAGACCATTTGCCATCTTTCGAAAAAGCTTTTAGAAAAGGCGGTGCTTTAGGAACGATGTGTGCTTATTCTGAGTTAGACGGAATTCCTTGTGCTGCAAATCACTGGTTATTGACGGATGTTTTGAGAAAAGAATGGGGATTTAAAGGAATTGTAGTTTCAGATTTGGGAGCTATTAAATACATTCAAACGACTCATAAAGTAGCTGATTCTCCAAAAGACGCTATTCGAGAAGCGGTTTCTGCTGGTGTAGATATGCAGTTCTATGATTTTTCTAATGAATTTTGGCAGAATACCATTATTGAATTAGTAAATGAAAAGAAATTGACAACAGAAAATATCGACCGTGCAGCGGGAGGAGTTTTACGTTTGAAATTCTTATTGGGATTGTTTGAAAATCCATACACAGATAAAAATCTGATTAAAGAACGTTTTCATACTAAAGAAAACCAAGCTGTTGCTTTAGAGGCGGCTCAAAAATCTATGGTTTTATTGAAAAATGAAAACAACACTTTGCCATTAAGCAAAAACTTGAAAAATATTGCGGTTATTGGACCAAATGCAAATGCTTCAAGATTGGGAGGTTATGCTCCGAAAAACAGCGTGGGTATGACGGTTTATGAAGGAGTTAAGGAATTAGTTGGAAAAACGGCGAATGTGGTTTATGAAGAAGGTGTTCCATTAATTGTAAAAGGACAGATCATTCCATCTAAATATTTATTTACTCCGGACGAATCTCAAAACGGACTAAAAGGTGAATATTTCAATAATAGAGAATTAGAGGGAACTCCTGCATTGACTCGTATCGACAGTCAGTTAGAGTTTGACTGGCCTTGGGCTCCTGGAGATGGAGTTAATGTGGATGATTTTTCTATTAGATGGACAGGATTCTTAAAATCTGATCAAGCATTGGATGGCTGGTTAGGTTTAAGTTCTGATGACGGAATTAGAATGTATATTGATGATCAATTAGTTATCGATAACTGGACAAAAGGAGCTACAAGTATGGTTACCGTGCCAAAAAATATTGAAAAAGGTAAAAAATATAAAGTCCGCATTGAAATGTGGGAAGGAGGCTGGGGAGCCAGAGCTCATTTCCGTTGGAATTTAGAAAAAGTAAACTTACAGCCGGCAATAGATGCCGCTAAAAAAGCTGATGTTGCGATTGTTGTTTTAGGAGAATCTAACGAATTGGTAGAAGAAAACAGAGACGTTGCTTCTTTAGACTTATTCGGAATTCAGCAGCAATTGATTGAAGAGATTCAAAAAACAGGAACTCCGGTAGTTTGTGTGTTATTAAACGGTCGTCCACTTTCTACAAACTGGATTGCTGAAAATATTCCGGCAGTTTTAGAAGGATGGTTCCCAGGTGAATTAGGTGGAAGAGCAGTGGCTGACGTTTTATTTGGAGATTATAATCCAGGCGGAAGATTACCAATTACGGTTCCAAAATCAGTAGGACAGTTACCTATATATTATAACCAAAAACCATCTGCGATCCATAAATATGTTGCAGAAAGCGAACATCCTTTATATTCATTCGGTTATGGGTTGAGTTATACGAAGTTTGAATATTCTAATCTAAAGCTGAATACTACTGAAATTAAACCAAACGGAGAAGTAAAAGTTTCTGTAGATGTTAAAAACGTTGGAGACAGAGACGGAGACGAAGTGGTTCAATTGTACATTAACGATGTTTACAGCAGTACAACTACACCAGAAAAAACATTAAAAGGCTTCAAAAGATTAAATATCAAAAAAGGCGAAATAAAAAATGTTGAATTTACACTTACACCAGATGAGCTATCTCTTTGGAACAGAGAAATGAAGCGTGTTGTAGAGCCTGGAGATTTCGAAGTTATGGTAGGCGGAAATTCGACCGATTTACTTAAAACTAAATTCAGGGTTTTGAACTAAAATCGGCAAAACGCAGATAATTTTTAAGTGTTTCTCTGCTAAAAAAATGAATATAATTAAAAAAGGCCAAAATCTATTAGATAAATAGAGTTTTGGCCTTTAAAATAAGGAAGAGTTGGATTACAAATGAAAACGTTTTCTTTCAATTTTCGGGTAAACTTTCACCAACACCTTTGTAAAATTGTCATTTGTCGAAATTATGTATTGTTAACAAAACGTATTCTTAAATTTAACATGTTATTAACTCTAAAAAAACAACTAATATGATTAAAAACGTACTAAAATTACTGTTCGTCATATGCATCTTCGGGTTCCAAAGCCTGGAAGCACAGACAACAGTAAAAGGAACGATAACAGATGCTGTTAGCGGAATTCCGATTCCTGGAGCAAATATTATTGTTAAAGGAACTAAAACAAGTGCTTCATCAGACTTTGATGGAAAATATAGCATTAGTGTTCCAAATCAATCAGCAGTTTTGGTATTTACTTATGTAGGGTCTGCTACAAAAGAAGTTGCTGTTGGATCACAAACTACTATTAATGTGTCTTTAGGTGCAGACACGCAACAGTTAGGAGAAGTTGTGGTAACTGCTCTTGGTATTAAAAGAGAGAAAAAAGCCATTACTTATTCTGCACAAAACGTTTCTGTAGATGAGTTATCAGAAGCAAGATCATTAAACGTTGCCAACTCACTTTCTGGTAAAGTTGCAGGTCTTAACTTCTCTACTACTTCAAATGGTGTTGGTTCTTCTTCCAGAATTACTTTAAGAGGTAACAGATCTCTTAACGGAAATAACCAACCTTTATATGTTGTAGATGGTGTGCCAATTAGTAACGGTACAACAACATCAAATCCTGATATTGATACAGGAGGAACTACACAGCCAGATGGTATTTCTAACATTAACCCGGAAGATATTGCTTCGATGACTGTTCTTAAAGGACCTTCAGCTGCAGCATTGTACGGATCTCGTGCATCAAATGGTGTAATCGTAATTACAACTAAATCCGGTAAAGCAGGAAAAACATCTGTATCTGTATCATCTAACTTTATGGCTTCTTCAGCTTATAACCTGATGAATTTACAAAACGAATACGGTCAGGGAACAAACGGAGCTTACGTGGCAAACTCTTCTTCAAGCTGGGGAGGTAGAATGGACGGAAGTCAGGTTTCTAACTGGCAGTTAGTTCGTAACCCAAATTACGCGGGACCAGCTACTCAAAGCTATTCTCCACAACCAAACAACGTAATTGATTTTTACAAAACGGGTTATAACTTAGCTAATACTTTAACAGTAACAGCTGGTAACGAAAAAGCACAAGGATATTTCTCTTATACTAACACACGTGCTGAAGGTATTGTAGGAGGAAATGCAATGGACAGACACAATCTTAACTTGAGATTGACTAGTAAAATCACTGATAAATTATCATTAGATGTAAAAACAAACTACATCGTTCAGGATATTGATAACTTATTGAGAACTGGTGAGGAGTCTATCGGTACATCTGCTTACTTATTACCTCGTAGTATTGCTTACAACGATTACAAAAATTTTGAATATTTTGATGCTGCAGGACAAAGACAAGTAAACTATTTCCTTGACGAAACAGGATCTCCTGGAGGAAACCCATTCTGGTCTGCTTTAAGAGATGATGCTCGTACAGACAAAAGAAACAGATTTATTGGTTTAGCATCTCTTAAATATGAGATCACAAAAACATTAAGCTTACAAGGTAGAGCTGGTTTAGACCAAATGACAAACAGAAACGTAAGAAACAGATATGCTACAAATGCTTTTAACAGTAACATGGGATCTTACAGTGAATCTTATGAAACAGTTAGCGAATTAAACGTTGATGCTTTGCTTTCTTACAATGAAAAATTCGGTGATTTTTCTGTTGGACTTAATGCTGGTGCGAATGCATTGCAACAAAGTAGTTCAGCTTTAGGTTCAGGTGGTGTATTAAGTAAAAGAAATTTCTTTGCCCTAAGTAATGTTCAAACGATCACATCTACATCTACAGCTTCAGAAAAAAGAATCAACTCTGTTTACGGATTTGGTCAACTTGGTTTCAGAAACTATTTATTCTTAGACGTAACAGCTAGAAATGACTGGTCTTCAACTTTACCAACAGATTATTTCTACCCATCTTTTGGTCTTTCTGCTGTTCTTTCTGATATGTTTACATTACCGGAAGTAATCAGTTTTGCAAAAGTTAGAGGTTCTTACGCACAAGTAGGTAACGATACAGATCCTTACCAAACACAACAAAGATACTCTTACATTGGAGGAAACGGTGGTATGTTGTACGGACAAAGCACAAAAGCGAATCCAAACTTAAAACCAGAGATTTCTTCTTCTACAGAGTTTGGTGTTGATGTGAGATTCTTCAACAACCGTTTAGGTTTAGATTTCACATACTTCAATACATTAACAGACAATCAGATTTTCTATATCAACACTCCGGAATCTTCAGGATATTCAAGAGCTGTTGTAAACGGTGGTGATATTGAAAATAAAGGTATCGAGCTTACATTAACTGCTACTCCAATTCAAACAGAAAACTTTACCTGGGATATTACAGCAAACTACGCTTCTTATAAATCAAAAGTTAAATCTATTTATGATGGAAGAGATGAATTAGTTTTAGGTGAAGGACGTTTAGTGAGAAGTAAAGTTGTTCAGGGTGGTGAATACGGTGACTTATACATTAAAGGTTTCCAAAGAGATCCACAAGGAAATATTATCGTAAGTAGTGCTGGTATTCCATTAGCAACAAACGGTTTTGATGTTCGTGCCGGAAACTTTAACCCGGACTGGACGGCAGGTTTCAAAAACAGTTTCAAATACAAAGATTTCTCTTTAAGCTTCTTAGTTGATTTCAGAATCGGTGGTGAAGTTATTTCATACACTCAGGCAAGACAAGCTGGTTTAGGAGTAAGTGATATTACTTTAGCAGGAAGACAAGGTGGAATTGTTGTTGATGGTGTTGTTGCTGCAGGAAATGGAACATATACTCCAAATACTACAAGTATTACTGCTGAGCAATACTGGACAGCTATCGGACAAAGAACTCCAATTGCAGAGCCATTTATCTATGATGCTACAAACATCAGATTAAGAGAGCTTGTTTTTGGTTACTCTTTACCGAAAAAAGTGTTAGGTAACTCTGGATTCTCAAGCATTGATTTCTCTTTAGTAGGTAGAAACTTATTCTTCTTCTTAAACAAAGCAGAACATTTTGATCCGGAAGCAGGAGCAGGTACAGGAAACTTACAAGGTATTGAATCTTTCAACATTCCTTCAACGAGAGATTACGGAGTAAATGTTAAATTTGGATTTTAATTAAAAAAGACATAATCATGAAATATAGATTTAAAATAAAAACATTAGGAGTTGCATTGATGGCAGTTTCGATTTTGTCAAGCTGTACCGGTGACTTTGATGAAATAAACAAAGATCCTAATTCATTGACTGAAGATCAGTTAGATGCTACATTGGCGGGACCTGCATTTGCATCTGCATTGTATGCTGGTATTCACAATGGTTCTTACTCTTCTCCAGGTGTAGATGATCAGGGTACTTGGGGTATTGCAACAGGTATTTTGTCTTCAACTTTCATCCACTATTTAAACTGTGGTTACGGGACAGAAAGAAACGCTTTCGTTAACGGATACGAAGGTAGAGGATGGACAAGATTTTATACAGTTGCTGCGCCGGCTTTAGCAAATGCCTTGAAAGCATCTGAAACTAATGCAGAAGCGACAGCTATACTTAAGATCTGGAAAGTTTTCATGTACAACCAAATGGTTGATGCTTACGGACCAATTCCTTACACTCAGGCTGGTAATGGTAAAGAAAGTGTTCCATACGATAGTGTAGAATTCATTTACGAAGATTTCTTCAAATTGTTAGATGAAGCTAATGCAACATTAACTTCTTCTTCAACGGCTACTGTTGCTTCTCTTGCTCCAAATGACAGGGTTTATGCAGGAAGCGTTGACAAATGGAGAATTTTTGGAAACAGTATGAGATTGCGTTTAGCGATGAGAATTTCTGATAAAGATCCAGGGAAAGCTAAAACTCAGGCAGAAGCTGCTGTAGCTGCAGGAGTTATGCAGACTAACGATCAGAGCGCTTACTTTAAAGCAAGTAATATTACTCCAAACAATTTAAACATGATTGTGAACAGCTGGGGGTATGTAATGACTGCTTCTATGGAAAGTATCTTAGTTGGATATCAGGATCCACGTTTGGAAAAATGGTTTGCTCCACTTGATGCTACTGCTACAACAAAAGTGTATAGAGGTAATCCTGTTGGAGGTTTAGAAGATCAGTTTGGAACTACTAAATTCTCTGCTTTTAATAATGATGTTTTAGGAAATGGTGCTGCTAATACACTTAGCGAAACTAAAAACATTGAAATCTTTATGGCTTCTGAAAACTATTTAACCAGAGCAGAAGGAGCTTTAAATGGATGGAACATGGGCGGTGACGCTAAAACTTTGTATGAGACAGGTATTAGATTGTCTCTTGCACAATGGAATATAACAGATGCAAATGTGGTTAACGCATATATTAATGGTTCAACATTACCAACATTGCCAAACATCTTAACATTATATCCAACTTTAGATTTACAGGATATTCCAGTTAAATTGCCTGTAGCTTGGTCTTCTTCTGTTGCTAATCAGCGTACACAGATTGCAGTTCAGAAATACTTAGCAGTTTTCCCTGAATCTTGGGAGGCTTGGGCAGATTTACGTAGAAGTGATGCTAAAGTAATCTATCCGGTTTTAAATACAGATAACCCGGATGCAGGAGTTGGTAAATCTCTAATGAAGAGAATTATTTATACGACAAATGAATATTCGTCTAACAAAGCGGCAGTTGAAGATGGTATCGTAAAATTAGGCGGTGCTGATTCAGGTGGAACAAGACTTTGGTGGGACACAAAATAATTAATTTGGTGAGTAAAGATCGACACAGTCCTTACTTAAAACGCAAAAGGAGAGGTAACTCTCCTTTTGTTTTATAGCTAAGTCAGTAATTTGACAGGCAAAATTCTATTAACTCCATGATGATTTTCTCCAATTTAATAAATCATCAAACCAAAAAAACATAAAATAAAAATGGTTAACGCAAATACCACTAACTCCTCACAAACCAAACCAACCTTAATACCAATATTAATTATAGCAAGTCTGTTTTTTATTTTCGGATTTGTAACCTGGATCAATGGCGCATTGATTCCGTTTATGAAAACCATAAATGAACTAACTTCAGCACAATCATTATTGGTAGCTTCAGCATCTTATATTTCGTTTGTTGTAATGGCGCTTCCTGCTTCCTATATTTTAGCTAAAATTGGTTATAAAAAAGGAATGTCCCTTGGATTGTTTATTATGGGATTTGGTGCTTTAATTTTTATTCCCGCTGCAGAAGCCAGAACCTACTGGATGTTTCTTACCGGAATTTTTATTCAGGGTGCCGGAATGACTTTATTGCAGACGGCATCTAATCCGTATATTACGATTTTAGGCCCTATTGAAAGTGCTGCAAAACGAATTTCGATCATGGGAATTTGTAATAAAATTGCCGGTGCATTAGGATCACTTATTTTTGGTTCGATTTTATTATCAGGAATCGATGAAATTCAGGAAAAATTAAGTTTGGTAAGTATTTCAGAAAAGAATGCGTTACTGGATAATATGGCAGACAGTGTTGTTGTTCCTTATGTTTCAATGGCAATTGTTTTATTTGTTTTAGGATTATTAATTCTTAAAGCACCGTTACCAAATGTAGAAGCTGCACCAATTGAAGAAGCAGAAGAAGGAAAAACAGCTAAAACAAGCATTTTTCAGTTTCCGCATCTTTGGTTGGGAGTATTAACGTTGTTTATGTATGTAGGAGTAGAAGTAATTGCGGGAGATACCATTATTGCATACGGAATAGCTCTGGGTTTTCCTGCCGCAGATGCTAAATTTTTCACCACTTTTACTTTATTGGCAATGGTTGCCACTTATGGATTAGGAGCATTTTTGATTCCTAAATACATTACTCAGGCTTTGGCTTTAAGAGTAAGCGCTGTTTTAGGAATTGTATTGTCTTTCTGTATCGTATTTTCTACCGGTTTTACCTCTGTTTTATTCGTTGCTGCATTGGGAATAGCAAATGCTCTGGTTTGGCCTGCAGTATGGCCTTTAACGTTAAATGGTTTGGGGAAATTTACTAAAACCGGTGCGGCCTTATTGGTAATGGCTATTTCTGGAGGAGCTGTGATTCCGCCATTGTATGGAAAATTTGTTGACGGTACAAAAGCAGATCTTATTGCTCAGGGAATTAACGAAGTAAATGCAACAGCGACCGCTTCAACAAAAGGTTATTGGATTCTATTGCCTTGTTATATTATTATCCTTTATTATGCTATTGCCGGACATAAAGTAGGTTTGAAAAAGAGTTAGATTAAGATTTTTAAAGATAAAAGAAGCAAGATGAAAGAAACAAGATTTAGGTAAGATGGAAAAAAGCTTCTAAATTTAAGTCTAAGATCTTTTTTCTTTCCTCTTTCCTCTTTCCTCTTTCTTCTCAAAAACAAAAAAAGAATAAAAATGATATCAAAAACAAAATATACTCTAACAGCTTTATTGGCAATCTTTCTTATTTCTAGCGGATTGAAAGCACAGACAAAAGCCGTAAACATAGAAAGCAGTTATATTGCAGATCCGCCTGTAACCACAAACAGTCATGCATCGACTTTGGTGGAACATAGGCCAAACGAAATTTTAGCGGCCTGGTTTGGAGGGAAATATGAAGGAGCAAAGGATGTCGGAATTTATATTTCGGATTATAAAGATAAAAAATGGTCAACGCCAAAAGAACTGATTCAGCCTTTAATAAAAGGTGCGGATACTTTGCCTTGCTGGAATCCGGTTCTTTTTAAAGCTAAAAGCCAGAATTTGTATTTGTTTTATAAAGTTGGAAAAAATCCAAGAGAATGGTTTGGTGCTATGATCGTTTCAAAAGATAACGGAACAACCTGGGGAGAACCAAAATACCTTCCGGAAGGAATTTACGGACCAATTCGTAATAAGCCAATTGAAACTTCTCCGGGAGTAATTTTATGCGGAAGCAGCACTGAAAGTGTTAATACTGATGAATGGCGAATTCATGTCGAAGAATATACAGAAGCGACAGATTCCTGGAAGAAAATTGCGGTAGAAAACAATCAGAACTTTGATGTAATTCAGCCGACATTTTTAGTTCATAGTGCAACAGATATTCAAATGTTGTCCAGAAGCAAACATAATAAAGTAGTTTCGAGCTGGTCGGGAGATAACGGAAAAAGCTGGATTAGAACGAATACAATAAACGTGATCAATTCCAATTCGGGAATTGATGCGTTAACGGTAAATAAGAATCTTTTCTTATTGGTTAATAATCCGTTACCGCAAGGAAAAGACTGGTTTAACGGCCGTAATATTTTGGATGTAGAATACTCAAAAGATGGTCTGAACTGGAAGAAACTATTTGATCTTGAAAAACAGGAAAAAGGCGAGTTTAGTTATCCGGCAATCATTCAGACTACAGATAAAAAAGTCCATGTTTTGTACACTTATGATAGAAAGTACATCAAACATACCGCATTTGATTTGAATTAATTAATACAATATGAAATCTTTTAAAGCTTCAAATTACTTCCTCAAAATTGGAATTTTATTCTTCTGTATAAATCTTAATGCACAGAATGCTAAAACTTTTTATCAACACGATAAATATTTGTCTTCTGATAAAATGGAAGGACGTTTTCCGGGTACAAAAGGAAATAACAAAGCAGCAGCTTATATTAAAAAGTATTTTAAAAAGTATAGTTTAAAAGAATTTAATAATTCTTATTACCAACCCTTTCGACTTTTTGTAAAAGAGGGAATTAATAAGATGAAATCAGATAGTGTTTCGACACAGAATGTACTTGGTTATATCGAAGGCTCAGATTCAAAACTTAAAAACGAATTTATTGTAATCGGAGCGCATTATGATCATTGGGGCTGGGGTGGACAAGGTTCCGGAAGCAAAAAGAAAGAAGCTTTTGCCATTCATAATGGTGCCGATGATAATGCTTCAGGTGTTTCAGCTTTGCTATGCATTTTAGAAGAAATTTCGAAGCAAAAAATAAAACCTAAACGAAGCATCATTTTTATTTCATTCAGCGGAGAAGAAGAAGGATTATTAGGTTCGAAATATTTTATAAATCATCTTCCTGTTCCAAAAGAAGCCGTAAAAGTCATGTTGAATATGGATATGGTAGGAAGATTAAATGATAAAAAAGAACTCTATATGGGCGGTGCAGGAACTTTCCCGAATGGAGTAGAATTAATGAAAAAGCTGCAGGAAAACAGTGGTTTAAATCCCGTTATTCACGCAGGTGATGTAGGAGGATCAGATCATGTTTCTTTCTATAAAGAATCCATTTCTGCTGTTGGATTTCATACTGGCGGGCATCCACAATATCATACGCCTGATGACGATATCGATTTGATTAATTCTGATGGAGGCGCTTTAGTGGCAAAATATATTTATAATGCCTTAACGGAGATAGCCAATTATGAAGAAGATTTAGTTTTCATTAAACAGAATTAAAATAAAGATAGTTACATTTTAAAAATTAGTTAAGTTAGTTTTTGTTGTTTGAAAAGGCGGTGTCTATTAAACGCTATAGACGCCGTCTTTTACTTTAAAAGCCCATGCAGCCATTGCATCAATTACAGGCAAAAGACCTTTTCCTGCTTCACTAAGACTATAAGTTACAAAAGGTGGTACAACAGGTTTGGCTTCGCGAATGACCAAACCATCTGCTTCAAGCTGTTTCAAATGCTGAATCAGCATTTTTTCGGTTACGGCCGGAATAGCTCTTTTCAATTCGCTGTAACGTTTATCTCCGGTCGATAGATGATATAAAATAATAGGTTTCCAATACCCTCCGATTTTCTCCATTACAAAAGTTACGGGACATTTTTCTAAGGCATACTGCTTGTTTTCCTGTATTGTAGAAGATTCTTTAATTGCTGTCATGATACATACTTTAGGGTAAGTACTTGTGTAAAAGTAAGTACAAAGATACCTTTGTCTTGTTAAATAAAAAAACATTTAAAGATGAAAATTATAATTACAGGTTCATTAGGAA
Organism: Flavobacterium notoginsengisoli; assembly: GCF_042686225.1. Lineage (NCBI taxonomy): Bacteria > Pseudomonadati > Bacteroidota > Flavobacteriia > Flavobacteriales > Flavobacteriaceae > Flavobacterium > Flavobacterium notoginsengisoli. The sequence goes on from NZ_JBHUOT010000007.1 coordinate 313,581, forward strand.
ATATCGGAAAGCCATTAACGGCTCAATTAGTACAATCAGGTCACGACGTAACTGTTGTGAGCAGTAATGCGGATCGAAAATCTGCAATCGAAGCCTTGGGTTCAAAAGCGGCAATTGGATCAGTTAGCGATGCTGATTTTCTTGCAGAGACATTTGCCGGTGCAGATGCCCTTTTTGCAATGACACCGCCAAATATGGGAGGAGTAAACATTATTAAAAATACTACCAATGCAGGTTACGCTTTCGCGAAAGCTATACAAGAAGCCAATATAAAAAGAGTAGTAATGTTAAGCAGTATTGGAGCTGATTTACCAACTGGAAACGGACCAATTGCAGGTTTGCATAACATTGAGAAAATCTACGAAAAATTAGAGACTTCAATCACGTTTTTAAGAGCAGGTTATTTCTATATCAATTTCTTTAATGATATTCCGATGATAAAAGGAGCGGGGATAATGGGAGCTAATTTTCCGTTAGAAAATCGTATTCCGTTAGTACATCCCGAAGATATTGCCTGGGCTGCAGCCGAAGAATTACAAAAGACTACAGAAGGAAAAAATGTACGTTACATTATTAGTGATATTAAAACACCTTCAGACATTGTAAAAGCTTTTGGAAACGCCATTGGAAAACCGGAACTTCCTTGGGTTGAATTTACAGACGAGCAATATTTTGGCGGAATGACACAAGCCGGAGTTCCGGAAGAAATGGCCGGTTTATACACCGAAATGGGAACCGGATTAAGAAATGAAACCATCGCAGCTGACTTTCTAACAAATGATGGAAAAGCTGATGGTAAAATAAAATTAGAAGATTTTGCTAAAGAATTTGCTTCAAAATTCTAATTCTAAAAAAAAAACATTCCGCTTACTATAAATAGAAGCGGAATGTCTAATTAAAAAAAAACTCAAGTGATGAATTACATACAGTTTGTAATCATAACTGTATATTTTTTAGAAAACCCCAATGTAGTGGTTTCCTGGTTTGTTTACTAATTTTGCACCTTTAGTAACTTTTCCTGAAGGAATATCAATTACGTAGATGTTACCGTCTTTTCCAACCGGAGTAACAGCAATGTAGAAGTTGTTTCCATCTACAACAAAACCTTGGTACTGACCAAAATCTAAGCTGGTATCGTAAGCAATATCTTCTACTTTTGTAGCTGTTTTTGCATTTAAATCTAATCTGGCAAGGAAACCCTGAGTTGTTCCTTCGTAAGTGTAAACTGCATAAGCAATTCCGTTACCAACATATCTCCATGCATCGATATAAGAACCTTTAATTCCTAAAGCAGTATCTAAACTGAATACATAAGAATTATCATATTCGTTACTTTGATTGATTTTTAAGATATAAGAACCTTTTTGAGTATCTCTTTGTGTAGCCTGATAAATGTTTCCGTCAGTAGCCACAAAGCTGTTGAAACTTCTGTATCCGCTTGTATCACCAAATCCAACTGTAGAAGTAATAACTTTAGGGTTTGTCAAGGCAGGATAATCAACCACAACAGATTTAGAACCTAAACGTGTAAAACTTGCTGCGTTTTGTCCTGTTGCCGGATCCGTTTTACGCATCCATGTTCCAATGATTAATTTGTTTCCTGCTTTGTTTAATGTTGGAGCATCTAAACGGAAAATATGATGACCAAGAGCTTCTTCTTCAGCAGTCAGCGGAATTTCATATTGTTTGAAAGCAGAAATTAAAGTTTGCTGTAAATCTAAAGATAATACAGTAGCAATTCCTCTTGTGTTTTTATATGTTTTATCTGCATTTGTATTTACAACAGGAGCAGTAACGTTTACTGCAACACCAGTTTTGTCTCCATCAAAAAGTTTTACCCATCTTGGAGATGTTCCTGCGTATTGAGAAATATTAACTTTTGCTGTAGATTCTGCAAAATTGTTTCCTCCGTTAACTTTATAAGTCATAAACTCACCACCGTTTGCACCAGTGTAAGTGATATTGAAAAGTGTATTTCCATCTACAGAAGATTGCAAGCGAGCCGTTCTGGTAGATTGAACAGCAGTACCATTTGTGTAAACGTCTACAGAAAAGTTAGGATCAATTGCATTTTCTTTACTAATTGCATAAACTCTGGTTCCACCATTTCCATCACCAGGATCTGTCTGCATTAAAGCTCCTGCTACAGTAATCCATCTTCCGTCAGTAATCGGGTTTACCGGCTCTGTATTTGTGTTATTGTCATCGCTGCTACAAGAAGTAGTTAACGCTAACGCACCTAGTAATAAACCAGAGGTTAATAATTTAAATGTGTTCTTTTTCATATTTATGGATTTAAAAAATTAGTTATTTATAATGTGATTAAAATTTACTGATCGCATAGTTGAGTTTGATGTAGAAAGCTCTGCCGGGTTTTTGAGCAGCGAAATTGTCATAAACCTGTTCGTCAAAAATATTTTTAGCATCAAAGCTTACTACAAATTGTTTGTTTGGAAAGGCATAACTTAAACCTAAATCCTGTGGAAACTGAGCTGTAGTTCTGTCAATTTCAAGCCAGGAAGTATAAAATGGATCGACATAACCACAGTAGTAATAAAGATTTAATTCTGATTTATTCTGAATTACATTTTTAAAGTTATACTGAAGATTTCCGTTAATAGTAAAATAAGGCTCGTTTGGCAGTTGCTTATTATAATGTACGATGGTATTTCCATTAACATCGTATCTGTCTTTATACACTGAATTAAATTTAGAAATGTTTATTCCTGCAAATAATCTTTCTTTAAAAGAGTATTGAACAGATGTTTCAAAACCAATCGATTGTGTTTTTCCTAAATTGACAAAAGGTGTTGCCTGAACAGCTTCATTAACACGAATGCTTATTTGCTGTACAATTTTATCCTGGATATTTCGCCAGAAGGCATTTCCGTAAAATGAAAATTTATGATTATGAATTAAATAAGGACCTAATCGTAAACCGGCATTAAAGTTTTCACTTTGTTCCGGACCCAGATTAGGATTAGCCAGAACGTTTTGACCGGGAAGTCCAAATATTTCATTTTCATTTGGTAATCTAATTGCTTTTTCTGCAGAAACCATTACCAATGCTTTTGGGAGAACAGCATAAGAAGAGGCAAAGCCATATCCTGTAAAATCAGTATTCCTGACATCATTTACTATCACTACAGATCTTTGACCATCTTGATTGACTACTATTGTTGGTGTAACCTGTTCTGTTTTTAAATAATAATTTTTAACAAAAAAGTTCGCTTTTAGACGTGATTGAAAAGCCTGCATTTCATAAGCAAAAGAAGTAACGGATTTATCTAAATCTCGTGTTGCTAAAAAATTACGGATCAATTCCGGTAGCATTTCATCTTTGTCATTTCGGTCAACAGTATAAAACATTCCGTTAACAAGAATCTTGTGGTTTTTAGAAATGTTATAGGTCAAACCAGCTCTTGTATTAAAAATATCTAATTTTTGATGATTGATAGTAGGAGCTCCTTGCTGTGCACCAAATACCGATAAAATAGGTTCTCCATATAATCCAATTGCCTTTTCACCGTTCCAGTTGTAATTCCATTTTACAGTATCGTTTACAACATCATTTCTATGGCTGTAAACAGAAATTACTGAGAAATCAAGATTCTTAATTAAAAAATCTTTTTTGTTGTAATTGATGCTAAACACATTTGCAGCAGATTCACTGAAACGTCCTTTATAAGGTTTTGTCATATACTGACCGTGCTGAATTTGGTTGTAATCCTCTGAGCCATTATAACTAATCGAAAAATTATCTGCCCATTTTACATCAGTATAACCAACTTCAAGTCTTCCTCCGTAAGATCGGTACATGCTATCAAATCGTTTTGCCCTTACATATTCATAGCGCCCGTTTGGTGCGATATTGTAAACAAATCTTCCCCAAACTTCATAATCGTTATCAGAGTAATTCTGGAATCCATTTGCCTTAACAGTAAAACCGGATTTGTCTCGGTAAGTGGTACTGAAATTCGATTGAATTGTATTAAAAGATCCATAAGAAACCGAAGCGGCAATCATATTTTTCGATCCTTTTTTAAGTATCACATTAATAGCACCTCCTAATGAATCGTCTGCCAAATAAGCGGGAACAACTCCTTTATAAACTTCAATTCTTTCGATTAATGCTGGTGGAATACTGTTTAAACTGAATGATGCGCCATAAGTTTGAATCGGAATTCCATCTATAAAAATTCGGATAGCATTTCCGGACATTCCATTAATATTGTAAGTTACAGCAGAACCCAAACCTCCGTTTTGTCTGATTCTTACACCTCCGGAACGATCCAGTAAATCATTGGTTTGCAGGTTTCTTTTTGCCGCTTCCTGTGTTTCGATCACATTTACAGCAAATCCTTTTTCCATTATTTCTTTTCTAATAGAAGATTTTTTAATTACAACTTCCTCCAAATCTTTAGGACCATTTCGGTCTAAGGAAATATTAAGGTCTGTATTCGGTTTATTGATGGTTACTTTTGTAATTCTTGTCTGACCTTCCATAGAAGAAGTTTCCAGAATATATTCACCGTATTTTAAGCCCTTAAATTCGTAACGGCCAAAATCGTTTACAATGGCATATTTTTGAGTTCCTTTGATTATAACTGTAGAACCGTAAGCTAATTCATCAGTTCCAAAAGTCACTTTTCCTGTAAGATTTCCTGTTTGTGACCAGCTTGTAAGCGTAATAAAAAATAGAAGTAAAATTGTTCTCATATTGAGTTTTGCATAAAAAGTGATGCAAACTTATATGATAATTTAAATTTAATCTAAATAAAGCTGTTAGAAGATCATTAGATTTACATTAGAGATTTTAATGTTAAGCTTATAATTGTAAATTGTTGATTATTAGTTGTGAATCGGTACAATTGTTAAATAGAAGTCAGTATTTTGTTTTTAAATTAATGTCGAATAATTTAAACATGGATCGAAACGATATCCTTTTAATCTCGCAAAGATGAAGAGTCAACAGATTTCAGCTAGAGAAGTTAATATAAATTCAAAAGGCTTTAGCAAATAAAAAATTTAACTAAAGCCTTTTGAAAACTTATCAAAGCAAAAATATTTAGCGACTCTGCGTCTTTGCGAGATTAAAACATAGGATAATAAAATTTTGAAACATCAGGTGTACAACTGATAATCTACAATTTATAGGCAAAGTTTTTAGACTTAACAATTTTACCTTTATCCGTAATCATAACACAGCTGTATTGTGGGAATTTTTGAAGTAAATCCATGCCGTTTTTCTGACCCAAAACCATCATGGAAGTACTTAATCCGTTGGCAGTTTCGGCATTTGGACCAACAACAGTCACACTGCATAAACCCGTAGCAGGATAACCCGTTGAAGGATTTATAATATGGGAATAACGCTTGCCATCAAAAACAACAAATTTTTCATAACTACCCGAAGTAGTAATAGCACCATCTTTTAAGGGAATTGCTGCTAGAATTTTTTCAGGTTTAAACGGATTTGTGATTCCGATTTTCCAATCGTTTCCATTGGGTTGTTTTCCCCAGGTACTCATATCTCCTGAACCATTTATAATTCCGGCCTGAATTCCTTTTTGAATCATCATCGCACGGCATTTATCGGTAGCATAACCTTCGCCTAAAGCACCAAAACCGATTTTCATTCCCTTTAATTTTAAGAAAATAGTCGATTCTGTACTGTCTAAAATGATGTTTTTATAACCGACTTTCTCTACCGATTTTTTTATGGCTTCCGCAGAAGGCATTTCGGTCATCGAGCCGTCAAATTTCCAGATTCTGTCCATAGCGGCAAAGCTTACATCAAATCCGCCATTCGTAATTTCGGATAATTTTATGGCTCTTTGTGCCAGTTCAAAAACTTCACGATCTACTTTTATGGGTTTTATTCCCGCATTGTAATTGACTTCAGAAACCTGCGAATCCGGTTTCCAGTCAGAAATCAGGTTTTCTATTCGGGTAATTTCAGCAATTACTTCATCAATATTTTGTTCGGCAGACAAAGAATCTTTAGCCACAATGCTAATATCAAATCTGCCGCCCATCAAAAGTGTTGTTCTTTTTCGTAAAACTTGTGACTGCATTGGCAAACAACAAGAAGTAAAAAACAGTATTAAAAATTTATATGAAAATAATTTATACATAAAATCTTTTTTAAAGAATTTAAAATGCTCTAACGGAACAAAATATTTAAATCTCAAATTCCAAATTCCAAAAAATCTACAATCTTAATAACAATCCGTTAATAATTGGCCATTTTCTTTGTATTCCAGAAGCGTTTTATTTTTATTAGATAAACATAATTCATTCAAAATAGCTTCAACATCTTTTTGCATGGCAAGCGAACCACAAATCATAATTACGCCGTTATCTTTGAGTAAATTCATAAAAAATGATGCATCATTTTTGATTAAATCCATCACATAAATATGTTCTGCTTCACGGGATAAAGCGACATGGAAATGCTCCAAATGTTCTTTTTGGATCATTATTCCGGCAAACTTTTTATAAGCCATTAAAGTTGGAGTAATCATTCTGAATCCGCTATACAAATGAATTTCTTTCTTGGCTTTATTTTGTTCAATCATTCCTAAGAAAGGAGCGATTCCTGTTCCGTTTGAAATTAAAGCTACTTTTTGTGCTTTTTTAGGAAGATGAAAAGCAGGATTTTTTAAGATTCGTGCTTTTATAGTATTTCCGGGCTCTAAACTATTTAAATATCCGGAACCTAATCCGTCCGGATGCAGTTTTACAACCAATTGAATATTTCCGGAATGATTTCCGATAGAATAGAGACGTTCTCTGGAATCATTAGCGGGATAAATTGCCAATAAATCACCCGAAGCAAATTTGACTCTTGAACCGGCACGTAACGTCAATATAAATGTATGTTCTGTATCAGAAATTGGTGTTTTGTCTAAAACCATTAATTTCTGTAATCCTTTTGGAACATGATTATATAAAGATGGAGTAGTAGCCAGGGAAATTCCGGTTTTAGCACTCCATAATTTCACCCAGTTTACAAACTCAGCAGCCGATTTATCATTAACGGTTTGTAATTTTAAATAACGATCTGCCCAATTTTGTTTTGCTAAAAGCTGATCAATTTCAATTGCAAACTGACAGAAATCCGGATATGATTTTGAACCAAAACCTACGACAGAAAAATTGATTTTCTGCTCCTGATCTTGTTTTTCCAGTAATGCTTTAAATTTATTTCCGTTAGAAGGCGCATCTCCTAAGCCATGAGTAGAAGAAAAAACAATAATATGTTCTGCTTTTGGATAAGCTGCAAAACGATTCAATTCGGTTATAAAAACTTTATAGCCCTGGTCAATCAGTTGTTTTGAAATGGTATTTGCAAATCTAAAAGAGCTTCCGTTTTCAGAACCTACTAAAAAAATAAAAGTACTTTCATTCGCTTTAAATTTATTTTTTATTCGGCTCGACCTTCTTTTCAAAGTAATCGCAAAACCGGAATAAATAAAAAATACTATATTAATACAAGCGATAGCTAAAATTGCTGCCCAGACTCCGTTAATTCTTCCTGTATGGAGATCAAGACTTAAAGCAGCAAATTGAGCGGTCATTGGTGAAAGTTTCTCAGTAATTATAGCACCTGTAACCTGATTCACTTCGATTTCGCGGTCTTTTAATTCCATGATATAGTATTCTTCAGGATCATCAGTAAAAGGGAATTCAATTTTTTTTACATCAGATAACAAAGTGGTTTTAAAGATTGAAGTGTTTTTTGCTTTCGCCGAAAGTTCTGTTTTAACAGGTTTTGCTTTTTCTTCGCCCATGAAGAAATTAAATCTTTCCAGAGATAAATAAGTCCCTGTTAAGGCTATAATCAGAATTGGGATTAAGGCTAATCGTCCTAAAACAACATGATAATATTGAGCGAAATATTCCTTTATTACTTTAGAAAAGAAATTACGGATACCGCGTTGTCTTTTTAAAACAAGTACAAATCCCGAAATCGAAACCAATAATAAACAAAAAGAAATTACACCTACAAAAAAACGTCCTGCCTCATGTAAAAATAAGGAACGGTGGAAACTGGTAACCCATTTGATAAATTCGCCTTTTTTTACGGGAGTACCTAAAACTTTTCCTGTTTTTGGATCAATATAAGCGTTAACATCATTTCCGTCCTGATCCATTGCCTGAAGCGTTACAAATTGATTGTAATCAACACTTAATTCGGTAATTTCCGAGTAGTTCTTTTTTAGAATTGAAAGTGTTTCTCCAAGCGTTATCTGATTGAAATCTTCAGCTTTGTAAGGAAGTGACTTTTCCTGTACCGCATCGACTGCCAGAATGATACCGGTCACCGAAGCCAAAAGCAAAAAAACAGAAGAAAATAAGGCTAAAGCCAAATGTGCGTAACGCCAGAAAGAAAGAGTCATTGCGTGTAATCTAGAAATGTAATTAAATGTTTAAAGCTTTGCCAAAATTATGAACTTTGACAAAGCTTGAGTCTTAACTTAAAGTATAAAAATAGAATTTATACTTTACCAATAAGTTAAAAGTAAAATATTAAAGTTTTATATTTTGTTTAATCTTACGTATTTGATGTAACCTTTTCCATCAGTTTTATCAGCGATACCTTCAGTGGTAAGTGGGATTTCAAGATCACTCACGTAATATTTCTGGTCTTCAACTGCCGACTCAAAACGTAATTTATATCCTTTATTGATTTTAGAATTTTCAATTTCGATAGTCGTAACGCTACGATCTCCGCCTGTTACAGAAGCACCCGTTTTAGCGCTGATATCATCATTTTTCTGAGTGTGAAATTTATTCCATTCTTTTAATGATTTGTACCATTTTTTGTCATCACCCATTACATAAAGTGTTTTTTCGTATTCTCCGTTTGCATTAATTAAAGAAACTACGATATAAGCACCTTCCCCCATATAATTGTTCATCTGCAGCATGCATTTGTATTTGCTGGACTGCGCATTAGACTGAAAAGAAACTAAAAGGATAAAAGCACTTGTTAGGGCAATTTTGAATATAGATTTCATGAAGTTTAAGTATGTATTAAAGGTTATAAGTTATGAGTTCGGTATGAAGTTAAACTTATAACTCATAACCTCAAACTCTTAACTTTTAAGGATTATTTTAAAAACTCAACAGAGATATTATTTTTTGTAAGGAGATCATTTTCTTTTGCTAAAGCATAAGCCGTTTCGTCAAACTCAGTACTAATGTCTTTTTTAGCTCCTGCAGAAATAAGATATTTTAGAATTGCATCGTCTTTAGAAGTCATTGCAGCTCTGTGTAGTGCCGTTAAACCGTCTTTGTTTTTAGCATTAATATCCACTTTTAAATCAGTGATTTTTTTCAGGAGAGCAGCATCATTTTTAGTAATTGCTAAATGATATAACGTATTTCCATCTTTTTGTGCAGTTGCTAAATTCAATCCTTTATCCTGAAGTAATTTTGCTTTTGCATCAAACGGATCTTCTTTTGGAGTTTCTCTTTCTCTTCCTGCAGGACGGTAAGACTGCACTAAATAAACGCCTAAATTATTTCCGTCTTTATCTTTTACATTAACGTCAGCACCTTTAGCCAAAAGTAAACTTACAGCCTCAGGTGAACCATTTCTAACAGCATAAGTTAAAGCAGATTCTCCTTTTAGGTTTTGTGCATTTATGTTTTTAGCTTTTGGAAGAAAAAGTTCTAAAGCGGCTGTTTCTCTTGCTGAAGCAGCAGCCATTAAAGGCGTATTTCCTTCTTTATCTGCTTTGTTAACATCAACACCTTTATCTAAAAAGTATTTAATAATTTCTGTCTGATTTGGTTTTCCTGCTAAATAATGAAGTACATTTTGTCCCGCTTTGTTTTGAGCAGTGGCTTTGATTTTTACTTCTTCAACCAGATATTTATAAGTTTCTAAAGTATTCGATTCTCTTCTGCTTCCTTGTGCAGCATTTAAAAGAGCAGTATCAGTAGGTTTGATTCCTTTTTCTAAAAGTTTTTTCAAAAGCGGAATATTTCCGGATCTTGCTGCATAAGTAAAAGCTGTATTGCCATCGCTGTCAACATCTTTTAAAGACATTCCTTTAGTTGCAAAATATTCGGCAGCTTTTAAATCTTTATCAGAAGCAATCGCTAAAAGTAAAAGATTGGCACCATTAGCATATTTTTTAGTCGGATTTACACCTGCCTTAAAGAAAGCGTCATACATTGCCGGATTGGACTGACCATTTGAAGCTGCGAAATCTGCCGGAGCTGTACCGTGGCTGTCTTCAAAATTTACATCAGAACCTTTAGAAATTAAATATTCAACCAATTCGGTATTTCCTCTGTAAGCTGCCCAGTGTAAATAAATACGATTGTCGTGAGTTAATTTGGTGATTGAATTTCCAGGCTGTTCTACTAAGAATTTGATAGTTGCTACAGGGGCATCATTGTTGATTGCTAATGTCGTAACATCAAATGCATTTACATTTGCTTCAGCCGGATTATTTCCTTTTGCTATTTCTGCTTTAACCGTTTCTATACTTGGAGAAGTCTTCCAAAAAGATTGTTCTAACAGTGAGTTTTTTTGCTGCGCACTCATAAAAAGAGTAGCCGCAAAAGCAAAAGAAACGAAAAAAAACTTTTTCATAATATGCTATTTATGGTTATTGAATTGTACAAAGATTAATTTACTTTTTGGGATTTTTAATTTACTATTTAGAATAATTAAAAATAAAGCAAATGTAAAGATTAATATTCTTAAACCAATAATAATTTGATATTAAAAGTATTTTTTGGTGTCGTTTTTCTAAAATTTAAGAATCACTTAAGCAGATTTTAATTTTTTTTTAATCTAATGTTTTCCCAACAGTATAGATTTGAAAAATATTACCGCAAGTAATTAAAGAGAGAATCATATTTATCGCCGAGTTTTTTCTTAAGTCGTTGTTTGGATTTTTTTACGGCTTCATTTGTAATGCCCAAAAGTTCAGCAATTTCATTGTTACTGAAATCAAGTTTTTGTAATAATAAAATTCTTTTATTAGAATCAGTTAGTTCCGGAAAATCTTGTTGCAGAAGAGTATAGAATTCCGGGTATTCTTTTTGAAATTCTCTTTTAAAAGTATTCCAGTTGCCATCAGTCATTAAATGAGATTCCAGTAATGCGTTAAGCTTTCCTTTTTCTTTTTCCAGATAATAAGAAGACGATTTTTTGATGTTTTCAATTTCTGTTTTTAATTTTTTTATCTGAAAGTTTTTTTCTTTGAGATAATCTATTTGAGATTTTATATCGTCATTAACTTCTGTAAGTTTCTGTTCTGCTTTTACTTTTTCTAATTCTAATGCTTTTACTTTTTGCTCGTATTTAAGTTGTTTGTTTTTGTATTTTTTTCGAAAGTGAATGACTATTATTAAAACAGTAGATAATAACATTATAAATATAATGATGTAAAACTTTTTCAGAGTAGCTTCATATTGAATGATCTCATTGGCTTCATCAATATGTTGCTGATATTTATTTTTTTCTATAATCCAGTTTGCCTGATTTATGGCCAGATCACCGTCTTCATTTTTAAGTGATTCTTCCAGAACAATCATTCGACGCCTTAAATTCAGTTCATTTTTAGTTGAATGCTGCAATTTTAATATTTGCAGTTTTAGTTGTATAATCTGTAATTCTGATTTTTTAAAATAAGATTTTGTTACGGCAATATTTTCCGCTTTGTTTAAAAATAGGATCGCTTCTTCGGGTTGTTTATTTTTTAAGAAAACTTCAGCCAATAGAATAGAAGCATACATGGTATTCTGATTGCTTAGATATTCTTCTGAAATCTGAATATCTTTTTGTAGCAATGCAATAGCAGTTTTATAATCACCTTTCTTCTGACTAATATTAGCTAAATCACCTAGTGCTTTGGCATATCGGACATCATCAGGAATCTTTTTAGAAATTTTTACAGTCTCGTTCAAATAAAAGGAAGCCATTTTATAATCTCCAATATAGAAATAGTTCATTCCGATTGAGTTTATAATTGAAGCATATTCCGAAGTATTTTTTTTAGCCGTTTTTTCGGCAAGTTTTAGATAATGTAACGATTTATTGTAATCCCCGAAAGTGTACAATATCCATCCAATTCTTTTATAAGTTTCGTCTGCAGTTATAATTTGATCAGCTTCTAAAGGCTCTATTTGGGCCATTAATTCTAATAAAAAAGGAGTAAGCCTGATATAATCCCGATAGTAGTATAAATAATTAATGTAATTGAGTTTTGACCAGATTTCTAAGGAAATATTTTTTGAAACCTTTGCTTTTTGAATGGAATTTAGATAATAATTATCTGAAGTTTTGTTGATTGAATTATAAAAATTACTATATCCGTTTGCTAATAAACCCTGATAAATGACATCATATTTAGGATTTTGATTTATAGGAGAAAGATATTTTTTTAAGTCTGTTGTATCAGTGTCAAAATTCTTTTCCTGAAGTAGAATAGATTCAATATCCTGAAGATAGTTTTTTGAAGAATTAATTTGAATTTTTTGGGCATTTATGATTAATGCAAGAAAGAATAAAACAATAAAATATATTTTTTTGGCAGACATTAAATTCGTTTTGGCAGATGATTTTATAAAAGTAAAATTAGTAAAATATAATGTCTATTTAAGAGTCGGTTTTTTAATGTGTTGATTTTTTAGGCTTTAGCTAAGGAAATGTCCCCCATTTGTCCCCTCGTTAAAATGCATTTTTTAATCGTTAAACTTTACTTTTGATTTAAAATTTTTCACTGCAAGTTAAGTCATTCATAAGCGAGTTTTTCAGGTATTAATACCCTATTTCTATTAGTTTTTGAAAAAAAACGGAAAACTTTTTTCTCAATTAAAGCAAATTATATGGTCAAAAATTACGCATTAAAGTATATAAACATCCTTTTTTTATTAATTGTTTTTTTTGTTAATCTATCCGTTGCAAGGGCCCAGCAATCGGCTGTTGCAGTTGGAGGAAATTCTTCCGGAGCATCCGGATCTGTAAGTTTTACAGTTGGAGAGGTATTCTACACTTCAGCACAAAATAATACAGGCAGTTTGTACAGAGGTGTACAACAACCTTTTATTATTGATGTAAATTTAGGAATAGATCGTCCTGAAATAGACTTGTCGTTTGTCGTTTACCCTAATCCAACCACTAATTTTCTAATCCTAAAAGCTCCGGAAAATCTTAATAGTAATCTCAATTATCAGTTATTCGAAATCTCAGGAAAGGCTATATCAGGAAACAAATTATTGAGTAACGAAACGATCATCGATTTTACAAATCTACCTGAAGCTGTTTATTTTCTTCAGGTTTTGGAAGGAAATAAAGCAATTAAAAAATTTAAAATTATTAAAAACTAATCTATCTGAAGAATATGAAACAGCTTTACTTTTTTTTGTTTACGATATTAATTTTAGCATCTGTTAAAGTGCAGGCACAGTCTGGTTTAAGTTATCAGGCAGTTGTTCGTAATAGTTCAGGTAAACTTATAGAAAATGGTCAAATCGGAATGAGAGTTTCTATTTTACAAGGAACAGAAACAGGTTTGGCTGTGTATGTTGAAAAGCAAAGTCCTACATCTAATGCAAATGGTCTGGTAACTATGGAAATTGGACTTGGTACTACAGAAACAGGGACTTTTTCTGCAATTAATTGGGCAAACGGGCCCTATTATATTAAAACAGAAACCGATTTGAACGGCGGTAGTAATTATACTCTCGTTTCCGTGAATCAGTTTTTAAGTGTTCCTTATGCACTTTATGCTTTAAATTCCGGAAGTTCTGCTCCCGGACCGCAGGGAATTCAAGGAGTAGCAGGACTAAAAGGAGACAAAGGAGACAAAGGAGATCAGGGTGAAATTGGATTAGCAGGACTGACTGGTGCAAAAGGTGAAAGGGGAGAGAAAGGAGAGCAGGGTATAATAGGTTTAACTGGTCCTGTTGGAGCCACTGGAACGAAAGGAGATCCAGGAATTCAAGGTCTTAAAGGTGACAAAGGAGATCAGGGCGAAATTGGATTAACAGGACTAACTGGTGCAAAAGGCGAGAAGGGAGACAAAGGCGACAAAGGAGATCAGGGTGAAATTGGATTAACAGGTTTATCAGGTGCAAAAGGCGAGAAGGGAGATAAAGGAGAACAGGGGATAATAGGTTTAACCGGGGCTGTTGGAGCAAAAGGTGATCAAGGGATTCAAGGTCTTAAAGGTGATAAAGGAGAAAATGGCGATGTAGTGCTAAATAATGTTCCAAACTTGAAAGTAAATTTAGCAGCTACAACAGCTCCTACTGTTACAGACGATACTAGCAAAGGATATGCAATAGGTTCCAGATGGATAAATATTACAACAATGAAAGAATACGTTTGTGTAAAATCGGATTCAGGAACAGCTGTTTGGGAAATAACAACGCCAACCCAAGGCAATCTGCCGGCAGGAGCTGAGGGACAAGTTTTATCTTATAAAACGGGAAATTGGGTCGCTTCAAATTTGACAACATCAATCGTGGGATCTAATATTCCTATCAATAATTTGCAACCTTATCTCGTAATGAATTATCAGATAGCTTTGAATGGGATTTTTCCATCACGTAATGGATCAGATCCATTTGTTGGAGAAATTATGCTGACTCCATATAATTTTGCTGTTAGAGATTTTGCTTTATGTAATGGGCAATTAATTTCAGTTCAACAAAATTCGACACTATTTGCATTATTAGGAATAACATATGGAGGAAACGGAACAACCACTTTTGGATTGCCGGATTTAAGAGGTCGTGTACCTGTTCATTTAGGGCAGAATCCATATTCACCGAAAACATATGTTTTGGGAGAGATTGGGGGACAGGAAAACACGACCTTATATAGTACTAATTTGCCACAACATAATCATGCGGTTATTCCAAATTAAATCCTTGAAAATAATCATTTTAGTTTACTGCGTTTTTTCTAATATATTTTTTAATAAGGTTCATGCTTTACCCGTAGTTTTGACTACAGATATTTTTGCTAATCGAAATATCGGTGATTCTATTAAAAATTCAGATAATTCTAAAAATGATTCGTTTTGGTATTTGACTTCTATCGGAGTTCGTCAGGTAAAAAAAGAACCTAAAACTTTAAAACCGATTGTTATTGCCGTTATAGACGATGGTTTTCGTTTGACGCATTCAGAAATTGCTCCATTTTGGTATCATAACAATTCAGACCCAAAGAATTCTTACGATGACGATGCCAATGGTTATAAAGACGATGTTACGGGCTGGGATATATCTGATAATGATGCTGATGTGCGACCACCAACGGATAAATTAAAATCCTATTATCACGGAACTTATATTTCAGGAATAATTGCTAAAACTTTAAAAGGATGTTATGGTAATAAAGCTTCAGAGTATTTTAAAATTCTTCCTGTAAAAGCTATTGAAGATCGTTCTCAATTTACCTATGTAAAAGAAGGATATAAGGCTTTTGAATATGCAATTGCCATGAAAGCAGATATAATTTGCTGTGCCTGGGGAAGTAACGTCATTAAGCCAGAAGAAAAAGAATTAATCAAAAAAGCTACAGACGCAGGAATTTTGGTTATAAGTGCTGCAGGAAATTTTTCTAATGCGATGGATTATTATCCTGCTTCTTTAGAAAATGTAATTGCGGTCTCAGCGGTTGATGCTCAATCAAAAAAGATTAATATATCCAATTTTGGGAAATTTGTAACTCTTTCTGCTCCCGGAGATGCAATTTTTGGAGCTTCATCTACAGATGATAATGGAATAGTTGAAAATAAAGGAACTTCACCTTCAACGGCAATTGTTACGGCCGCAAGTGCGCTTTTAAAACTAAATTTCCCGGAAAAGAGTAATCTTGAAATCGAAGAAATTTTAATGGGAACTTCAATTGTAACAGATCACATTGATATAAAATATGCTGGAAAATTGGGAGCGGGAGTAGTTAATTTTCAAAACATAATTGATTTTGTTGAAAATCAAAAAGAGATTTCCTCTCTTTTTAACTCAGAAAATCAAAAAGGTTTTATCAATTTCGTGAATGATAAAAAAAGTATTCGTGATTGGAAAGTTA
Organism: Flavobacterium notoginsengisoli; assembly: GCF_042686225.1. Taxonomy (NCBI): domain Bacteria; kingdom Pseudomonadati; phylum Bacteroidota; class Flavobacteriia; order Flavobacteriales; family Flavobacteriaceae; genus Flavobacterium; species Flavobacterium notoginsengisoli. Next base: position 329,653 of record NZ_JBHUOT010000007.1, read on the forward strand.
GTCCTTTTGGAGAAAATCTGGGAATTGCATTTCATCTTAAAGAAATAGACGGTGATTTTAAAAATGCTATCTTGCGCTTTAGAAGTAATAATCGTCCTAATATAGATATTAAAATAAGTGATTGGAAAATAGGAAAACCGGTTGTTATTAGTGATCCCAATACAACCGTTGAATTAATTGTTAATGGTGCTTCAAAAAAAGCTGAATTTAAAATATATTATGAAGTGCTGCCTCTTGACAGAAGTACATTATATTGCAGTGGAAAAAACGACATTGCAGAACTAAGCGGAGAAATTAGCGATGGAAGCGGAACCGAAAATAATTATGCTGAAGAATGTGACTGCAAATGGCAGATTACCGTTCCTGAAGGTTATAGGATTTCGATAGCTTTTACAGAAATGGACACAGAAGAAAAAATAGACAATGTATTTTTATTTGATGGAGAATACGCTATTCCGGAATATGCTATTGCCCGATTTAGTGGTACAAATTTACCACCCATAGTAGTTTCAAGAACCAATAGCGTTTTGATTTGGTTTACTACTAATGATACAAACAACAGAAAAGGCTGGAAATTAATCTACCAGGCCGTAAAAATTTAGTTTCCCAAAAAACTAATTGCCCCCAATGTTAAAAGTCTGCTTTTAAAGCAGACTTTTTCGATTTCTCTTCCTACAACTTTAAGCTCAATTTTTTCTTTTTTCAGACCGTTTCATGACGAAAAACAGATTTTAGATGTTAACGTTTTGAAAACGGTTTGTTTAAAAGACTTTACAGTGATTTTGAAAATTTTTATAAAAATATTTTTTCTGTAACAAGCTGTATTAAAAAATGTTATGGTGTTTTTTGATTTTTCGCTATTTAGAATTATTATTAATAAAAGACGTTTTTTTATTTCAAAACCAATCACTGATTTTCCATTTTTTAAATGAGCCTGTTGATAACTGTTTTGGAAGTCATCATAAAAAAGATGACTTTTTAATGTTAATAACTTAACATTCGTTTTAGGGAAATGGCTAGCTCATTGACAATTACATGAGATTGTTTTACTGTTGATAAAATTTATAAAACGACGAATTTTTACCTTTTTTAAACTGTTGATAATTGAGATGATTTTTAACATCTAAAACTGGACTTACGAATATCTGTGGGCTAAATTTGTAATTAATAGGAAGCACGCTAATACCGCCTACAAATTGAGCGAACGATTTTCTATAATTCATTTTTGTCACTTAAAACTCTATATATATGTCAATTTTCGATAAAAGAATCAACTATAAACCTTTCGAATATCCTGAGGTTCTGCAATTTACGGAAGCAATAAATAAAGCTTACTGGGTACACACCGAAGTAGACTTTACAGCCGACACACAAGATTTTCACGCGCATTTAAGTGGAGCTGAAAAAACGGCAATCAAAAATAGTCTGTTGGCGATTGCACAGATTGAGGTAGCTGTAAAAAGTTTTTGGGGAAATATATACGAGCATTTTCCGAAACCTGAATTCAATGGATTAGGAACAACTTTCGCAGAATGTGAATTCAGACATTCCGAAGCATATTCCCGTTTACTGGAAGTTTTAGGATATAATGATGAATTTGAAAAACTTCTGGATGTTCCTGTAGTTCGCAGACGTGTAGATTATCTTTCGAATGTGCTGAAAGACACAAAATCTCAGGACAACAGAAAATATATGGTTTCACTGATCTTATTCAGTATTCTGATTGAGAATGTTTCATTATTCAGTCAGTTTGCGATTTTGCTTTCTTTTACAAGATTCAAAGGATATATGAAAAACGTGAGCAATATTATTGCCTGGACTTCAATCGATGAACAGATTCACGCAAATGGGGGAATTTATATCATTAATAAAATCCGCGAAGAATTCCCTGAATATTTTGATGCCGAAACGTTAGAATTAATTCGCGAAACCGTTAGGGAATCAATTGATGTTGAAGCAGCTATTTTGGACTGGATTTTTGAAGATGGAGCAATTGAAACCATCAATAAAGAAGAGTTAGTGAACTTCATGAAATTTAGAGTTGACGAAAGTTTAAGACAAATTAATATAGAAACAATTTTTAATGTATCGCCGCAAGATTACGCAGCGATGGCTTGGTTTGAAGAAGAGGTTTTTGCAAACAGTTTAGATGATTTCTTTGCAAAACGTCCCGTAGAATATACGAAACACGATAAAAGCATTACAGCAAACGATCTTTTCTAATACAAGCCCATAATACTTATGAATACAATAGACACAAACCCAGTAAATAATTTTGAATCACAGAACGACAGTAAAATGTGGTGGAAAAATTCAGAAAGCGAACAAATTTTAAATCGTGGTTATCTTTTAAAAGGTGAAACAGTTGAAGGTGCAATTGATAGAATTTGTACCGCAGCAGCTAAAAGATTATACAAACCAGAATTAAAAGAATCTTTTGTTGAAATGATCGAAAGAGGGTGGATGAGTATAAGTTCTCCGGTTTGGGCAAATATGGGAACAGAAAGAGGCTTGCCAATTTCTTGTTTTAATGTACACGTTCCGGATAAGATTGAAGGAATCACACATAAATTGGGAGAGGTAATTATGCAGACTAAAATTGGAGGAGGAACTTCCGGTTATTTTGGTGAATTACGTGAACGTGGAAGTGCTGTAACCGACAACGGAAAGAGTAGTGGAGCTGTAAGTTTCATGAAGCTTTTTGATACGGCTATGGATACGATTTCACAAGGTGGGGTTCGTCGTGGTGCATTTGCTGCTTATTTAGATGTTGATCACCCGGATATCGAAGAGTTTTTAAAAATTAAAAGTATTGGAAACCCAATTCAAAACTTGTTTACAGGAATTTGCGTACCAGATTACTGGATGCAGGAAATGATTGATGGTGATGCAGAAAAAAGACAAGTTTGGGCAAAAGTTTTAGAAAGTCGTCAACAAAAAGGTTTACCATACATTTTCTTTAGTGATAACGTAAATAAGAACAAACCTCAGGTATATAAAGATCAGAATCTTAGAATTAACGCAAGTAACTTATGTAGCGAGATTATGCTTCCGTCAACTCATGACGAATCATTTATCTGCTGTCTTTCTTCTATGAATTTAGAATTGTATGAAGAATGGAAAGATACTGAAGCGGTAAAATTAGCGATTTTCTTCTTAGATGCTGTTCTTCAGGAATTCATCGAAAAAACAGAAGGGAACTATTATCTTTCTGCTGCTAATAAATTTGCAAAAAGACACCGTGCATTAGGCTTAGGTGTATTAGGATGGCATTCTTATTTACAGAAAAACATGATTCCGTTTGAAGGAATGGAAGCTAAAATGAAAACTACAGAGATTTTCAAACATATTAGTGATAAAGCAGATAAAGCTAGTCAGGAATTGGCTAGAATTTACGGTGAACCAGAATTGTTAAAAGGATACGGAAGACGTAATACAACCACAATGGCAATTGCGCCGACAACTTCATCTTCTGCAATTTTAGGACAAACTTCACCGGGAATTGAGCCTTTCAGCAGTAATTATTACAAAGCCGGATTGAGCAAAGGTAATTTTATGCGTAAAAATAAATACCTTAAAAAACTGCTTGAAGAAAAAGGCTTAGATAACGAAGAGGTTTGGAGAGGAATTATGCTGAATGGAGGTAGCGTGCAACATATGTCAGAGCTAACACAAGAGGAAAAAGATGTTTTTAAAACATTTAAAGAAATCAGTCAGTTAGAAATTGTACAACAAGCAGGAATTCGTCAGAAATTTGTAGATCAGGGACAAAGTTTAAACCTTAATATCCCAGCAGAACTGGCTATTAAAGATGTAAACCGTTTAATGATCGAAGCCTGGCAGCAAGGTGTTAAAAGTTTGTACTACCAAAGAAGTCAAAGTGTTTCTAAGGAATTAGTAACAAGTCTTGTTTCTTGCAGCAGTTGTGAATCATAATAAACAAAAACCGAATCTTATTTTAGATTCGGTTTTTTTATTGATTGAAAGTTTCACGCAGATTTAAACAGATTTGAGCAGATTTGAGCCGTTTTTTGCACTTACAATATCGTCATGTTGACGAAGGAGACCCGAGCGATAGTGAATTGACGAAGCCATATCTCCACAATCAAAATAAAAAATCAAACCCTAGATTTCAATCTACTCAAAGTTTCCTGAGAAATATTAATATAAGAAGCGACAATTTTATTCGGAAGCCGTTTTACAATAGCCGGATTAATTTTCAAAAGCTGATTGTATCTTTCCAAAGCATCCATCGTCGTAAAAGACATTAACCTGTTAGCATTATTTACATACGCTTTTTCCAGGTAACTACTGTAAAATTCACGCCATTGCGGAATAATTTGTATTAAATAATTAAAATCTTCATGCGTAATAGCCAGTAATTCTGATTTCTCAATTACCTGAATATTTTCCTGAGCAGGCTTTTTGGTTATAAAACTTACCAAAGCAGTGGCAAACTGATTTTCGAAAGCAATATAACGGGTAACATCTTTTCCTTCTTCATTAATAAAAAAGATTCGTAAACAGCCCTTTCCGACAAAAAAAGACTGCTGGCTGATTTGTCCCTGTGCTAGCAATAACTCATTTTTGGTTTTCTTTAAAGGTTTAAAATAGGAGAGAATCGTATTTAAATCTTCATCAGAAACCTGAATGTTTTTTCGAATGTAATTACTAAGCTGTTCGTATATCATTTTAGTTGTAATCTCGCACGAATTTACGGTAATAGATAATGTCTTCAATTGATAAAACTATTAAATCGTGACGCTGTGCAAAATTAACGATTTCGTTGAGTTTCGCCATTGTTCCGCCTTCGTTCATTAATTCACAAAGAACTGCTTCGGGTTTTAAATTGGCTAGTTTCATTAAATCTACGCTTCCTTCCGTGTGACCATTTCGTTCCAGAACACCGTTATTTTTAGCTCTTAAAGGAAAAATATGTCCCGGTTTTGCCAAATCCTGAGGTTTAGCATTTGATGAAATAGCAGTTTTGATTGTAGTAATGCGATCCGCAGCAGAAACTCCGGTTGTAACTCCATTTTTGGCTTCAATTGTAACAGTAAAAGGAGTTTGAAAACTGCTTGTGTTTTCTGTTACCATATAAGGAAGTTCAAGCTGATCGGCTTTTTCATTTGTTAAACAAAGACACACAATGCCACTACATTCACGTATCATCAGAGCCATATCGAAAACATTTATATGCTCCGCAGAAAAAATCAAATCGCCTTCATTTTCTCGATTTTCGTCATCAATCAAAAGAATTCCTTTTCCTCTTTTTAGTTGTTCTAAAGCATTTTCAACACGTTTTTGGCTTGTAATTCCAAATTGGAGCAACGGACTTATTTCTGTACTTATCATTTGTGTCATATTTTTAAAACTTTTTAAATAATTTAAAGATCAAATGTACAGTTGTGTAGAACGAAAAAGTTTGATGTAAGTCAATAAATCGGCTTTCTTTTTTAATGTTATTTTAATTAAGTCGGCAAAAATCTTAATTTAGTGCTCGAAATTTCTATTCCAAAATCGATAAATACCGCCTGTTAAATGGAGAACATCACCGTAATTATTATGCTGCTTTTTGGAGTAGCATTCTTAAGTCTTGTTAGTAAAAGATATAATTTTCCAATACCAATTGTTTTAGTGCTTTGTGGTGTTATTATTAGCGCTGTTCCCGGGCTTCCGGTTGTAGCATTAAGTCCTGAAATTGTTTTTATCATTTTCCTGCCGCCGCTTTTGTATCATGCGGCATGGCACACAAGCTGGTCCGATTTTAAACAATCAATTCGTCCGATAACTTTAGCAGCCGTCGGGTTGGTATTTTTTACTACAGGATTGGTAGCTGTTGTGGCACACTGGCTTATAGATGATATTTCCTGGCCGTTAGCTTTTTTATTGGGAGCTATTGTCTCGCCTCCGGACGCAGTTTCAGCAACAGCCATTACAAAAGGTTTAGGACTAAATCCAAGATTAATTGCCATTCTTGAAGGAGAAAGTCTGGTGAATGATGCCAGTGGTCTTGTGGCTTATAAATATGCCTTAACAGCGATTACGGCAGGAAATTTTGTTTTATGGGAAGCAGGATTAAATTTCGTTTTGATGTCGATTTTAGGGATTGCAATAGGTTTGGCTATCGGTTTTATAATGTATTATATTCATAAAAAATTTGTTTGTGATGATATTATAGAGGTGACACTAACGTTACTTACACCATTTTCAGCTTATCTTTTGGCAGAGCATTTTCATGGTTCCGGAGTTCTGGCGGTAGTTACTACCGGACTTTTTCTGGCAGCCAGATCAGGTACTATTTTTTCTCATGAAAGCCGAATTATGACCAATACGATCTGGGACGTTTTAAACAATATTCTAAATGGTTTAATCTTCATTTTAATCGGATTACAGTTAAGACAGATTATGGAAGGAATCGGCAGTTATTCCGGAAGTTCTTTGCTTATATGGGGAGCTGTTATTAGTGTTGTTGTAATTCTTGTCCGTTTTTTATGGGTTATTCCGGCTACGATGCTTCCAAGGATTATTAGTAAAAGAATACGATCAAAAGAAGAATTTGATTATCGCAATATGATCATTTTTGGCTGGTCGGGAATGCGTGGCGTGGTTTCGATGGCCGCTGCTCTGGCGCTTCCGTTAATGCTGAATAAAACAGAAGAATTCCCGCTACGTAATTTGATTATCTATCTGGTTTTTTGTGTGATATTGTCAACTTTGGTTATTCAGGGACTGACGCTTCCGTGGCTGATTAAAAAACTGAAAATCGAACGCTATTCTATTTTGGCAGAAGAATATGATATTCGAAACAAAATAGTTTCTGAAACGATTACTCATATCGAAGATAATTTTTCTTTATTGGATGATGAATTACTGCACAATATTAAAAGTAAATATGAAGTAAAATTTAACCGACTGCAAAAGACAGAACTTCCGGCTAATTTCTTTGGAAACGGAAAGGTATTAGGAGGACAAATTTTTAATGAGTTTACCAGAGTTCAAATTGATCTTTTGAACGTGGAACGTAATAATCTGGAAAGCATGCACAAAAAAGGATCTGTAAACGAGGAAATTTTTAGAAAAATTGAAAAAGAACTCGATCTGGAAGAAACACGTTTATGGATGGAAATGTACGAAGAATAAATTTCAATAAATTAAATCCTAAATTCCAAAATAGTGCTTTGTCAAAGTTTTAAACTTTGACAAAGCTTTTTCTTTTTAGTTATACAGGTATTTTGACATCGCTTAAAGCTAAGTTAGCACTTGCCTGCGCCATTATTTTAGAAGTATTTTTATTGATTACTTCTGCTTTAATATTGATAATCGTCTTACCTAATTTTGATAACGTAGTTTTTACAATAACCGTTTGCGATTCGAATGCTGGATTAAAATAGTCTATGTAAAGGTTTATAGTAGGATAAAACTTTTCAAGGCCTAAAACCATAAAATTTACACCAATACAATCATCGATCATTCCGGCAGTAACGCCACCGTGAAGCATACCGACCGGATTTGTCATTTCTTTTCTGACTTCAAACTCAAATTCTACGTTTTCTTTCTCTACAGCAATTACTTTTCCGTTTAGCCAATGCGCGAAAGGAGAAGGACTTCCTGTAAAATGTTTTCCGATATAACTTTGTAAAAATTCTAGTCTTTTATTGTCCATTTTAATTGATTTTTAAACTAATAAGAGTATATAATTTGGTTCGTTTGATATTATTAAATAAATTCGCTTGCATTTTGCAAGTGCAAAGGTATTGATTACTTGTAAAATGCAAGTGGTTTTTAAAATTATTTTTATGACGAATTCAAAAAAGAGATCACAATGTCCGATAAGTACTTCTTTAGAAATATGGGGAGACAAATGGTCGTTGTTAATTATCAGGGATTTGATGTTTAAGAAACAATGTACTTATGGTGATTTTTTAAAATCGGAAGAGAAAATAGCAACCAATATCCTGGCAAGCAGACTTTTGGTTTTAGAAGAAAATAATATAATCAATAAGCTCGAACATCCAGAAAGCAAAGCAAAAGTACTGTATCAATTGACTGAAAAAGGAATTGAGTTATTTCCTGTTTTAGTCGAAATAAGCTTGTGGGCAGAGAAATACTATGATATTCCGAAAGAAAGAGAAAGTATTATTGCTAAAGCCAAAAACAATAAGGCTGCGTTTATAGCAAAAGGTATAAAGAAAATGAAGGAAGACTTATGAGGTTTATAAGTAGATGTAATTTAATCTCGCAAAGTCGCTAAGACGGAAAGATTTTATCATTCGAAAAAGTTATCCTCAATCTTGTCATTTTCGACTGAAAGGAGAAATCACACTGGAAATTCCGCAAAGAAAAGCGCCAATCTTTGTCGACATGTGAGTGTCATTTCTCCTTTCAGTCAAAATGACAAACTATATGGTAACTTCGGTAAAATACTTTGCGTCTTAGCGACTTTGCGAGATTAAATCATTTTCAAGGAAAGCTAGAAAGTTAAGCATAACTCATAACTCATAACTCATAACTCATAACTCATAACTCATAACTCATAACTCATAACTCATAACTCATAACTTTTACCCTTAAATAACCCCCATTTTCTGCATCAAAAATGTTGCACTTTTGTTTTTGCAGATACCGTTTCTTAGTTTGTAATCAAAGTGTAATTCATTGTTTTGAATTTCAACTTCAAAACATTGATTCGTTAAGATATCGGGATATTCGTTTGTTGTCAGGCAAACTTCGATGTCGTGTGTTGCGATAGCTCCGATTGCTTTTTTCGAAATGATCTTTTTCACCACTTCAATTGTTCCGTTTCTTTTATCGTCAGAATTTGTTCCTCTTAAAATTTCATCTAATAAAACAAAAGCAGGCTGATTTTCAAGAGCATCCATAATCTGTTTTAAACGTTTAATTTCAGCAAAAAAGTAAGATTCACTATCCGATAAAGAATCGGATAATCGCATTGAAACTAATACTGGAAGTGGATGTATTTTAGCCTCTGAAGCACAAATAACTGAGCCAATTCCACCAAGAACCATATTGATTCCTAAACTTCTTAAAAAGGTACTTTTTCCAGACATATTAGATCCTGTCAAAATCACGAAAGAAAGCGGGTGAAAATTAGTGTCATTTCCAATTCTTGTAGCAGGATTTAAAAGTGGATGACTTAGATTTTTAAATTCAATTTTATATTCAGAATTGATTTCCGGGAAAACAAAATCAGCATTATTATAAGCTAAATTAGCAAGGCTGTTTAAAGTTTCAATTTCGCCAATAATAGAAATCCAGTGATCAATTTCAGAAGAATAGTTTTCTTTCCATTTTAAAAGCGCTTTTAAAACGTGCAGGTTGAATAAAAACGTTCCATTGAATAAAGTCGCGGTTACAAAATTACTGATGGTATCCATTCTGGAAAACAACTCTGAAAGCTGTTTCAAATGCTGACTTGCTTTGTTGCTTTTGAAAACAAGCTGTTTTTGTAAGTCAATTAGCTTTTTGGACTGGAAAGATTCGTTTTCAATTTTCTCAATCAGTAAACTATATTGCTTTATAATTTTATCAACATTATCTGCTTTTGCAATCTCTGATTGAATTCTTTTTATTGCTCTTCCTAAAACAATCAGATTAGCGATAAAAATATAAGTCAGATAGGAGAGAATAATGGTTTTTGAAGTTACAAAATAGGCAGTCAAAAATGCAAAGAATAAGGTTGGCAGAATAAATGAAAGTGCATTTAAAACTTTTGGCAAAGAGTTATTTTTGAAAGAAGACCAATACTTTATCGCTTCATAAGATTCTTTAGAATCTTGGCTGATAATGCCTAAAGCCTGAAATTCTTGTCGCCATTCTAATTTATCTTTTAATTCATTTATAGCTTCCTGGTTTTCCAAAATTTCAGATTGAGGAAGCGTATGCAGTAAAAGATTAGCAAGTGATTTTTTTCCGATAAATGTTGCTGTTCGATTTAGACTTTGAAATAAAGAATGTTCTCCAAAAATATCCAGATCGTATGCATACGGATGATGAAAATCAATAAATTCTGCTCCGTTTTCAAACGAAGTTTTTTCTCTTTTTAGGAAAGCAATTTCGTTACGATTAATCTTAAGAAGCGTGTCAGCAAGTAGTTTTTGAAACGATAATCGGGAATGTATTTTCATTAAAAAAATAAAACCAGCAAAAGATAAAACAGCCAGAATAACATAAAGTATTTCGTCTGTTTTGATGTAATTAAACATAAAAAACAATAAAAGAAAAATACTTAACAACCTCAAAAGGCTAATGCTGTTATATTTTTTGTTGGTTTTATGATATAGTTCTGAATAGATTTCGACTTTGTCCTGATATGCTTTCATTATATTATTTTACTGAAATACAAATATAGCTTTTAAGAGATAAAATCGGTCGATATTCAGCTTTAATCTTCGTGCATAATCAATACAGGAATTGAGACTTCTTTGGATATTTTTTTGCTGAAACTAGAATCAAACAGGCTTTCAAAGAAAGATCTTTTGTGTGTAATTGTTGTAAGAATGTCAATGTCTTTGTAAAGGATAAAATCAACAATAGTATCTTTAACATCGTCACTTGGTAATACTAAAAAGTCGACATTTTCGCCTGCGAATTCTTTTTCCCATTCTTTTATTGTTGTGTCTGAAACGTCAGAATTAGATGTTTTTACATATAGACTTTTGACTTTTGCATCTGTTTTTTTAGCGATTTTCAGGATTTTTTTCAGCTCTTTTTTGTCTTTTTCACGGTAACGTGTAGTAAATCCAATTGTTTTAATCTTTTTGTATTTTGCATAAATCGGAACACAAAGAACTGGAACTTCAACACCGGAAATTACAGAATTGGTATTAGAACCTGTAAAGAATTTTGTCCAGTCTGAAACGCCGCTGGTTCCCATAATGACAAAATCTACTTGATCTTCTTCGACCGCATTTTTAAGGTTATAAATCAGATCACCATCCATTAAGCGGTGTTTAATTATAATATCATCTAATTTTCGTTCAGAAGCTATAGCACGTAGTTTTGGAATTTCATCTTTAAACATTTCAAATTTTGCTAATTCGATCGAACTGTATATAGAAGCATAATTCTCCGGAAAAAACTGGCTATCATAAACAGGAATCTCAAATGTATGAAGCAAGATCAATTCGGCTTTTACAATTTTAGCAAATTCTAAAGCATGGACAAATGCATTTGTAGCAGCATCAGAGAAATCGGTAGGGAATAGTATCTTTTTCATTTTATTGAGGATTAAGGTTTGTCTCTCAAATTTACTCATTCTGGCAATAAAACAACCTGATAATTATCAGTATTTTAACACTTAATGAATTGTTAATATTTACTAATTTTAAGATTTAAGGCAGCATTTCAAAGCAAGATTGTAGTAAATGAAATTTAGCCTTTTTTTGTACCTTTGCGATATGATAAATCAAGATTCTATAGTTGCTTTGGCTACACCTTCTGGAGCCGGAGCTATCGCCATAATTCGAATTTCCGGAGCCGAAGCCATTACAATTGGAAATTCGGTTTTTAAATCTATAAAAAATAAAGATTTAACGAAACAGAAAACACATACTTTGCATTTAGGACATATTATTGACGGAACCAAAACGCTGGACGAAGTTTTGGTTTCAGTATTTAAAGGTCCGAATTCTTATACAGGAGAGGATACAATAGAAATTTCGTGTCACGGATCAACTTACATTCAACAGCAAATTATTCAGTTATTGTTGAGAAAAGGCTGTAGAATGGCAGATGCCGGAGAATTTACGCTTCGTGCTTTTTTAAACGGAAAGTTAGATTTGTCACAGGCAGAAGCTGTTGCCGATTTAATTTCGTCTGATAATGAAGCATCTCACCAAATTGCCATGCAGCAAATGCGAGGCGGATTTAGTAATGAAATTGCCAAACTTCGCGAAGAACTTTTAAATTTTGCTTCTTTAATCGAATTAGAATTGGATTTTGCAGAAGAAGATGTTGAATTTGCTGATAGAACTCAGTTTCACGAATTATTGAACAGAATAGAATTTGTTTTAAAACGTTTAATCGATTCATTTGCAGTTGGAAATGTGATAAAAAATGGAATTCCGGTTGCTATTGTTGGAGAACCTAATGTTGGAAAGTCGACTTTATTGAATGCTTTATTGAATGAAGAAAGAGCTATTGTTTCGGACATTGCGGGAACAACTCGTGATACAATTGAAGATGAATTGGTAATTGGCGGTATCGGATTTAGATTTATTGATACAGCAGGAATTCGTGATACCAAAGATGTTGTAGAAAGCATCGGAATCAAAAAAACTTTTGAGAAAATAGAGCAGGCACAAGTTGTAATTTATTTATTTGACGGATTAAAATTCCAGTCTTCAAGTTCAGACTTTGTTTCTGAAATTGAACAAATAAAAAATAAATATCCACTAAAACCACTTCTCATAGTAGTGAATAAAAAGGATATTTTATCTGCCGATGAAGTGCAGAATATAACTTCTAAACTTGAGAATCTAAATGCAAAACTATTATTGATTTCTGCAAAAGAAAAAATAGGAGTGGAGGATTTAAAGAATGAATTGTTATCTTTTGTAAATACTGGAGCACTTCGAAACAATGAAACAATTGTTACTAATACAAGACATTATGATTCTTTATTAAAAGCTTTAGATGAAATTCAGAAAGTAAAATTTGGTTTAGAGTCCGGACTTTCAAGTGATTTAATGGCATTAGATATTCGTGAAGCTTTATATCAATTTGGTTTAATCACCGGTCAGGTTTCAAATGATGAACTTTTGGGTAATATATTTGCCAATTTCTGCATCGGGAAATAGAAGGCGCAAAGAAACACAAAGTAAAAATATATAAAAGAGCTAAAATGTTGATAATTAACATTTTAGCTCTTTTTTTATTAAGTTGTTTTTTGGAATATTTGGGTGTTGTTTTGCTAAAATTTGTACCTTATTTGTACCTCGGGTTCCGAGGTTCAAGCAAAAATTAATGGTATGGTCAAATTTTGGCACACTTTGGCATCTTATGGCACAAAATGACATATCAGGAGAGAATTTAATGGACAATGTAGGGCACATAACTAAAAAATTAAAAAATTATGAGTTCAAACATGCGAATCACAAGAATCTGCCAGTTCTGCAATCAGGAATTTACGGCAAAAACCACTAAAACCAAGTTCTGCTCCTTAAAATGTAGCAGTAGGAACTACAAATTAATTACTAGGCACAAGATAGTTGATGTCAGTAATCGGGAAACGGAAAGGATCAGACTGCTGGATTTTGAGGCAGTAAAAAAGAGGGAGTATTTGAGCATAAACAATTGCGTTCAGTTTTTCGGCATAAGCAGAAGAACATTGTATAGAATGATTGAAAGAAAAGAAGTGGAAACTGTAAAATTGGGCAGACGCAGGCTTGTCAGCACTAAGAGCATAGAAGCTCTGTTTGCTGTAAATGAAGCACATGAAGCAAAATGTGCTGCTGAGCCCCAAATATTAGATTTAAACGAGTGTTGTACTATAAGCCAGGCGCAGGAGCTTTATGGCATAAGCCAGACAGGTCTATACTTTTTAATTAAAAAGCATAACATTAGGAAGTACACATCCGGAAAATTCACCTATATACAAAAAAAGGATCTTGATGTCTATCTTAAAAGCATTTGACATGAGTAAAAGTATCGTAACACTTCGTAAGAAAACCATATCTCAGGGAAGAATGTCTTTGTATTTAGATTTCTATCCTCCGGTCTGGAACGACGATTCAAACTGTTTTACCAGACGTGAGTTTTTGAAACTGTACGTGTATCAGAAACCTTCTAATCAGCTTCAGAAAATGGAAAATATTGAAAATATGCACACTGCCGAACTCATTCGTGTAAGGAGGCAGAATGAAATCAACAAGTCGGAAATTTATTCCATATTTGAAAGAGAGCAGCTTAAAATACAGGCTGTGGGGAAAGAATCATTCCTTGAGTATTTTAAAAAGCTGGGAGAAAAAAAAGAAGGCAACAATCTGGCAATCTGGAATTGCGCTATTATCCACTTTGAAACATTTTTAAAAGGAGGTGAATTATTGTTCCAGGACGTAACTGTAACTTTAATCGAGGATTTTAGAGATTATCTTTTGTCTGCATACAGTCTGAGAGATACCGGAAAAAAGCTGGCACGTAATACGGCTCTGTCTTATTACAACAAAATCAAAACCACCCTTAAAAGAGCTTACAGAGAGGATAAATTAAAAACTGATATCAATGCTAAAATCAGTTCTATAAAAGAAATGGAATCTCAGCGTAATTTTATGACGATGGAAGAGACAAAGAAACTCTTTGCGACTCCCTGTCCCAATCTTCTGGTGCGTAAAATTTCAATGTTTTCAGTACTTACCGGAGTAAGATATTCCGATATTACAAAACTAACTTGGTCCGAACTGCACTATATTGAGAATGACGGGCATTATATCATATTCAGGCAGCAAAAAACGGAAGGCACTGCTTCAATACCAATTTCGGATGATGCTTTTGCTCTGCTGGGAAAAAGAAAGGGGGAAAAAGAAAAAGTATTTAAAGGTTTAAATAAATGGGATGTTGACCGCACACTTCCTGTCTGGGTAGCATTATCGGGAATTAGTAAGCATATTACTTTTCACTGCTTCAGGCATACGTATGCCACATTACAGTTGACTGTGGGAACAGATATTTTTACCATTTCGAAAATGCTTGGGCATAAGAGCGTCAAGACAACGCAGATATATGCAAAAGTGATTGACCAGAAGAAAAGGGATGCTGCCAACAGGATTTCTTTGCTATAAATAAATCTTGGTTTTTTATTTTTAGAATTTTAAAGAAGCACCTCATTTAATGAGGTGTTTTATATTATTATAAAACAAATGGATATTGCTTAGTCTGTTCTTTAGAAATGAACCGTTAATTTTGAATAATCCGTTTTTAACATTTGAGCAAAGAAGGGTTAAGTCCAAAATTATTATATTTGATTTTAAATTTTCATACCATCTTAAACAAATCTTTCGCAATGGATAAAGCAATACAACTTAGAGTGAGAAAAGATTTGGACGCACGCCAGCAGCTCACCGTTATTAAATTAAAGGGAAGCCTTATCTCAAAAGGTTATACCGAAATCATTCATATCCTCGACCAGGATGAAGAATTTCATATCAATACTTTTGAAACTTCTCCAGAAAAACGTAATGAGGTTCAGGAGTATATTGCGGCTTTCATTAATCAGGAAAACCTGCTTGATACAATTACGCTTAAATAAAGGAATTAATTAAACATCGATTTCTTTCTGCCTGCTATATTTCATTGCTTTATTTGAATTATTGTGATATATCAGATTCGTTTTAGTCCACTGGTCTAAACACTATCCTATAGCAGACGGAAGATCTTTTTTAAGCAAAAGACACTTTAAAATGGGACCAAACCAGTATATCAGACTCTCTCAGCTCAGCAGCCAGATTCAGGATGCGATCAATGCCCAGTTTAAAGGACAGAAGTACTGGGTGTTAGCTGATATTACCAATCATTCTTTTAAGGCCGATAAAAAGATCCATTATTTTGAGCTGGTGGAGAAATCAGAAACCGGCAGCACCATTACCGCTAAAATACTGGGCAAGTCATGGGGTGGGGGTGCACTTAAAATCCTTGATTTCGAAATCACAACCGGACAGCGGTTTACCAACAACCTTCATGTGCTGGTTCAGGTCAGCGTGGATTATCATCCGCTTTATGGACTCTCGGTAAACCTGCTGGATATCGACAGCAATTTTATGCTCGGTATTCTGGAGCAGCAGCGCAATGCCACGCTTGCCAGGCTGGTAAGGGAAAACGATTATATATGGAAAGAAAGAGAGGAATATTCGACCTTTAACAGCAGGTTAAAGCTTCCGGTAGTAATTCAGAGAGTGGCGGTGATTTCATCGAGCAGCTCAGCAGGAAATGAGGATTTCCGCCATACCATGGCGCATAATGATTTTGGGTACGTTTTCCAGATTGATGACTACCATACCGTAGTGCAGGGAGACAATAATGCCAAACTTTTTCTCAATAAACTCATTGAGGTCTATAATACTGGCATTCCCTATGATGCCATTGTCATTGCGAGAGGAGGTGGATCGCAGTCTGACTTCCTTATTTTTGACAATTACGGAATTGGCAGGGCGGTGGCCAAGTTTCCGATCCCGATCATAACAGGAATCGGACACCAGAAAAATGTGAGCATTACGGATCTTATGGCGCACACCCAAACCAAGACCCCAACCAAGGCGGCAGAGTTTATCATCGCACACAACCGGAGCTTTGAAGAGAATATACTCTCCTTGCAGCGTACTATTGCTATTAAATCACAGCAGCTGTTTCTGGGGCATTATAAGGAGCTGAATCGAATAAAAACCTTAGTTTCCAATAATGCAAGAGAACTAACTGCAAAACATAGAGAGCAGCTTAACGCAGCAAGGCAGCAACTTGCCGTAAATTCAGGTGCAGTACTGCATGCAAATCAGAAAAAACTTCTGGTTGCATCCCAGCAGACACTGCAGTATCCTAAGATGATGCTGGTAGAGCGCACAGGAGAACTGCTGCAGTTAAAGAATAGTCTGAAAACATTCAGTAATGTCTATCTTCGCAGACAGGAACTTACTATGGAGCATCATCAGAAGTCCATAAAAATGATGTCCCCGCATAATATCCTTAAAAAAGGATATGCCATCGTAAAGTTCAATGATGCCATTGTCAGCAGTGCAGACGGCATAAATGAAGGGGATGATTTTGAAGTGATCCTCAAAGATACCAGATTGATAAGCACCGTTAAAGAAAAAATACAATATGATGGAAGAGAACCTGACCTATGAAAAAGCTTTTGCCGAGCTTCGTACCATATCCGCAGAAATTGAAAACGAAACCATTTCGGTAGACGAGCTGGCTGCAAAGGTGAAAAGAGCTTCGGAGCTCATTGAGTTCTGTCAGGCAAAATTAAAGTCTACAGAAGCTGAAGTAGTAAAAATCATCAGCAGCATGGAGAATCCAAAAGAGTAAAATTACGGTTTCGGATACTAAAAGAAGGCATAAAGGCGTTATTAAAACAAATACATGCCGATAAAACAAATTTCTAAATCAGACTGTTTATGGAATTTATGCTATATGCCCTATATTACAAAGCCCATTGTTTCATATGACAATGGGCTTTGTATTCAATAGGGTAAGTGAATTAAGTTTTTGATTAAAGCAGATATGAATATATATTAATTTAGTGGGTTGAATTCTTACCATTCTTTCTGCCCTGGGTTTGCGTCTTTATCATTGAAGATGTTTTGGTCTTCTTCCTTGTGTGGCAGGTCTGTCTGTTCTGTCTTGTCAGCAAACGGATCCGGTGTATTTTTTAAGTTTTCCTGGATACTTAAAAGAGCATCAGGAGAAGCCATTTCTTCTTCGAAATCCGAAGCGGCCGTAAGAAAACGAAAAGCAAAATCAATGTGTTTATCTTTTTCCATTTCAAAAAAATGAACAATGTACTGGTTTTTTTCCCTGTCCACAGTAAGTACTTTTCCCTTGTTCCAGACGGGGTGCATGACAAGATCCCCTTCACTGAAGGCGCTATCTTCACTGTTTTTTGAAGCGGCGGCTGAGGTCTGTGCCGCCTGAAGGATTTCCGGGGAGAGTTTTCCCTTACGCACATAAAATTCTTCCTTGATTTCAAAGAGGAACCTTGAAGGGTATTTATTAAGTCCGGTGGTGAAATTAAAGCCTTCCGAGTCGGTCATGTAGAACCTTTTTTCGGCACGCGTTACTGCCACATACATCAGTCTTCTTTCTTCTTCGATTGCCCGCTTTCTCCTTTCTTTGATCGACAGGGCGCTTGGCAGCACGCCTTCTGTAAAACCACACAGGAACACATACGGAAACTCAAGTCCTTTGGAGATGTGGATGGTCATCAGGCGGACCTTGTCCTGATTTTCGGTGTCTTTGTCAAGATCGGTATAAAGTGCTATTTCCTGTAGGTATTCTGCAATATTTACAGGACCATTGTTTTCTTTTTCCAGCAGCATCATGGAGCTAACCAGCTCTTTTATATTCTCCAGCCTGTCTTCATCCCCGTCCTTGCGGTAAAGCTCGGAAAGCCCGCTTTTGTCCAGTATGATTTTAACCAGATCGGAAATAGAATTTGTTTCGGCATCAATTTTCAGCGCTGCAACAAGAGAAAGAAAATCAGAGGCACCTTTTTTATTGAGTTCTTTGTCTTTTATATTATTTTCCAGTGCCTGAAGCAGGGACAGGTTTTGTTCGCCCGCCAGAAAGCTCAACCTTTCGAGAAACTTTTTGCCAAGTCCTCTTGAAGGATGGTTATGCAGACGCAGAAAAGAGAAATTATCCCCCTGTACGATAAGCCTTAGAAAGGAAAGCACATCTTTGATTTCCTTGCGTTCAAAAAAGCGCACCCCTCCAAATATGGCATAGGGAATGTTTTCCTTAATGAGTGCCTGCTCGATATTTCTTGAAAGATGATTGGAACGGTATAAGATGGTGATATCCGAATAGGCGGCATTTTCCATTTTAAGAATTTCCTTGATTTCGGAAGCCACCCATAGGGTTTCCTCAAAATCATTCTTTCCGTGGAAATGAACCACTTCAACACCTTCAGGATTATCGGTCACCATATCCTTATCGACCCTCACCTTGTTGTTTTTGATGATATGGTTGCCGACTTTCAGTATGTTTGGAGTCGAGCGGTAGTTCTGGTTCATGATGATGGTCTTGGTATCAGGAAACATCCTGTCGAATTCCACCAGGTATTCCGGTTTGGCGCCGCGCCATTCATAGATTGTCTGGTCGGGATCTCCTACAAGAAATAGGTTCTGGTGAACACGGGAAAGTATTTCCACCAGATGGAACTGGCTGTCGGAGCTGTCCTGCGCCTCATCCACCTGTATGTAATGCAGCATTTCCTGCCATTTGGAAAGCACGTCGGGATTGCTGTCCAGTATGAAAGCCGTGAAATGGATCAGGTCATCGAAATCCAGCGCATAATTGCGCTTCTGCTTGTCAAGGTATTTCTGGTAGACTCGGCTCGACAGTGAGTCCTTCTCGTCAAGTTCGAAGCTCTTGTTATCGAGCATATAGCCCAGATAGTCCGAGGTGCTTTTCTGTTTGGAAATAAAGCGGAGCACCTGTTTGAATGTCAGGTTTTTGGAATTGATATCCAGTTCTGTGAATACATCACGAAGTATGGTCTTCTGGTCTTCGGCATCCAGTATGATAAAATTTTTGGGATAATGTACTTTGTTGATTTCTTCGCGCAGAAACCGCACGCAGAAGCCATGATAAGTAGTGATGAAACTGACATCAAAAAGATCTCCAATGAGGGCCTTGACGCGCTTTTTCATTTCCTGCGCCGCTTTATTGGTAAAGGTAACGCATAGAATATTGGAAGAATTGATTCCAAGCCTGTCCACAATATAGGCAAAACGGGAGGTAAGCGCCTTTGTTTTTCCGGATCCTGCACCTGCAATAACACGAACATATCCTTCAGTAGTTTTGACAGCCTGAAGCTGGTTTGGATTGAGGTTTTCTAAAATCGGGTCAGTCATGTAAAAAAGTTAAGTAATGAAATCTATATTGTTCTGGTTAAAGTTCAGTAAAACAGGCCGAATTATAGTATTGCAAATTTAGGGAATTAAATGGAATGTCTAATGTTTCAGATCTTAACAGGTTAAGATGTCAGAAATTTACGAATGAAACGGATTAAAATTTTATTCTGTGCCGTGGTAGGTTGATTTCATGCTCTTGCGGATAGGGCTGGCGGTGGGTGCTGCTGATATCGGGTCTGATCTGGTTCTGTGCCTTAAAACGCTTGTCCGAATCGCCATATCGCGGATCGGCTATGAAAGGCATTTTGGCCATTTTGGAAATGGTGATGGTCGGAAAATGATAATCGATTTCCACCGTTCCCAATAGCAGGTAGCAGCCCCCTCCCTCGAAGGGATGCTGCACAAGGGAGTCGGGAAAATGGGCTGTGTCAAAGTAGGCTCCCTCATGATCAATCCAGGTTCCGAAATACATATTGCCTTTTTTGGTCGGCACCTGTTTGGTGGAGATCAGATAGGCCAGCATGCGGACCTGTTTTTTATGATGTAGCAAAAGATCCCTTACCAGAACATCGCCCCTGTGGCGGGTCTGAAGCAGGTCAAAAACGCTGCAGGAAACCGGAAAGCTCAGCAGTTCAATCTCATCAAAGGCATCTTCAAAAACAGAACGCTCCAGCGCTGGGAGCTTGAGCTCTTTAACGGGTTCGTGCAGTAAAGTGAGGCCTCTGTTTTCAGGCTTGAAATTATTTAAAAGCATGCTGACCTGAACTAGCAGCTCGTTTTTTGCCCTGCCGGTAAAGCGGAAAGCGCCGATAAAAATCAGCGTCTTGACATTTTCCAGTCCCATCGGCACCCTGCTGATAAAATCCTCCAGTGAAATGTAATCCCCGTTTCGTTCACGTTCCATGGTAATAAATTGCGCCAGTTTGGAATCCAGATTCTGCAGGTGCATAAAACCCAGATAAATATCCTTTTCATAAAGTGCAGTTTCATAGCCGCTTTTATTCACGCACGGATTGTGGATGAAGGCTCCTGCCATTCTTGCTTCGTGGATGTAAATTTCGGTGCGGTAAAACCCGCCCTGATTGTTTATCACCGCTGTCATAAATTCAATAGGGTAGTGGACTTTCAGATAAAGGCTCTGATAACTTTCCACAGCATACGAAGCAGAGTGTGCCTTGCAGAAGGAGTAGCCGGCAAAGGATTCAATCTGGCGGTAGATTTCCTGGCTCAGGGCATAGGGATGCCCTTTAGCCTCACATGAAATAAAAAAGTCATCTTTGACTTTCTGCAGCGCCGCTTTGGATCTTCCTTTTCCCGACATGGCTCTTCTGAGGATATCCCCGTTAGCGGCAGACAGCCCGCCGTAATGCAGGGCAATTTTGATGACGTCTTCCTGATAGACCATGATGCCGTAGGTTTCGCCCAGCTGCTCTTCGAATACAGGATGGAAGTATTCAAATTTCGAAGGGTTGTTATGCCTGAATATATATTCCTTCATCATGCCCGACTGGGCGACTCCCGGACGTATGATGGAAGAGGCTGCCACAAGTGTTTTATAGTTATCGCATTTAAGGCGGCGCAGCAGTCCTCTCATGGCGGGGCTTTCAATGTAGAAGCATCCGATGGTGCGTCCCTGAGCTAAATATACATTAGAAGAAGCTTCGTCTTTGGAAATACTGGTGTCTCTGATATTAAGCTTGATGTCCCTGTTTTGTTCTATGATTTTAACCGTATCATCAATATGGCCGATGCCTCTCTGGCTCAGGATATCAAATTTGTCAAATCCGATATCCTCGGCAGTATGCATGTCAAAAAGCACGATAGGGAATCCCTTCGGCGGCATTTCCAGCGGCGTGTAGTTGGTTATAGGCTCCTCGGATATCAGGATGCCGCAGGAATGCATGCTGCGCTGGTTTGGATATTTCTCCAGCATCATGCCGTACTGCTGGACCAGCTGGACGATATGATTAGTCTCATGCATTTTCATGGGATTTTTGGCCAGCAGGTCCAGCTCTTCTTTAGGCAGTCCGAAGACCTTGCCGACTTCGCGGAAAATGGATCTGTATTTGAATTCCACGTTGGTGCCGCAGAAAGCCACATTCTCATAGCCGTAGCGCTCAAATATGTATTTCAGGATATCGTCGCGTTCCTTCCATGACCAGTCAATGTCAAAGTCAGGAGGGCTCTTGCGGTTCTGGTTCAGGAAGCGTTCAAAATAAAGGTCCAGCTCTAGGGGGCAGATGTCGGTAATGCCCAGGCAGTAGGCAATAATGCTGTTGGCTCCGCTGCCGCGCCCGATGTGCATAAAGCCTCTGCTGTTGCTGTAGCGGATAATGTCCCAGGTAATGAGAAAATAGCCGCCGAATTCCAGCTCGTCGATTACTTTGAGTTCCTTTTCAACCCTTGCCCTTGCCTCAGGGTTGTTTCTGCCGTAGCGCCATTCCAGCCCGTGATAGGCGAGGGTGTTCAGAAGACGGAAGTCTCCTTCTTTGTTTTTGGTATAGAAACGTTTATTCTTGGGTGCTTTAAAGTCATATTCAAAATTACAGTTGTCTATTATTCTCTGGGTGTTTTCAACAAGTTGCGGATAATCTTTGTAATATGCTTCCAGCTGCTCTAAAGGCAGCATGGTATCGGATTTTCTGCAGCAGTCGTTTTCGGTAAGCTTAGATAGCAGCTCATTGAGATCCACTGCGCGCAGTATCCTGTGCAGGTTGTATTCCCTTTTGGTACGGAACACCACTGGCTGCAGGATAACCATTTTGGAAAGCCTTTTTCGAAGTTCAGGAATGAAAAGCTTGCCAAGCTCATCAGGTTTAATGCCGATGAATTCATTATCGTTAAGATGTTGCGGGGCACTGTCCAGCGCATAGATAAAATATGCAGAATCCATTACGGGTGCTGTCTCTGGAAGCGGTCTGCCGGTGAAATTATGGTCGGTCAGAAAACGGTTCATTTTTGCCAGTCCCTTGGCATTCTTTGCCAGTCCGATATAGCGGAGCTGATTTACACATCTGAATTCCATCCCGACCAGCGCTTTTATATTGACTGCCTGACATTCCTTTATGAAATCATAGATTGCCGTAACGGTATTGATATCGGTCAATGCCATGGCTTTAACCCCACACTGCACTGCCTGCTTCACTAAATCTTCAAGCGGTATGGTGCCGTAGCGAAGCGAGTGGTAGGAGTGGCAGTTGAGGTACATCGGATCAGGGTTTGCGTTTTAGGATTTCATTTTTGTTGTTGGGCTTGAAGGAGGCGCCTGCGCAGCGCATCACCGCATCAAAGCCGTAGCGGTTTTTCATGCGATCCATGGCTTGGTAAAGCGCCAGCATTTCTTCGGTGTCGGTAAACAGATCGATCTGGTAGGTGCCCCTGACCAGTCCACTGAAACGGACCCCTATCAGGCGGAGCCGCATTCTTCTCTGGTAGAGCTTCTCAAATAGATCGGTTACCGTGCCGGTCAGGATATGGTCGGCTGAGGTGTACTGGATCCTGCACTGTTTGGTTTCGGTGTCAAAATTGGCATACCTGATTTTCACCGTTACTATCGATGCGAGCCACTGTTCCGATCTGAGCTGATAGGCCAGTTTTTCAACCATGCCCAGCAGCAGCCTGTTGAGTTTGGCCGTGTCAATGGTATCTTGGGTGAAGGTGTGCTCAGTGGAGATGGACTTTCTTTCAGAATAGGGCTCTACTGGGTTGTTATCTATTCCGTTGGCTTTTTTCCAGAGTTCCAGCCCGTTTTTGCCGATCATCTGCTGCAGGGAATCTGCAGGCATCTCGGAAAGCGTTTTAATGGTTCTGACCCCGATGCGGGAAAGCAGCTGGAATGTCTTGTCCCCAACCATGGGAATTTTCTGGATCGACAGCGGATTGAGAAAAGATTGCACCAGATGCTCGGGTATTTCAAGGTTCTCTTTCTGTTTGCCTTCGCCGGTGCCAATTTTGGATACTGTTTTATTTACAGACAAGGCAAAGGTGAGGGGAAGGCCTGTTTCCTTTGTGATGCGCTGCGCCAGCTCATCAGTCCATTTATAGCTGCCATAGAATTTATCCATGCCTGTAATGTCAAGATAAAACTCGTCAATGGAGGCTTTTTCCACAACTGGAGCTTTTTCCTGAATGATTTCGGTGATGTCATGAGAAAGCCTGGAATAGAGTTCCATGTCGCCTTTCATGACTTTTGCCTGTGGACACAACTTGAGCGCCATGCGCATGGGCATGGCCGAACGCACGCCGAATTTTCTCGCTTCATAGGAGCAGGAGGCCACAACGCCCCTGTCACCTCCGCCAATGATCAGCGGAATGCCGTTAAGCTCTGAATTGGTCAGCCTTTCGCAGGAAACGAAAAACGTGTTCATATCGATGTGCACCACTGCCCTTGCCATAATCTTTCCTTTTTTGTAGTTCAAAATTAGTACAGATAATAACAATTTTTGAAAAATAAAATGTTCTAAATAGTAACAAAAAATAAAAAACCTCATTTTATAGGGTGTTGGGCATAGTGCTGAAAAAAGCCGGATGGGGTTTATTCAGAATTTACGTTCTTTGAATATTGCATTTTATTTCGCAGCGAGCTTTGAAGTTTTTTCTCTGAAAAACTGTGGTATTTTGATTTTTTGGCCTACTTAAAAAAAACTCTAGTTTTTGAAAGTTTTTTCTTTTAAAAAAAAATAATTGTCTTTATCAGACACTGTCCCCCTCAGCTGCAATTGAATTCATGATATTTTTTTAAGGCTTATTTTTTAGTAACCCTGCAGGTTCAGGAAAACTGTTTTCTGAAACTGCATTATAAAATGTAAACTCATGGCACAGCAGCAGAATTTGGAGCAGATTATCTATATGGCCAAAGATGATGAGGATGACAGACTGCTCTTTTTAGAGGCAGCGGCAGAATTAGAGATACCTGTGCGCGTCGTGCAGACAGCAGACGGCAATGAACTGTTGGAAGCCCTTAAGAAGACCGAATGTCTTCCCGATGTTATTTTTCTGGACATCAATATGCCATGCTGCAACGGCTTTGTATGCCTCAAGGAAATCCGAAGCGCTGAAGGCGATCTGCGCAGGGTAAAAATCATTATGCTTTCAACCAGCAGCAGCTCCATACACATCCAGATTTCCTATAAGTTCGGTGGGGATTATTATGCCGTAAAACCGGGAACCTATCAGGGGCTAAGGGAACTGCTGGAAAAGGTGCTCAATGACTTTGAGAGCCTGAAAAAAGACATGAAGAAATTTCTGAACACTTAATAAGCTTGAAGGATTTTTTCAAGGCTTTTCAGCCTGGCGCTAAGTTTCGGCGGTTTCTGTTTTTACTTGTTTTTCTTCTTCTTCTTCTTTTGTTTCTTCATTCTGTACAGCTTCATCAGCGGAAGCATGCTGTTCAGATGCGGTGGATTGCTGCTGGGGAGTTTTTTTTATAAGAAGATAAAAATCCCTCAGGTGCCACCATGCCGGGCATCTGTCTATCGGGCCGTTAAAGTTTCTGATGGTGCTGTAGCAGCTTCTCAGGAAAACCTGCGTATCGGTAATGTTTGCCCATTCCGTCAATCTTACTTCTTTGGGTGGCGGATTGTTCTCAAAATAGCGTTTAATTTCTTCGTGATTCATGCTGCAAAAATAACGGAAAAGCAAGCATGATACAAGGCGCATGGCGGCCTTAAGGTCTGTTTTCAACTTGATTTTTTCTCGGGCTCCCATCACTGTTTTGAAGCTCAGATGTTTGCTCAATACTTGTAGATGTTTTTTTTTATGTCTGTCGAGCTGCTAGCTCTTTTTCTGATATTCTGCATCGTGTTTGCCATATTCATATGAAAGCGCTGGGGATGTAAATACCGTTTAATTCCATCACAAAGGTAGGGCAGGGCGGTGCGGGGCGCTGCAAAAAATTCCCCCATAAATGCACGACATCCGTCCTGCTTTATTGCGTTGCTTTCTGCGCTTGCTTCCTTCTGCCCGAAGGCGGTGCTAAAATTAATCTTTAACTATTTAGCATCATGGAAACACAAGAAAGCAGCAGCTGGAAAACCGTTTGTGAAATCGACCTGGTTTATAAAACAAAAGTCAAAAGTTCAGAAAGACCCCATATTACATCCTCCAGATGTGCCTATCATCTGATAAGGGACTGCTGGGATCCCGGCAAGATTGAATTCCTGGAGCAGTTCAAGGTCCTGCTGCTAAACCAGTCCAACAGAGTGCTGGGCATTTACCAGGCCTCTTCAGGAGGTATTACGGGAACCGTCGTGGACATTCGACTGCTGTTTGCGGCAGCGCTTAAAGCCGGCGCTGTAGGCCTGATCATTGCACACAACCATCCTTCGGGAACGTTAATCCCCTCAAATCCCGACAAGCAGATTACAAGAAAGATAGCACAGGCAGGAGAACTGCTGGATATCAAACTTTTGGATCATATAATTATCACTTCAGAGAGCTATTATTCCTTTGCAGATCAAGGCGCTTTATAGCGCTTTTATTTCTGTTTCTTTTTGGTATTCTGTACAAAAATATCCAGTATAAATTTTAGATATTAATTCCTTTTGAGGTTAATTTTAAGTTTATAAAATAAAGGGGAGCATGTTTTAAGTAACTTAGTTGTCAATTAGGTTGTTATTCTGCCTAACATAGTCAGATGTATGGAAGTAAGGTATAAAAAATATGACAGTGTTTTTAAAGAGAATGCTGTCCAGTTAAGCATAGAAAAAAACAGCATTAAAAAAACCGCACAGGAACTCGGAATACGGGCTAATCTTGTAAGCAGGTGGAGAAAAGAATTTCAAAATTTTGGAAGGGGGAGCTTCAGGGGATCGGGTTATGACAGAGTTCATCCGGATAATCAACGAATGTTTGATCTTGAAAAAAAATCAAAAGAGACCGAACTTAGATATGAAATTTTAAAGAATGCATCTCCTTATCTTTATCGGGAAGATGTATTGGTTTATCAGTTTATAAAAGAAAATGAAAACCGCTATTCGATATTGAAAATGTGTGAAGTTTTGGAAACGGGCTACGGTCGTTACCACAGGTGGAAAAAGAGTGGTACTTCTAAAAAACAGCAACAAATAACTCTTTTTAAAGAAGATCTGAAGTCGGTATTTATGCAGTTTAAAAGGCATTATGGAAGAAACAGGCTTACGAAAGAAATGCACAAACTGGGATATACACTATGTAAGGAACAGGTTTCTTTTTACATGAGAAAGCTTGGATTACGCCGTATCAAAAAAAGAAAATTCAAGCCCACTACAAATTCTAAACACCAGTATTATACTGCACCGAATATATTGAGCCGAAATTTTAAAGTGCAGAGACATTCTCAGGTTTGGGCCTCCGATATTACTTATCTTCAGACCACGAAAGGTTTTTTGTATCTCACTATTATTATTGATTTATACGATCGAAAGATAGTCGGTTGGAACCTGGGTTCCCGTTTGGCCTGCGCACATACCACATTACCTGCTTTAAATATGGCCGTAGCAAAACGGAATGCATCTTTGGGCTTACTATTTCATTCTGACAGAGGAGTACAGTATGCAAACAGGGCCTTCTCGCAGAAGCTTTTGTCTTGCCAGTTTATTAAAAGCATGAGTAATAAAGGATGCAGCTGTGACAATGCTGTGTCAGAAAGTTTTTTCAGTTCCCTGAAAAGAGAATTAACAGATCGAAACAACAACTTGTTCACACGCAGGCGAATGAAAAAAGAAATATATGACTTCATTGAAAACTGGTACAATACAAAAAGAATACACACCGCATTGGAAAATAAAACAATAGAGCAGTTTAATAAACAGTATTATTTGGAAACAGGTCTTAAGATATGAAACCGGAAGACAAAAAAAGTACTGCAGATTCTTATATTGTTGGTTTAGAGAAAAAGATTAAAAAATCAGAATTGAAGTTTGAAATCTTAAAGAATGCAGGGATTAGGACTACACAGGGGAAGTACGTAATTTTTGATTTTATTCAAGAAAATGAAAAAAAGTATTCCATTCGTTTAATGACAGACGTGCTAAGTATTGACAGAAGGGAATATCATAGATGGAAAAAAAGGCCTCTTAATGATACCCGGCTTAGAAAGCTCTTGATGCAGAAAGAAATAACATTACTCTTTTTTGCCTTTAAACAACGTTACGGGAGTGAGAGAATTGCTGTAGAACTCCGCAATTTAGGGTATGAGCTATCGGATAGGACCGTGAGAAAATACATGAGGGAATTGGGACTTTCAGCAAGAGTTAATTAACCGACGTTAGAATGCGAAGCTGATACCGCCTTACATTTTCAAAGAAACACCGCTGCCATAAAAAAAATTATGATCTTATTGTAATCCTCCGGAAAACAGAGGGTTTTCGTAAGCATATTGGCAATGCTGAAAATGCATTTCCATAACTTAAATTAGTGAATGTGTACCACTAAAAAGCCGTTAATATTTTTTTATTAACGGCTTAATTTTTACTTCCTTTTATCTGCTCCGAGTTCGGAGAGTTTCTGGTTAAGTTCGGTGAGGCCCGCTCTCTGCAGGCACTCCTCGGAAAGCTGCTTAAGCTCTTGAATATTCTCCTTGGGTAGGCTTTGCAACAGCACCGACAAACTGCCGTCATTTTCAGTAATGCCGCGCTCGATCATATGATGGAGCAGCAGCACATTTTTTCGTGAAATCTTCATGTCCATCCTCACCATTTCATTCATTCCGGGGCTACTCATAATTGTGTCGAATACCCTTACCGCATCATTTTCCGTCAGCATAATTTCCACGTTTTAAAATTAATAATTGATTCCCTCAAAGATACACTGAAGCCTTGAAAACACCCCGTTCAAAATATGGTGTGGATGGGCAGTATCCACGCTGCTTTTCTACATTAGCCGATGAATCGTTTTTAAGTGACTTTTGAGACTGCATGTTTTTAAAGATTCTGGAGGACTGCCTCGTTCCTGCAGTCGGCCAGATGTCCGTTTGTTAAACAAACGCATCCGGCTGCCCTGTGCTCGGAACTCGCGGCAGTGATTTTTAAAAGAGAAAATCAGGAAAAAGAAGTTTAAAGTAATAAAAGGGAAAAAAGATGGAGAAAGAGAATTTGAACCGAAACCGGATTGCGGCGGTACGTTTTACCGCAGCTGAATACAATCTGCTTGTAAAAAGATTTAAGGCAACTACCTGCCGTCAGATGAGTGAATACCTCAGGAAATGCCTTTTAAACAAGCCTATTACGGTCAATTACAGAAATGAGTCCACGGATGAGGTAATGCTTGAAATTATCCGTCTGCGCAAAGATTTAAACGGTATTGCAAACAACTTCAACCAGTCCGTAAAAAAACTCCATACCCAGAGACAGGTCCCGGAGTTCAGGAACTGGATTGTCGATACTGAGAACCAGCGAAGTGAACTGCTGGAGAAAGTGGAAATCATTCAGCATTGTATCGAGAAAGCAGCGGGAAAATGGTTGCAGTGATTAAGACCGGCTGCTCAGTTCGCAGCATTTTCAATTACAATGAAAACAAAGTTAAAGAAGACAAGGCCCAGTGCATCGGGGAGAGTAATTATCCAATGGAGGTTTCGCGCATGAACCAGTCAATTAAACTGGGCAGGCTACTGAATCAGAATGCCCTTAACGGCAATGTGAAGCGGGGCAGTGTACACATCTCGCTGAATTTCCATCCATCGGAAAATCATTCGGCTGAAAAACTCCTGGAGATTGCCCACAGCTATATGGAAAAAATAGGTTTCGGCGAGCAGCCCTGTCTGGTTTATCAACATCACGATGCTGGACATCCACACATCCACATTGTGTCGATAAAAGTAAGGGCGGACGGCTCCAGAATTGACATGCAGAATATCGGTCGGAACCAGTCCGAAAAAGCCAGAAAAGAGATTGAGACAGCCTTTGGCCTGGTGCGCGCCGAAGATGCAAAAAAGCAAGTGTCTGCTGCACTGAAACCAATACCTGCTTCCATAGCTGAGTACGGCAGAATGGAATCTAAAAAAGCCATTTCGAGTGTGCTTCAGGCTGTGGTTTCAAGTTATAAATATACTACGCTGGCAGAGTTCAATACGGTGCTGCAGCTTTACAATATCAAGGCAGACAGAGGCAGTGAGGAATCCAGAATTTTTAAGGCTGGAGGATTGGTTTACCGTATAGCAGACCGAAATGGAAAACCGGTTGGTGTTCCGATCAAAGCTAGTGACTTTTCGATGCGACCAACACTACGTTTTCTGGAGCGAAAATTTGCTCAGAACAATACCGAAAGAGCTTTCGAAAAAAAGAGAATCCGCAGCGCTGTGGACTGTGCTTTTTTCGGAAAGGATCTGACTCTGGACAGACTGGTTTCACTTCTTGAAAAAGAAGGAATAAACGCCGTGCTGCGAAAGAGCGATGCAGGTCTGCTGTATGGTCTGACCTATGTGGATCATGTCACAAAATGTGTGTTTAACGGCAGCGCATTGGGAAGAAATTACAGTGCCAAAGCTGTACTGGAAAGATGTACTGCAGGATCGGAAAAAGAGAAAAAGGGAAGCACTGAGAAGGTGGTGCTGAAAGGCCCGGATGTCGATTCGAAAGAGTCTTCGAAAGCAATGGACCTGCTTATCAATCCCAAAGGACTCGAAGAGCTGATGAAACCCGTATGGCAGGAGGATTATGTGGCTGGAAAATTTAAGGTCAGAAGAAAGAAGAAAAGAAGGAAAAAAGGGCGTTCGGATCTGAACTGATCCGGAATGATTAACGGTAAAAACAGACAGCTATGCAGACGGGAGAAAATGAACAGGCGCTGAGAAAAATACTCGACATGACAAGGCTGATGAGCATCGTTTTGCTGATGCTGCATTTTTATTATTACTGCTACGGGGCATTCCGTTTCTGGGAGCTGACCGGAGCTTTCGGAGATAAGATTCTGGGGACGGTTTATAAGACCGGGCTGTTCGAAAGCTTTCATATTTCTAAATTTATTTCGCTGGGACTTTTAGTGATTTCCCTGCTTGGTGCAAAGGGGCGCAAGGATGAGAAGCTGCAGTTAAAAACGGCTTTCTATTATACAGGCGCAGGACTGGCAGTTTATTTTCTGAGCGGGCTGCTGCCGCTTTACAGCGGTGCTGGTCTAATATATGCTGTTTTGTATATGGGGACTGCTGTTCCGGGATTTCTGCTGGTGCTTTCAGGCGGCACGCTGCTGTCGCGGATCATTAAAAACAGGCTGGCTGCCGCCGATATTTTCAACAGCGAGAATGAAACCTTTCCGCAGGAGGAACGGCTGCTGGAAAATGAATATTCCATCAATCTTCCCGCTAAATATTATTTAAAAGATAAGGTGCGCAGCAGCTGGATCAACATCATCAATCCTTTCCGGGGGCTTCTGGTATCGGGAACACCGGGTTCGGGAAAATCCTACTTTGTCATCCGTCATGTGATCACCCAGCACATATCCAAAGGCTTCAGCATGTTTGTTTATGATTTCAAATATGATGACCTGTCAAAAATTGTCTACAACACCTTTGAGAAATACAAGCATGTGTATAAGGTGATGCCGAAATGTTACTTCATTAATTTCGACAGCATCATGCACCGCTGCAATCCCTTGGATCCGCAGAGCATGGAGGATATTACCGATGCTTCGGAATCGGCGCGCACCATTTTACTGGGTTTGAATCGGGAGTGGATCAAAAAGCAGGGGGATTTTTTTGTGGAGTCGCCGATTAATTTTTTATCGGCCGTGATCTGGTATCTCAGACGATACAACAACGGGGAGTTCTGCACTTTGCCGCATGTCATTGAACTCATGCAGGCAGACTATGACAGTCTGTTTACCCTGTTGCGCACCGATAAGGAAATCGAGGTGCTCATCAACCCTTTTATCAATGCTTATCTCAACGACGCCATGGAGCAGCTGGAGGGGCAGATTGCTTCGGCAAAAATAGCCATGGCAAGGCTGTCTTCGCCCCAGCTGTACTATGTGCTGTCAGGAAATGATTTTACCCTGGACATCAACAATCCTTTAGAACCCAAGATTGTCTGCATGGGGAACAACCCGCAGAAAATACAGATATACGGAGCCGTATTGTCGCTCTATGTAAACCGTCTGGTGAAGCTGGTCAATAAAAAAGGAAAGCTTAAATCCAGTCTTATTTTTGATGAGTTCCCAACTATTTACCTCAACAATATGGACAGTCTGATTGCCACAGCCAGAAGCAATAAAGTGGCTACCTGTCTGGGGATACAGGACTTCAGTCAACTCAGAAAAGACTACGGGAGGGAGCAGGCTGATGTGATTCTGAATATCACGGGAAACATTATATCGGGTCAGGTCACAGGGGATACCGCCAAGCAACTTTCGGAACGGTTCGGAAAGATCATGCAGGACAGGGAAAGCATATCGATCAACAGCTCGGATACTTCAGTGAGCCGTTCCAGACAATTGGAAGCAGCGGTTCCTGCTTCTAAGATTTCTTCTTTAAGTTCGGGTGAATTTGTGGGTATGGTGGCAGATAATCCCGAATGTAAAATTGAACTTAAGACCTTTCATTGTGAAATTGTAAATGACCATGAAGCGCTCAAGAAAGAGGAGGCAGATTATAAAGAAATACCGCCCGTGAGAAAACTCGATAATGGAATGATACAGCAGAATTATATACAGATCAAGACCGATGTCCAGGATATAATCTATACCGAAATGGAAAGGCTTTTTCAGGATCCGGCGCTGAAACATCTGATTGTGAATAAGTGATTTTTGTATCTCTCCGCTTTTAAGAATCTTTAACCTGCCATCTCAATTTTAGGATGCCTTTGCAGGCAGTCTGAAATTCATTCAGTCTACAGAAGAATTTTTATGTTAACAGAATATTAGTTTTTTATTAATCAGAAAAATACGTATAAATACCTAGTATAGGCTTCTGTTAAAATGATACATTTGACCTCGTAATTTTTGTGATATTTAGTAAAGTGAAAACATATAATATTTAATAACTAACCCCTAAATAATGAAATAATATGAAGAAGAATTACATTTTTATTTTTTTGTGTTTTTTTCTGCTGGTAAAATCGTATGCTCAGACTCCCTCAATAAATGAGGCGCAACGCATGTCGTACTTTAGTGATTCATTTACTAAAGAGATAGACGACGAGATAGAAAGAATAGACAGCAGTAATAAAAAACTGAATGCTGAAATCAAGAATGAAAAAAATCAGCTCAAAAATGATGCACTCCAGGCCGAAGTTGCAGCCAACAATACCCTTATTGAAGCACTAAATAAAAAGAAAGCCGTATACGGGGATATAGATGCTAAGAAAGATTATGGGGCAATTTATAACAAGCTTATCACAAATAAGCAGGATACTATAAACAAGATTTATGCTGTGTATTTAAAGAAAGACAATCTTACCTTATACAAGATTGATTCTGTATATAAACTAATTGCCGACAGGAGGGAAGAAATAGTAGCACTTCAGACCAAAAGGGACGAAAAGTTAGCTGCTTTGGGCAAGTTCCCATGGTTTTTCCCTTCATGGAAAAAAGTAAACCGAAAAAAATTCTTCCATGATATGTACAGCAATAAAACCGATAAGACCATACTGCTGAATTCGTTTGCTATGAACGCAAACAGCGATGCTTCGGCCGTACAAACCGAAGTAATTACAGATAATATGTGGGCCCTGCGTATTTCTTTTGGCAGCGTGCTTTCGATTTCAAACAGTAAAAGCGCTGATACAGAACAAACCCCTGAAGACCAGACCAAAAAGGAAACCGAGCAGGAGGCCTTCAGCCGCCTGATCAACGGAGGAGGTAATTTTTATCTGGATGTAATTTTGCCAGTTTTTACTACTAACCAGAATAACGGAGACCAGATTACATTTTACGGATATGCCAATTTAAGAGGAGCTATGGACCTGGAAGGATTCAGCAGCAATGTGAATACTTCTACGGGAAATGGTACACTTGGCTTAAATGCCTATCTGGGAATTTCCTCCGATAATAAGAAATTTAATTTTTTTGTCCAGGGAAATACAAACTACACTGTAGGGACTACTGATTTTTATAATAATCTGGGACTTGATAACCAAAAGCCTTTTGTAAACGGAAAAATAATAGCAGGTGTCACCATGCTAAATCAGTTCAGGATATCAGCGATAGTGAATGCATTTGGCAGTGATGAGAAAATCAGAAGCAGCAAAGTGGTGGTAGGTGTACAGGTGCTACCTGGTTTTTAGAGTACTATGAGAAATTTTTAATACCGGAATTAGATTGTTTTTTAATTTTAGCAGTGATGACAAACCGATACCATGATATTATAGCGGGAGAGAAAGCGGCACTGAAAGTAAGACTTCGACAGATCAGACGTCGCCATAATAGGGAACTTTTGATATTGTTTGCTATTTATGTAGTGATAATGTTGGGTGTTTTATGGTTTTTGCTGAGGTATTAAAAGAAGTTGTAATTTTTAAGGTAAGAAAAGAACATATTCATTTACAGTATGTTCTTTTCTTTTTTATTTGAAATGGCTAGTTTGTTTTCCTTTTCCCTTTTATTTTTTTTATTGTTGTTTGGCCGGTGATGCCGAGATTGGTTGAGTTATCCTGGTTGATTTTATATATATCCTTTATACTGTAGATTTAAATTTCTGTTTTATTACAGAATTTTAATTGATACCGTTGGTATCATTGCGGTTAATCGGATTTTTTGAGCAGGGTGGATTCGAACTATAAACATCGAAGGCCTGCCTGTACTTTTTCTTTAATTTCTTAAATTATTGATGCACTGATTCCGCACCAAATATTAAGTCCAGTGCCCTTTGCATTTCTTTATCGTTATGATTCAAAATACTGTCAGAATTAGGTTCAGTTTTGTAATCGGGCATTGTGCCGTGTCCATAATTTACCAATGGATTGACAGCATTGGTATATTTTTGCAATGGAACGGTAAGAGTAAATCCAAATGGCTGCACCAGGCTTACAGGCAGCATCCCGCTGTTATTTCCCTGATAGCCCCCGCCGGTTTCCTGACCTATAAATATTGCTTTTTTGTTATGGGACAATATTGCTGCTACATCGGCGCAGGAGGACATGCAAAAGCCGTTAATCAGAATATAAGTTTTGCCACTGTAATTGTTTTTTGCCGGTTTTTGAGTTTCGTAATAATCGAATTCAGATGTATGTTTTGCTTTTTGCCACAACCAGATCCCTTTTTTTTCTATGGGCTTTCTATAAAATAGTTTCAGTGACAGGCCTTTTATTTCTTTGGCTACCGTTTCGGTAACTTCTATTCTGTCCCAATAGCGAAAAGGCTGATCGAAAAAATAGCTGGTAAAATATTCTGCATTGGGGTCTGAGCCGCCCGTGTTGTCCCGAAGATCCACAATAAGGTTTTCAATGTTTTTGTTTTTGATTTCTTCAAAAGCCTGGTCTGTAAATTTCTTAAAATCCTGCTTTGCATTTTTAATATCGGTCTTGGCGAAGGAATGAATCGTTAGAAAAGCAACATTGTTTTCGATTTTAAATTCCAACTGCTTCGGTCTTGTGGGCTCTTTCAGAAATCCATCCTTGGCAATATCATCAAATTTGGCTCCTGAGATGTAATATGTTTTCTCCATAGTATTGCGATTCACCAAAATGCTGAAATTTTCGGTTAAATCGATATTTCTGTACCAGCTTGGGAACTGCAGGTTCAATGCTCTGTATTTCAGCGTTTGATTATAACCGTCAGAAGGAATGAGCGCAAAGAGCAATGCAGTGATTTCAGGTATGCTTTTTCCGTTGATGCTCAGGATCTCATCACCTGGCAGAATGTGGTTATTATCCGAAAAATTCCTGACTACATAGGCTTTGTTTTCTGAAAAGAAGAGCTGGAACGGGAATAAATTTGGGCGTGTATTCAATTGGTCCAAATAGGCTTTGGGTAAGGATATGCCGGTGTGCAGGCAATTTATTTTTGCGACGATTGGTTTGAGTTTTTGAAAAGAGCCAAATAGTGTCAGTGAATCGGTAATCGTTTTTTTTATTGAATCGATGTAAGCCGTAAATTGCGTTTCGGTGGTATATCTGTAAAACCCAGGATGTTTTTCGCTAAGTTCTTTCTGCAGTTCATCGATGGTGGTTTTTACCGTTTCAGCCGAAAACTTCTCCTTATTGGCTTTTGATGTTGGTGTTTGTGCAAATGACATCAGTCCGATAAAAAAAGTGGCTGTGAGTGATAGAATTGCTCTTGTCATTTTTTTATTTTAAGGTTTCTAAAACTTTTTTGCCGTTTTCATTTTTTGGATTCAGTTCGATGGATTTTTTATACATTTTGACGGCTTCCTCTTTATTGTTATCCTTTAATAATGCTTCCCCATAACTGTCGTAGGTATTCCAGCTGTTTGGAAACAGAAATACATTTAATTTGAAAATCTGCAGGGCATTTTTAATCTGCCCTTTTTGCATCATTCGGTATGCCCATTCGTTTAACTCAAATTCATTTGGTTTGAAATAAGGGTCTTTTTTCATTTGTTGCCTCACAACTTCAATGGCCTTGTCAAATCCCGTTTTTTGCAGATTGATTCTTAAAAAGGTCAGTGGGTCGGCATTGAGAATATCCGGGATATAACAGGCCGCCAATTCTTCCAGATAATCTTCAGGGGAGCCGCCGCCCAGATTGGTCAGTACAATTACAGCGAGGTCATCATCAGGATAAATAAGAAAAGCAGCCCTTCCGCCACCTGACATGCCTATAGCCCTATGATTTTTGCGAAATTTCGCCAGGCCCCATCCCAATGCCCAGGGCGTATTTTCCCCGTTATTGAATTGAATTGGGGACCACATGGTCGCTATAGTTGTTTTGGATTTTAAGAGCTTGCCGCTTTGCAAAGCGATAACCCATTGGGCCATGTCTTTTGCGGTGCTGTTAAGTCCGGCTGCGGTTCTTCTGAAATACGGAAACTCATAATAATTATTGACCATTTTAGGCTCCGTATATTTTTGCCCGTCCAGGGCTGTTCTGTAAAAATAGGTTGGTGCAAAATGGGGTATGACATCACGGGAATCACCAAAAATAGTGTTGTCCATACCTGCCGGTTCAAATTGTTTTTCTGAAAAAACTTCAGCAAACGGCTTTCCCCTAAATTTGTCTATTATTTTCCCCAACAGATAGGCATTGGTCTGATTATAGCTAAAACGCTCACCAGGCTGAAATTCCAAAGGGCTGGATTTCAGTTTCTCCCATATCGTTTCTTCATTTTTCAAAGCGGCCAGGCCACCTGTGTAGGGGTCCAGTAGCTTGAGCAGATCAGGCAGTCCTGAACAATGGGTTAGCAATTGGTTAACGGTTACAGCTGCCCATGACTCGGGAAGGTTGTCCAAATAGTTGGAAACAGGATCTGAAAGCGTAACTTTTCCGTCTTCAACCAACTGCATGACTGCTACGCTGGTAAAAACTTTTGTACAGGAATTGATGGCAAAAACAGTTTGGTTGTCTACAGGGATATTGTCCTGGATGTTTGCAGTGCCATAGGATTTGTTTAAAACGAGTTTTCCGGCTTGCACCACTGCTATCTGCAGTCCCGGTATTTTGCGTTCGCTCATTTC
Organism: Flavobacterium notoginsengisoli; assembly: GCF_042686225.1. NCBI lineage: Bacteria > Pseudomonadati > Bacteroidota > Flavobacteriia > Flavobacteriales > Flavobacteriaceae > Flavobacterium > Flavobacterium notoginsengisoli. The sequence continues at coordinate 366,782 of NZ_JBHUOT010000007.1, forward strand.
CCTTTTAATGATGCGATCAACATCAATAGTTTTATTTTGGGCAGATAATGAGGTTCCCGCAATCACGAAAGTAATTAAAATACTGTATTTCATACTATTTTGATATTGTTTAGGGAAAAGAAAATCTGTTTTCTGATTGTCTTCAAATCTAAGAATAAGAAAAGCAGGAAAAATTGACGATGGGTAAGTTTTGATGTCCGTTATTTGGACCCGTTTTGCGCTGTCAAGTTAGTTGGTTAGTTTTATTATTGCGGATTTTTTTAGTTTGATCTTGGCCGGTGAGAGGGAAGCGGTTTGGGGTGTAGCGTTGATTTGAAGGGGAGATTGATTATAGATTTAATAAGATAAAATAGTTTAATATTTTGTTAGTGATGCAGAATTGAGGAAAAGTGATTCCTGCTTTTTCTAACAGAAAGTTATTTATAAAAAAAGACAGCATTTTTTGCTGTCTTTTCGTCACTCAAGAATAGTTAAATTATCTTTTAATTAAAGAAATAATGATATAAAAAATCCTTTTCCAAAAGAATGTTCTCTTTAGCAGGAGTCATAATAAAAAGATAACTCTGATTTTCTGATTTGTATAATAATATTTGGGCATCTAAACTTTTTAATCCATAATACTCAATATTGCTGTACAGCACCTTATTGCCATCATTATTAATTTTCAATGTGAATTTGTTGAAATTTAAATCAAAGCTTTTAATGCTGTCATTGTTGATCTGATAAATTATTTTTTTGTCAGAGTAAAAATCAATTGAAGTAATTTTTTCTTTTCCATCAAAAATTTTTGGACTCACCTTAACTTCATAAAGTCCTTGATTCACTATTGAAAAATAACCCGGGATAGAGTAGTCCCCATTTTCATAATTTTTAAAATTTGAAAAGGGAGCAGTGTTGCCAAGTTTAACAGCTATCAGAGAATATTTTGATTGAATATTATATTGAGACACTACCGTATCTTTTTGTGATGTATAGCTCCCAATACAAACGGCATTATTTTTTACTAAAGATATGCCGTTGATGTTCATGCTTTTCTGAGGTACAAAAGTAAGGTCATCAGGGATTACATATTTTTTGCAGCTGAAAGCAAAAACTAATATCAGAATTAGACAGAATATTTTCATAGTAGATTTTTTTTATTGTTGTTTCGGCCGGTGACGGTGAAATTGGGAAGAGCGTATGGGATATGCTTTCAGCGTTATTAGCAGCGGGTACAGTGGCTTACAGCTTTAAGAAATTAATTCATATGAAATCTATGATTTTACAATACGTTGCCCCTTTATGCTAAAAATACGGGCGCTTAATGGTCTAAAAAGTCCATTATAAGCAATGCTGTTGCCAGCGGCTTTTCTTCATGTACGAAATGACCGGAATTTTCTATTTCTTCTATTCTTGAATTATCAATATAGGTTGAAAAGAAATAACCCAGCATTTCTTTACTTTCCGGGCTTCCAATTCCGATTGCAGGCAGAGTTATTTTTTTGTATTGTTTGATATCCTGAATATCTTCCGTAAAGGCTTGGTACCAGGCATTGGCGCTTCTTATTGCAGCTTTATTGTTATAAGCTTCAGCATACACTTTTCTGTCAAACTCATTAATTGTTTCGGGGTCAATCAAAAGGTGGTTAAAGATATAATTTTGCAATATGTCATAACGTCCTTCCAGTAATTCTTCGGGTAGTTGTTTTACTTGGTTAAAAGCAAGCCACCAAGGAAATACAGGATTTCCAATTGGCATCATTGGCAGTTTGTATATGTTTTCATCGGGATGCGGCGTATCTAAAATGATAAGTTTATCCGTACTTTCAGGGAAGTTGGCAGCATAACTGAAAGCAACTGCAGCTCCAATATCATGACCTGCTATATTTATTTTTTGATGTCCCAAATGCGTAATTAACGATTGGATATCCTGGGCCATATATTTTTTTGTGTAGCCGTCCAAAGGTTTTTCCGATGAACCCATTCCTCGCAAATCAACTACAATAAGACTGTGTTTTTCTGCTAAAATGGGCATAATTTTACGATAACTCCACCACGTTTGCGGCCATCCTGGAATTAAGACCAATGGACTTCCTTGTCCTCCGGTTACATAGTGCAAATTGACTCCATTTACTGTAGTATAGTTATTTTTAAAACCGGGCAACTGTTGTATTAATGATTCGTCGCTGTAAAAATTCATTTTTTGCTTTTTTATTTATTCGTTATATCCGTAGAAATTATTTAAGTCTGGATTTAATTACAGTTCTTATCTGTTTAAACTGATACCACCTGTGAAAGAAATCCAGGCAAACTTTTTGACCTGGTTCAGTGTTATGTTTCCAGACTGTACGGAAATGACAGCTGTTTCAATTATTCCACCAAATAAATTGTAGATCCAGCCAATTGTTAATTCAGTATCAATGTGACCATCAGACTGCAGATTTTCTATAAGTCTAAACCATTGCAGCCTGACATTCTCATATTCAGATTCACTGTTGTTTTTAATTTCAGAATAATCAGTATGCTGATAAAATTTTTTTAAAAAGCAGTATTGGTTTCCAACTTCAATTGCTGCATACAGCATATGTTCAATTTGTGTAAAAGGATCCGGACTCGATTTAAATGCATTTGTCATTTTTTCATTGCATACCGCCAGCATATTCTCTTTGCAGTACTCAATTAAGTTCAATCTATCCTTAAAGTAGCGATGTATCGTACGTCTTGTAACTCCTGCTGTGATCGCTATCTGTTCTATAGAGGCTGTTTCATCTTTGTTAAGAACTGATATTGCAGATTCAATTATTTTACCTTTTGTGTCTTTCATCGGACAAAGATATAAAAAAAATGTCTCACTGTTGAGACATTTTTAATTGAAATTATTTTATTAGTCAGCTGTCTTCATCCTATTACCTCTTTACGATGCGAAAGACCCCAGTTCCACAATTCATACAATACTTTGTTCAGCGATCTTCCATGGTCTGTTATTTGATATTCGATCAATATTGGTGTGCTGTCATAAACGTGCCGACTGATAAGTTTATCAGCCTGAAGATTTTTTAATTCTCTGGAAAGAGTTTTATCTGTAATCCCAATTACATCTTTTTTTAGCTCGGTGAAACGTTTTGGACCGGAACAAAGAGCATAAAGAATAAGCAGTTTCCAGTTTCCGCTCACTGCTTCGAGTGCATCTTTTATAGAAAGCATAGCTTTTGAGCAGTCTTTTTCTTGTGGTTTCATACAATTTTGTTTTAGTTCACTTCCCTTTTGGATAGTACTTTCCAAAAGGAAAGCACTATCATTTGGAAAGTAAATATAAGTAATTTTGGGATGTAAAAAGGAAATATAAAAGTTTGGCGAGGATAAAAAAAATATAATTATGATTGAAATTTTTAAAACGGATATAACAGATAAAAAACTTGCGGATAAGCTAAGCGAGGCTTTAAAGAAAGAGTTTGCCGACTATACGGTTAATTTCGACCTTGATGATCAGGATCGCATATTGAGGGTAGAAGCGGAGTTTATTAATAGTGAAAAGATTATCCAAACAGCATTAGACTTAGGTTTTTCCTGTAAAATTATTCCTGATAGGCTGTGCCTGTTAAAGAAAAACTCTTCAAAAGAGATGCATGAACAGTGGGACACTTGTTTCCTGTCTAATAATACTGTATGGGGGTGGGAACCAGCAAACGCTGCCATTCTGGCCAATGAATTGTTTAATATAAGCAGTCTTAAAAATATACTTATTCCGGGATTTGGATATGGCAGAAATGCACAGCTTTTCACGAATAACGGTATGAATGTTACAGGGATTGAAATATCTCAAACGGCTATTCGTACTGCAGAACGGAACTATAATGGAAAAGTAGAAATAATTCACGGATCTGTAACTGAAATGCCTTTTAATGATATAATTTATGACGGAATTTTTTGTCATGGACTTCTTTATCTCTTAAATGCAGCACAGCGGACTGCTATGCTTAATGCTTGTAATAATCAGTTAAAGCCCGGCGGATACATGTATTTTTCGGTATTATCAAAAACAAGCTCTAATTATGGTCTCGGCAGGGAGATTGCGCCGGATACTTTTGAAAATACCCAGGGAGTACAGATTTTCTTTTATGATTCCGATTCTATCCAAAAAGAGTTTGGAGCGTACGGTCTTCAGGATACAATTGAAATTTCTGAACCTGCGGGCATATCTAAAAATGTTTATTTTGATTTTATTGCAGTTGTATGCAGAAAGCCGGTTTTTTAGTAACTTATAATTGAGTTTATTGGAGAATCAGTTATCTTAGACCGTAAAAAGCTATAAGTTACGTTTAAAAAACATAAGCTTTATTTACGGTCTATTTTAACTTTATTTCTAAGACTTCATTTAGTTAGTTAGTTAGTTAGTTAGTTAGTTAGTTAGTTAGTTAGTTAGTTAGTTAGTTAGTTAGTTAGTTAGTTAGTTAGTTAGTTAGTTAGTTAGTTAGTTAGTTAGTTAGTTAGTTAGTTAGTTTTAGATTGTGTTTTTTCTTTTCTTTCTTGAAGATTGTTTTTAATTGTTGTTATGGCCGGTGAAGGTGAGGTTGGTGAGAAAGGGTGTTTATTTAATGGAAAAGCGATTTAGTATCGTTTGTTGTTTTAGATTTCTTTTAGTGTAATTTTGAGTGACCGTCAAGTAGGCCGATAGAAGAAGAATTGCTGGATTACAAATAAGTAAAGCTCCAGATTTCCTCCGAAGTTTAAATTCAAAGTAAGAATAAAGATTGGTAAAAAGACTTTAATAGCAATCTGTAAATGGAATTCTCGATCAATTAAGAATTCATTTTACAGAAAAATTCTTTCTTATCAAAGAGAGCTTGGCGCTCGTTTTGTAGATCAGTTCAATTTCAGATACGATTTGCCAGTTTTGATTTAAAGTTTCCATACTTTCTATATTTTATAATTATGGAACATTCATTGGGAATCACTTAGCAGGCGCAAAAAGCAACGCAATAAAGTAAGATTTTTTTCTGCATTTATGCGGGAATTTTTCACTAGTGCCCGCAGGGGATTGTCGAACTTTGTGACGAAATTAATAATAGCTACTGCTTACTCCGAGTATTTTGCACATGTTTGAAACTGGATAGTAGTCTGTCAGTCACTTACTGTGAAAATTATAACGTTTACTAATTCAATCAATTCATTTAATTAAAATATATTTATATTTATCAAATGATTAAGACCATTATTGTTGACGATGAATACAATGCCAGAGAGTTTCTGGAAAAGCTTTTGATTCGCTATTTTCCTGATAAATTTCTAGTACTTGATAAATGCGAAAGCGTAGATGAAGCAAAAATTGCTATTGAAAAATATAATCCTGAATTAGTTTTTCTGGATGTCCAAATGCCAAATAAAAATGGTTTTCAACTTTTTAAAGAATTAAATAAAGTAAAATTTGAAGTCATTTTTACGACTGCACATTCAGAATTTGCTATAGATGCTATAAAATGTAGTGCGTTGGATTATTTGTTAAAACCAATCAATTATATCGATTTGTTGGAGACTATCAAAAAATACAATGACAAACAAAAAAAGGCATCACAAGAGGAAAAACTAAGATTACTTTTGGAAAACATTGATACTGGAGGTTCAGAATTTAACAGAATAGCATTACCAACAGAAAATGGATTTGAATTAATTAAAACTAATGCGATCCTGTACTGTGAAGCCGATAGTAACTATTGTAAAATTGTTTGTCTTGACGGAAGAAATATTGTCTTGTCTAAAACATTGAAATATATTGAAGAGCTTCTTCCAGCTTCTATTTTTCAAAGAATTCACAAATCATATTTAGTTAACCTTAATTACATTATTCGATTCAATAAAACAAATGAACTCCTTGTGGAATTAAGCAATGGAGAAACTTTACCAGTATCTGTTAGAAAAAAAGAAGAATTTATAAATGCTATTATTCAAAAAAAATAATCTATTATTGATTCTGCTTTTTGTTGTTGAAATAGTTTTTTCACAACAATTTCCATCAAAGAATTTTTCTACAATTGATGGACTACCCAACAATAGCGTTTATTCAATTTACAAAGACAGCCGTGGAATTCTTTGGGTAGGAACAGCAAATGGATTATCTGCTATCCAAAACGCAACAGTAAAAAACTATTATATTTCAGACGGTTTAGCGCACAATAGTTGTTGGGCTATTGTAGAAGATGCTTATCATAATATGTGGTTTGGTAGTCATGGTGGTGGTTTGACTTTTTATGATGGTAAAAAATATGAAGTCATCAATCAAAAAAAAGGACTTATTCATGATAAAATCAGACGATTATTTATCTACAAAAATCTTCTTTACATAGGAACTGAATTCGGTATTACTGTTTTGGATATCAACACTCATAAAATCCTTTTGAGCAAGAAAATTATTGGTTGCAGGAACTTATTTCAAGTCATGGATTTTGTTGAAATAAATTCTAAAATTTATTTCGGAACTTTTAACGATGGTTTTTGGCGGGTTGATTTAGAAAAAAAAAGTATAAAACTGATAAACCATAGACGACCTGATATATTTTCAATTCACAAGAAAAATGATAGTCTTTTTATTTGTCATAGTGATGCAATTGGTAAATCCATAAGCAAAATTAAAATTACCGATTATTTAAAAAATGAAGCATCCAACACGCATTTTGGGAGTAGTGTTTTTTGGAATTTTGTAACGGATAAAAGAGGAGTGACTTATGTAGCGGGTAATGGAATTAATTTTGCTACGGGGGGGATTTATAAGGAAGCAAATAATAAACTCGTTAATCTTAATAGAGAGTTTGGTATCGAAAGTTCTGAAGTTTGGAGTTTGTTTTACGATTCTTCAACTGACAACTTATATGTAGGGACTATAAATAAAGGACTATTTAAAATTGATTTGAAACAACAAATTGAATATTATCCTTCATCATTTTATAATAAATCAAAACTAGATATAGTTTGTCTTAAGAAGATGGGCAATAATGAGCTTATTCTACATAAGGATGGGCTACTATTTCTTAGCGGAAAAGAAATTACTACTGAAATCACAAATCAGATGTTTTATAATTTTGCCAGTAAATGGTATGAACAAAATTCAGCATTTAGATATTTTGAACATGATGTGTCTTCTGATGCAAAAGCGCTAAAAGGTATTGAGTTAAGAAGTATTCAGGTAGTGAATTCAGTTATTTGGGTCAATTCGACGATTGGGCTGTTTGGAATTAATTCAAAAGGACAAATAACACTTTATTTTCCATATTCCGTAAGTGCTTTTAATTTTTTAAATCAAAATGCAATAATTTTTCAAGTTGCTTATGGTAAGTTTTATAAATCAGAGAATTTTAAAAATAATATAGATTTTAAAACATATGAGTTGCCAGACGAAAATACTCCAAGGGATGCTTTCGCCATTTATTCTTTATATGGTAAATATTATATAGCTTCTTCATCAGGTGGGTTGTATATCTTTCAAAACGATAAGCCCTATTCTTGTTATTTAAATAAAGTATGGAATGAAAAAGAACTTGTTCAGGCTAAAGTTAATGATAAAAGTGAACTTGTAATTGCAAACTCTTTCGGAGATATTTTTGTTATTGATGTTTCAAAAGGATTTAAAGTAATTAAAAAAATTAATAGAAAAGAGTTAATTGGTAATTCGATTTCATTTTTGGAATGCTACAAAGACATTTTGTTTATAGGTACAGAAAAGGGATTAAATATTTATAAAAATGGTACTATTAGATTGATCGATGAAGAACAAGGATTAATTACCAAAGCTTTTACTTCTTCAAATATTGATGGAACTGTTTTGAAAATGGGAACTCAAAATAGCTATTATGAGTTTGATTTTAAGAACTATATTAGAGACAAAAATGCTTCTGCAAAAATTAAAGTTACAGGAATTGATGTTAACTTCGAGAAGATAAATCAAAATCATTTTAAATGGTTAAAATATAATTCGGATAAAATTGAATTGCCATACAATAAGAATACGATTTCAATTGCATTTGAACCTCAATCCATCACATACCCAAATAAGTTGGAATACCGTTATAAGGTATTCGGACTAAGTAATTCTAATTGGAGTAAATGGACAAAAGATAAAAATATCAATCTTACTTATCTGCCAAATGGGAGCTATGTAATTAGATTACAAATCAAAAATTTATATTCTGGTCAAATATCTTCAGATGATATTTTAAATATTGTAATAACGCCTCCTTTTTGGAAAACATGGTGGTTTTTACTAAGCTGTTTTATTATTATTTTTATTTGCAGTTATCTAATTTATATGAATCGTATACGTAATGTAAAAAAGCAAGAACGTGCAAAGTCTGAAATTCAAAAACGTTTAGCGGAAACAAAAATGGAGGCATTACAAAGCCAAATGAACCCTCATTTTATCTTTAACGCAATGAACTCTATTCAGAACTATATCATTGATAACAACACTGATGATGCGCTTATGTATATGGGAGAATTTTCGAAGATAATTCGTCAAACATTAAATAATTCTTCAGTTCAAAAAATTGCATTATCCGATGAAATTGAATATCTAAAATCTTATGTTGCCCTAGAAAATATGAGATTTAGAAATCATATTCAGTTTGAGCTGATTGTAGATGAAGAATTAGATTTATTTGAAATTGAAATTCCTCCAATGTTAATTCAACCATTTATTGAAAATGTATTTGTCCATGCATTTGACTCTCATTCAGCAAATCCAAAATTAACTCTTTGGTTTACTATGCAAAATAACTTTTTGTTATGTAAAATTATAGACAACGGAAAAGGAATGCAATTAATGAATTTAAACAAACTTCACACATCAAAAGGGATTGACTTAGCGAAAGAACGTATTGCCCTATTTGATGCTCATAATTCTAATCCTATAATAATTACTTCGAATTTAAAAGAAGGGACTACAGTGGAATTACGTTTTCAAATTCTATAATTTTTTACGATTAATCATAAAATCTGTACGAGAACTAGTTGTTCAAATTTTAATTTTTCTATAGAGTTAGTTTTGGATTATATTAATCTTAAAAACAATACAATGAATAATTTAAAATTACTTATGAAGATTTTTTTCTGTACTTTTCTTATAGTGCTATTTAATAGTTGTAGCAGTTCTGATGAAGATAATTCAGGAGACAATTTATTTTTGCAGGTAAATGTGTCAGGAAAAGATTACGCAAGTGAAGGGCTTTACGCTACAGGTTTTGGAGGACAGGAGAATTGTTTGGATAATGGGGATTTCTTTTTGCAATATGTTGGTGAAGTGGAGAATTCATCTTTATATATTGAAGTTAGTTTTGCCCATTTTGAAAACTTAATTGACTATTCAAATACACAAAAAAACAACATTCTGAGCAGTAGGGTTGTTGATACTAATAGTATCTGGACATTTTCTACAGATGGAATTAATAGTAATTTTTGTAATTTAAACAATGATTTGAGTATTATTTATGAAGATAAAAGTACCGATACCTATCTAAATTTGAAACCAAATACTCAAAGTACGCACAAAATAACCAAAGTTAATTTCTTGTCTGAGGATTCTGAATCTAAATTTTATATTATTGAAGGTAATTTTAACTGTACTTTCCTTAATAAGAATGTTGATGTTCCAGTTAGTGGTAATTACAGAATTAAAATCGAGGTTTTAAAATAAGATATAGAATTGGAAATTAATCTAATGACTATAAAATACAAAGTCACAAAACTATTCTGAAATGAATAGTTTTTTTATTATCTAACGTTAAAACGATAAATCTATACGATAACTAATTCTTGATTTTTTGATAATTAATTTACTGTAGGTTTGGGATTTTATTGCAAACTAATGCGTTCTGGTTGTTGAAATAGCTTTAATAGAACATTGCAGTTTCATACATAAAACATTAATTTATGCTTTGTAAAAACTCACAATTGAGCGAAAAATTTATCCAAAGAATTCTTCTGCAAAATCCAAATTATTCAAAGAACTAGTTGGAAGGGCAATAACTTGCTGTTGCTCAGAAAGCTTCTAAATATTAAGGCTTGTGCGTCTTGATTAAACAACTACAGATCATGAAATATGAATGAGAAGAAAAAAATACTGTTCACAATCACAGTTCTTATAACTGTAAATTAATACTAAAAAAACACTAGTAAAAACTATTTAATGTGTTTATACAATATTAACCCAATCCAATAAAAATATGAAATTTAAATACTCGTTAATTATATCATTAATTCAATTACTCAGTCTCCATGTAATATCAGCGCAAACGGTTTATTATGATAATGCCAGCAAACTGTATGGAGTTATTGATAAAACGGGTAAAATTATTTTGAAACCGACAATTGAACAAATGACAATGTTTGAATCTGGATTAAGCAGATTCAAAAAAAATGAAAAATGGGGATTGATAAATGAGACAGGAATGATTGTTTTTCAACCTAAGTTTGATGATCAATATGCTTTTTGTAATCTTGGATTTAATGAAGGGCTAATTTCTGTTAGTATGAATGGAAAATTTGGATATTATTCTGAGAAAGGGATTCTTGTTATTCCCCATAAATATGATTCCACAGGACAATTTTGTAATGGGATAGCATGGGTTGAATTGAATGAGAAATATTGTTTTATAAACATGCAGGGAAAGTATATTTCTAATAAATGGTTTGATAATGTTAAGATTGTAAATGGTATCACTTACGGTATCGATGAAAAAAAGATTTTTGACAAAGATGGTGGTTACTATAATGAAGGTAAGCCTGATTATTATATAATAAATAAGGATGGCAGTATGTCTATTGCTGAAAACCAAGATTATCTACGTAATTATCAATCATATAATATACCATACTGCGATATAGCTGCAAAACCGTTGCCTAATATAGTCAGTTATGGTGATAATGGAAGAGATGGCTTTGGTTATAAAAATAGTAAAGGAGAAATTCTTACTGAAAAAATATATTCGTTTGCAGGTGATTTTGATAATGGATTTGCAATAATAAGCAAAAAAGTACTGGATGGTTATAAAATTGTCAATGATGGATATTGTACAATCAATGAGAAATTTGAAATTGTTAAGGAATTAGACAAAGGTTATGAACCAATTTGGGGATCAGCGGTAAAATTTGAAAATGGATTAATTGAATTAAGTAAAATAATTAGTAATCCTGGTGATGAAATTCAGAAAAAAGAATATTATTTAATTAATAATAAAGGAGATATAATTAAAACAATGGATGTAGCAGTGTTCCCTGTTTCATCTGGTGGTTAATCTATTGTGTTTCCTTTGATAATTAAAAAAATATAAAATGAAAGAAAAGCTATTTAGCATCATACTGTTACTGTTTTTATCATATACTTTAAATGCACAAGTAAATACATTCATTGGAAAAAAAACTAAAGTCGATTATAATGAAAAATTAAAGTTTGAAAAATTGATTTGCAAAGGGGATTCAATAATTGGATTTAATGCATATTACTATTCTGTATCTTATAACCGGGGACATGATTGGCAATCTTTTGAATATAATGAAACAATTTTGCCTTATAACAATATATTCCATGAAGACATTGACGAAAGTTTATTTATTAGAGAAAATGATTTGATAATTTTTAATTCAGAATTTTTAATTTCAAAAGATTTTGGAAGAAGTTTTAAAAGAATCAGCAAAAACAAAAAAGTTCAAGAGCAAAGGAGATTCTATAAAGGATATATGTTTAATGATAATTATATAGGGCTTTCAAGTGAAGGGCTCTATATATCAGAAGATTGCACCAATTGGAATAAAATAAAGACACCGGAAGGCATCCAAATAACCAAATTTACATCTTCAAATAATCAAATGTACATTGCTACTCTTAAAAATATTTATGAATCTACTGACAAGGGAATATCATGGTCAAAAATAGATGAAATTGTTTTTAAATATGATGTTGAAACAATGAGAAGCCTTGGTGGTATAAGCAGATTTTTAGCTTTTGATAATAAATTATACATTGACTATAACGAAAGTCGTAATGAACTCTATGATTGTATTAGTTATGTATATGATTTAAAGCAAAAAACAGAAACAAAACTTGAAAAAATCAGAAATGTATTTTTAAAAGACAATATTTTATTCATTCTTACTAATTCAAAAATGGATGAGAATCAACGAACAATTATAGAAAATGGTAAAATATTATATTATAAAAATTCAATGGAAAATTCAAAAATAGATACATCTAAATTATGTAAAAGTAGTTTACGTTTACATTGTGGTATTTCTAATTTTTATATTAATTCAGATTATATAGTAATAGACGGGGAATTAAGTATTCCGAATTCATCAAATTTAGTCAGATAGTATAAATTCTTATACTTTATAAATTCACTTTTTCTTATATAAATTTTGAAATAAAAAAACATTATGGATAATGCAATATATTGTTCTTCCTGTGGGGCATTAAATCAATTACCTGACGGTAAAAGTTCAATGTTTTGTGCTTTTTGTGGAAATTCTATCAATAAAACAATTCCAAATCATTCAGTAATAAACAAAACATTAAGTACTGCCAAAATAAAAAAGGAATCTTCTTTAGCTTATGAAAATAGAGAGATTCATAGTATTCAACAAATCACAGACTTATATCCTGATTCAGAATTAGGTAAGGTTAAATATCTATTTTTAAACAACAACAATATTACTTCAATAAAATATATTTCCAAGTTTAGAGCCGTATCATATAATTTCTCAAATAACAAAATAGTAAATATTTCTGATGATGATATTTTAGAATTAAACAGTTTAAAATTTCGTGTTTTAGAATCAAACCTAGGAATTAATTTTATAAATAATCCTTTTAGTTCGCTTGAATGGTTAAGAAAATTTGATTATAAAAGAATATTATCTACTGCTACTGTAAGTGCATCTCATTTGATTGGTGATAATAGGAATAAAGATTTTGATAATGTGGAAGTCAACTTGTCTTTTTCAACAATAAAGGATTATAATGTTGATTTTTTAAAAGATGATAATATTAGAATAGTAGCTAATGATAAAACAACTAAAATAACTTTTTATCATCCTGAAAATAACTTGAATCCTAAAAAACGTGATAAATATATAGAATCAATAGAGAAACAAACAACAGGTTCTTGTTTTATTGCAACTGCTACAATGGGAAACTACAATCATCCGTTGGTTATGGAATTAAGATCTTTTAGAGACAATTGGATATTGCAAAAATATTGGGGAGATAGTTTTGTTAAGTGGTACTATCTAAACGGAGCAATAGTTGCAAAGTTTATAGAAAGAAGTTTTGTATTAAAGAAGTTGAGTTACATTTTTATTGTTAAACCATTAGTTTGTTTAGCTCGATTTCTAAAAAAACATTCCAATTAATCCGTTCCACTTTTTAAAATAAAAAATCATGAAATTAAGTTTTTGGAATTGGCTTCATTTATCAGTTCCCTATGTTATAGCATTATTTTGTTATCATAATTGGGAGGAGAATTTTTTAGCTTGGCTATTTATAGGTTGTTTTTTAACTGAAATAATTACCATGGCTCCTTATATGGATAGAGAGGTGAAAACAGGCAGGTCATTTAACACCAAATATGGTAAAATTGTAGAATATCAAACTGTTAAAGGTGAAAGTGGTAGTGACATGGGGAATATAACGGGGAAAATTCATATGGTTCATTTCTTAGTATTGCTTTTGATAATTATTTATGCCATATATTCCCTTTTTTCTTCTATAAATGTTGATAAGTCAAATACCGAAGCCATAGATCTTTTAAATAATAATGATAATAAGACCGAAATCAACAATCAAATTAATGAATCTGAAATTGAAGTAATTCCAGATGCTAATGACACTTTGTCAAAGGCTAAAGTGAGTAATGATAATTATTCTTCTGAAAATATTTCAGAAGGAGGAAATTCGACTGAAATTCAAACACCGGATAATGAAAAAAACACTAATAATAGTACTTATAATGCAAGTGAAATAAGTTATAATATTAAATCAGAAGACGAGCTTAGAATAGCTGATAAAAAATTGAATATTATTTACGAACAAGTTATGGCAGTTTTAAACGAAACTGAAAAAACTGCATTAAGACTTGAACAGAGAAAATGGATAAAACATAGGGATATTTCTTGCGAAGAAGAAACTAGAGATTTGAGAGGAGGTAATCTTTACATGGGTTTTTTAAATAATTGTAAAAAAGAGGCAACAGAGAAAAGAATAGGTGAATTAAATGACATTCTGGAATCTAAAGAATAGGCTAGTGTTCTCATAAAAGATTATTGGGTTGGTAATGTTACAGATTAGGTGTTTTTATAATTTAATCATTTAACTAGCTGAAAAAGAATATTAAATTTAAAATTATTGAAAAAGAAAGAGACGACCATGAGGTCGTCTCTTTCTTTTTTGTCTTTTAATAAGCCTTAAAGTGCTTTTACCTTACCTTAGTGTTCCAGATTAGGTCATGAAAATAAAATGTAATTTGTGCAATGGTAAATACGTAAAAAATGGATTTCAATCTAATGGAAATCAGCTTTATAAATGTTGTGTTTGCAAAAAAAGACAGCGGATTGAGTATGGCTGCAACGCTTACAAATAGGATATAAATCAGGAAATTTAAAGGAAGAATTATTAAATAGTTAGTTAGTTAGTTAGTTAGTTAGTTAGTTAGTTAGTTAGTTAGTTAGTTAGTTAGTTAGTTAGTTAGTTAGTTAGTTAGTTAGTTTGTTTTGTTTATGTTTTTCTTCTTCTGTTTAGATTTTTTTAATTTGGTTTTGGCCGGTGATAGTGCAGTTGGCTGGAAAGGGAGGTTTATTTGAGAAAGAAGATTGCTTTATTGTGATATTTTTAATGAGATTTAAACAAGTTTAGTTTGATTAAAAAAAATAATCTGCCCTTTTGGACAGATTGTTTTTAAGTACTAGTGATGTAGAATTTATAACAAAATAATTTTGAGGTATTTGCTCTATATTAAAAACAAAAATATATGGACTTTATATTGGAAGAAATGTGTTCTGGGCTTTTTCTTGATCTTGTAAATTAAACCTAACGTAGGCAGCTTTACTAAAAAAAATATACTATAATGTTTTATAGTTTAATGTTTTGTAAAACCTATATAAGTGATCGTAGATTATAAGCTCATACATTCTTTGTTTTGATGTATACTGTCGGTTAATCATCATATGAATATGACTCGCTAAAAAGTCGTAAAGATCTATTTCAATAGTATTTTTTATTTCTGAAACTTTCTCTGTGGTTTGATTTTGTTTTTCCTCAATTATTTCATGAAAATCAGAAATATTCCCCCTATTTTCTCCTGTTATATAATACTTTATTTCGTTTGATAATTCTCTATATTTTTTGTCAAGTTCTTTTTTTAATATTTTGTCCGCTTCAAATTCTTCCTTAAACGAATGTTGTAGGATTTGCATCAAAGCTAACTTATCCGACGCAGATAAAGAAAAAGAGTTTAAAAGTGAATCGATCGAGCAAAAACTGAATAGAAGCGCCATTTCTTTTTTCTGAAATCTTTTCTTTACAGAAAGATATTTAATCATCATTTCACTATCCTTCCAAAATAAAAATTCCGTATTTTCCATGGTGTTTTTTCCATATCTTTCCAGTTCTCTTTTATAGGTATCTGTTTGAATTTTCCATGCTAAATTTTCCTGAAGTAAATTATTGATAATTGGATAAAGTATTTGAATCACTTTTGACAAATCTTTTTTGTCTTCAAGTAAAAATCGAATTCTAATATGTGTATCGCTATCCTCATATCGAATAAAGAACCACTTTTGTATAAGTTTTTTCTTTTTTAACTGTAAGATAACAGAATAAAATCTTTCAAGTAAAATAAGATCTGCGGTTTTTGTACCGGTATAAATTTTATAGTATAGCCACTCACTACCTAAACAGAAATTTCTTTGCATTTATAGTCGTTCTTTAAAAAATGATAAAATAAATTGGTTACTGAATGCTTCACCTTTATTATTTTTTACAATAGATTCTTCAGTAAAGAGAAATTCTTCCAGAATAATTTTGTTCCTCTTTCCCGCCGATTTTAAAAACAATTGAATTCCGATTTCCGTTTGAAAATCTAAAAGCAGTGTGTTGTCGGAATTAACCCAATTTATGAGATTTGGAATATTTTTACTGATTCTCCAATTTGAAAATGCTTCAAATAGATTTTTACCGTTTAATTTTAAAAACGTAGCTATCTCTTCTTTAGCAATAATCCACCTCGCTTTCGAAAGTATAATTTCTTTGTATTCCACTCTCGGGAAGTAATTATAATGAGACTCTAAAATCCCCCAGTTAAAGCTAAATATTGGTTTTGTATTCTGGCTCTGCAAATCACATAAAAAATAATATACGGGAAGCGAATTATTGCTAAAGTTGTGAGCGTTTGAAAGACAAGGAATAACTTCTTTATTGAATTTTTTAGAATACAGTTTAATTTTATCGTTTCTCACTGAGACAAATAAATCATTTAACTCAATTGTATGTTCTTTTTCAGTTCCCGAATTGGCCAAATAGGCAATTTCATATTTTCTTAAAACAGGTCTCCGTAAAATATTTCCCGTTCTGGACTGAGGAATATGAACAATTTCAGCCAAAATTTTATTATCATGATACTCTTGTTCTTTTTGTATAATTTTTTTAGTAAGTTTATGAATATCGGCATTTCCATTGCAAAACCTGCCAAGTAATTTTGCAGCGCTAACATCTCCTGAGGATTCAATTGCCAACTTTTGATCGCTGTAAATCTCAATCATCGCAGAAAATGTAGCGGGAAGATAATCCAGATTAGAATCAAAATCAGGAAAATCACTTTTATATAATTCTATTTTGTTCTGATTTTTTGAAAAACATTCCTGAAGTTTTTTTTCTAGAATAGAATCATAAGATGTCCAATTCTGAGTATCATTTTTGCTCTTTTTACGTTTGAAAGTAAAAGCTTCGAGGATATCGTGCGAGTCATTCATTTCATGATTTACAGGATAACCTAATCCGCATTCTGTATCTAAAACAGCCATAAGTGGCATTTCCTGTGTTTCGTACCTTTCAGAAAATGCTTTAATGAACATCTTGAGATTATAAGGTTCTTTTGCGGACTGTATGCCATTTAAAAAATAAAGTCCTTTGACAACCTTTTTTGCAATAGAGGCATTTAAATTATTTGTTATAGCAAATGTATTTAAATCAGTCTGAAAAAGATATTTTTCATCATATTCAAATCCTTCCTTCAGGATGTTTTCTTTGATTTCTCTATACTGATTTTCTGTAGGAACCAGAGAAACATCCAAATCTGAAATTTGTTTATTCAGGTTCTTAAAAAAATTATATTCTGCTGTTAGATCAGGAATGTTTTGTAAAAATGATACAACCTTTTCAAACTCATTATTGTGAGTTATAGAAGCTTCCACTTCGCTTATCAAAAACTGAAAGTCTATAAGATTCATGATAAATTCAAGAACTTCTTCTTTGTGAGAATCATTATCAGCAAAAACAGAAACCATTTCATCTACAGTTAATCCTGATTTTGTTTTGAGTATTATCTCTTTTAAAGCATCCGTTTTTCTTAGGGATGTAATGCTATGTTCACGCTTTGTATCAATATATTTATATTCAATATACCTATAAAAATCTCCAAATTCATAAGTAGAAGAATTGGGTAAATATTTTAATTTGGAAATTACTTTTTCCCGTTTGGTAATATTTTGCAGCAATGCTACCCAAAACTGCATATCAAACTGGGTATATCTTTTGTGCTTTTCAGGCACATTTAGTATTATATTGCTTTCAGTGTCCATTTTCCCAACAGAACAACCGGCAAAAAGGCCAAAGGGTGTGCATCTTGAAGACATTCTGGCAATATATCTCACTAAAGCAAATTCTGCTGCTGTTTTATTCTGATCCCCAGAGCGAGTATAATTGCCACCCCATTTATCAAGCTCCTGAACAAGTTCTGGCGAAGCCAGTCTAAGAGCCTCTTTGATCAGTGGCTTTTTATATATTGAAATTATCTTTTCCTGATTGTATTTTCTAGAAAGATCCAAATAGAAAGATACTGGAAGTATAGGGGTTCTTAGTACATATTGGGAGAAACATGCAATTTTAAAATTCGATTTCATTCTTTCTCTTTACTAACTTTCTCAGCAAGCAGCATTGCATTGTAAACATTTAAAACTTTTCCAGATTTTGATAGTTCTGAAAATGGAATTTTTTTATCTTTTGTTCCTGGCACTATAACCTCCAGATCATAAGCAGTACCGGAGTCTGTAATAATCTGTTTAACCTGTGTAGCTTTAAAAGCCGGATAATAGAGCCAGATTAGCGCCGCGGTTCCCGATACCATTGGTCCGGAAAATGAAGTCCCCGAATCAAATTTATAATTATTATCTGTAGTTGTAGAATATATTTCATCTCCTGGAGCAAATAAGTCGACATTATGTTTTCCGTAATTAGAAAAATCAGAAACAAAGGTACTATCCAGTTTATGTGTGATGGACCCAACATTAATAAAATTGGAGTTTATTTCCTTGAAATTTTCAAAATCACTGTCATTTGGATAGAAAGGGTTTTTGTCAATGTCAAACCCATTGTTTCCTGCACAATGAACAAGGAGAACGTCATGCTTTTCAGCATATTTAAATGCTTCTTCGACCCATTCTTTGTGCAAAGAAAACTCCTTTCCAAAAGACATATTAATTATTTTTGCCCCATTATCAACAGCATAATATATAGCCATAGCAATGTCCTTATCTTGTTCGTCTCCTACTGGAATAATAGGTATAGGCATAATCTTAACATTTTGCGCAATTCCCTTTATACCTATGTTATTTTCTCTGTTGGCAGCAATTACTCCTGAGACTTTGGTAGAATGTTCCTGTACAGATTGATATTCCGTTTTATTATTTAAAAAATTATTGCCATAACCTTTTTCTAAAACATTAGGATTGTCGGCTATTAGTATACGATCGTTGAAATTTTGATTTATATTTTTATTGACAACGGAATCGAGATAGGTTTGCTGATCTTTTATGTCTTTTAAGGTTTTTTGACCAACTTCAAGATTGACGATCATATAACTGATTAATGCGCCTAAATCTGTATCATTGTCATCTCGTCTTTGTCTGTATCTTTTATCATTTATTTTGTACTTTTTATAAAGACTATCCAACTGATTGTATGTGTAATCTTCTTTTGGGAAAAAATATTTTAGTGTGTCTTTTACCAATGGAAAAACAGAAACACCATGATCTAAAGATTTTAGCCAGTTTTTATAAAAATTATTTTCATCTTCTAACTTTGTTAAAGCTCTATTATATTCTTTATATTTATATAAGTCTTTATTGTTAATTTGTGACTTTGTTTTATCTTTAAATAAAGGCTCCCATTCTCTTACTATACGCGTATAATCGTAATTGCCCCATACAAGATAACCGCCATTTTTTGTTCCTTTAAAATTCCATCCATTTATATCGTCTACATAGCCATTGTGATCATCATCGATACCATTATTGGGAATCTCATTATTGTTTATCCAAATTTTTCCTTTTAAATCTTCATGATTAAGATCAATTTGCGTATCAATTACAGCTACAATGATGTTTTTACTTTTGGGTTTCTTTTTGTTCGATGCATACCATTTATCCACTGATATACCAGGTATTCCATCTAAAACGATATCTTTCTGATACCATGTCTGCATTTCTTTGGTAGAAAGCTCCTTTTTTGGAGAATGTATTACAGAAGAATTTAAATTCTTTTTGCTTTTACATCCGACAAATAAGAACAGAAACACAATAAAAAATAGGGTAGGTTTCATTGCTGACTTTAAGTTTTTAAGTATGATCTTAGAGCTATTTTTTATTTTTATTGATTTTTTTGGCAAGCTGCATAGCATTATAAACATTTAAAACTTTTCCCGATTTTGACAATTCCGAGAAAAGAACCTTTTTATCTTTCGTTCCAGGGA
The DNA here is from genome assembly GCF_042686225.1 of Flavobacterium notoginsengisoli. Classification (NCBI taxonomy): domain Bacteria; kingdom Pseudomonadati; phylum Bacteroidota; class Flavobacteriia; order Flavobacteriales; family Flavobacteriaceae; genus Flavobacterium; species Flavobacterium notoginsengisoli. The sequence goes on from NZ_JBHUOT010000007.1 coordinate 386,761, forward strand.
CTATGACCTCTAAGTTAAAAGTTGTTCCGGAATCCATAATAATTTGTTTAACTTGGGAAACGGTAAGATTTGGATAATAGGACCAGATCAATGCAGCTGTTCCTGATACCATTGGTACGGACATCGATGTACCGGAATCGAATGTATAGCCACTGTTTGCAGTGGTAGTGTATATTTGGTCGCCAGGGGCAAACAAATCAACATTTTGTTTGCCATAGTTGGAAAAATCAGAGACAAAAGTATTGTCCAATTTATGGGTCACCGATCCTACATTGATGAAATTTGAACATTTTTCCTCAAAATTTTCAAAATTAGTATCATTTGGATAAAATGGCTCTTTATCTATATCGACACCGTCATTTCCTGCACAATGAATTAATAAAACATTATGCTCTTCAGCGTATTTAAATGCTTCTGTTATCCATTCTTGGTGCATAGAAAATTCTTTCCCAAAAGACATATTAATAACCTTTGCCCCATTATCTACAGCGTAACGTATAGCCATGGCAATGTCTTTATCATTTACATCTCCCGGTGAAGAAATGCTCAAGGGCATAATTCTAACGTTTTGGAGAATTCCTTTTATGCCGATGTTATTTTCCCTATTGGCTCCAATAATTCCTGCCATTTTTGTACAATGGTATTGCAGTGATCTATGTCCTGCTTTATTATTGCTTACATTATTGTTGCCATAACCTTTTTCTAAATTATCAGGATTATCGCCAATTAGTAAACGTTCATTGTAGTCTAAATTTAAGTTTTTGTTTACCGTCGAATCCAGTTGTATTTGGTGATTTTTTATTTGTTCTAACTTTTTTTGATTTAGATCCAAATTGATCATCATGCAGCTAATTAAGGCTCCCAAATCTTTATCTCCATCATCACGTCTCTGCCAAAACTCTTTGTCATTGACTTTGTACTTTTTATACAAGCTATCCAGCTGATTATATGTGTAATCTTCTTTTGGGAAAAAATATTTTAAAGTATCTTTTGCTAACGGATAAATAGCAACTCTGTAATTAAGGGATTTGAGCCATCTTTTATAATAAGGTTCTTTTTCTCCCAGTATTTTTAAAGCCCTTTGGTACTCTTTATATTTGTAAAGATCTTTAGTATTTATTTGAGATTCTGTTTTATCCTTAAATAATGCTCCCCATTTTTCTACAATACGGACATATTCATATCTGTTCCAAACAACGTATCCGCCACTTCGGGTTCCGATAAAATTCCAACCGTTTATATCATCAATATAACCATTATGGTCATCATCAATGCCATTATTAGCTATTTCTTTGGTGTTGGTCCATAATTGTCCTTGTAAATCCTCATGGTTTATATCGATTTGAGTGTCAATTATGGCAACAATAATTCCATTGTTTTTAGGTTTCTTTTTATTTAAATTGTACCACTTGTCCAGTGAAATTCCTGGAATTGTATCAGTATTATAATCTTTCTGATACCAAGTTTTCAATGAGTTTGATGAAATATTATTTTTAGAGACAATCTTATCGGGATTAGATAAGTCTTTGGAAGACTTACATCCTATAAGCAATATTAAAAAGAAAAAAGAAAGATTTATTAACTTCATTTTACGGGCAAATATTGATACTTTTTGGGGAGCTGTATCTGGGGAAGAAATATTTTTACTTATTGCATTGAATTGAAGAACCCTTACCGTTACTTTTGGTTTCATCAATTGGTGGATCATCTTGGTCGTTTCCGCCACCAATAATTAAATGGGGGTTTTTTAATTTAGCCACTTCAAATTTGTCTAAAGAAAATTTGTTAGCTTCTCTTTTTAATTTTTTCGTTTTCATTTTTATAAATTTAAATTATTATTTAGCAAATATATAACCTGAGATTTGGAGATTCATGAAATAACTAATTGTGGTTATCGGAATTCAGGAATTTCGAGTCCATATTTCTTTGTTAAGAAGCTGTTTTTTAGTTTTTTGGTATTGAAATTTTTAATCTAATTCTTTAATGAAATAAGTTGGTTTTATACCTGTTTTTTTATAAAAAGCGGTTGAAAATGATTCGGCATTGTTAAAGCCGAACTCTAATGCTAGTGCCTGAACAGTATACTTTCTTAGTTTATTATTTTTCTGTAATTGACCAATAGCATGATCAATTCTTAAATCATTGATGTACTGAATAAATGATTTTTCTTTATATACATTAACTATTTTAGACACATATTTTGTATTAGTTTCAAATGATGAAGATAAAATTTGTACTGTAATATTTGGTGTCAAATATTCTTTGTCTTTTTCGAAGCGATTAAGCTTTTCTAAAATCTGATTGATTAACTCTTCCCCAATACCAATATCCCTAATTTTAATAGAATCAGTTCCGGGTTCGTTTTCTTTGTTGAATTCGTAATTATCATTTCGGTTTGTTTCATTTATTATTTTTTCAAATCTTGACCTGTATTGTTTTTTAGTTCGATACTGATGCAATGCAAAACCTCCTAGAGCAATAGCAGTTAAGAATAAAAATCCTAATCCCCAATATGTTTTTACTTTAGCTCTATTAAGAGAAGTAATAAGACTTTCTTTATCAGAAATTAAGTGTGGAGTATCATATTGATCATATACCAATTTATTTAATTCACGATAATTTTTATTTAAAGTACTGTCGATAGCCATATAGGCTGTTATATATTTTAACTGTTTTTCCTTGTCTCCTAAATTTTTATAATAGCTAATTAAATACGGATATCCGTCCATAAACTCAGCGCTTATTTCTTTTGTTAGTTTGTAGATAGAATCTACACGTATAAAATTTTGTGCTGCTGTTTTTTTTTTTCCTATTCCATCATATGTTTTTCCTAAATAAAAATAAGCAGCCAACACATTTCCAGTATTGTTACATTCAATCATTTTAGGTAATGCCTTGTTAATACTATCTAGGGCTGCAACATAATTCTTTTTTAGTACTTGGTTTGCACCTTCATTTAGAATAAAAAGATTTTTATACTCTTCATTGTTAGTTGCTTTAGATTCCATATAGCCTAGTTTATTGTAGTATGAAGTGGAGTCTGTCTTTTTTAAAGATTTATAGCAATCAGCCAATCCAAAAATGACGTTTACATACTCTCCGGCATAATCTGGGCTTCTTGTATCTTTGTCTTTATAATACCTGTAGCATTCTTTATATATATCTAATGCTTCCTTATATTCTCCTAAATCTTCAGATTTGGTAACAGCTATATAATCTCTTACTACATAATAATAATCAATATTGGTTTGAAGTGCATTTTTTTCTGCATAATTATAATTAATCATCGCTTCTTTAAACTTAAATTGAGCTTTAAGAAAATCAGCTTTTTCGCAATAAGCGGCTGCAGGAAAAAATTTATCTTTTGATCCTTCCGAATATTTGATGACACTATCAAGATATTGGATAGCTTTTTTCTTGTTAGATTTATAATACAACAGAGCGATTTGATAATTGGCTTTTGCAATTCTTATACTATTATTTTCCCTTTGTGCCTTTGTCATGTATGCATTGGTGTATATAATTTGTTTTTTTTGCTTACCGACATTAGCAAAATATAAATCGTGTAATTTATCATAAGATAAGTTTGTAAGATCATTTTTCGAAGTCTGAGCTAATAAAAACAAGGGCGTAAGTAATACGAGTACAATATTCTGATATTTTAAACGAAGCATTTTATTGTTTTTTACAAAAATAAGTGATAAACGTACATTTTTATAAGAATTTAGTCCTTTTTTTTATGCTTTTAATTTTTAACTAATTACGTTTAGATTTTTTTGAAATTCCTGAATTCCAGTACCGATATTCCTGAATTCCGATATGGATCATTTGTCGCTGTTTAAGTGATTATCTAGTTTTGGCTCAGGAAAAGTTAGAGTTCAAAACAGTAAGTTTTTATTGCGAGTCATATCTTTTCCGGATATAATTGGCCAATTATATGGGATAACTTGAATAAAGTAAATCCAAATTAAAAATTTATTTAACATTTAAACATTTTAAAAATTATGAAAAAATTAGAAGATTTCGCGTGCGAGAAAGTAGAAGTTAACGTAATTGGAGGAACATGGGCAGCAAAAGATGCCTATACATTTTGCGAAGTAAAAGGTCAGGAACTAAACGACTATGATGGTATTGACCCAAACAGTAAATAATTAAAAGTATTTTAATTTTGATATTTAGGCATATCTGATATGCCTAAATATTCTTATAAAATTTATTATGATTTTAATATTAAGCAAACCAGGAGATAGAGATACAGACGACGTTATGGAATGGCTTAATTTTTTTAATGCACCTGTAATTCGAATTAACGATGAGGAATTAATGCAAGGCAGATCTTCATTTACGTATAACCTTCATTTAGTTGAAAAGTCCTTTTTTGATAATGGCGTACAAAAGGTTTATTTGAGTGATATTACAACTGTGTGGTGTAGAAAATTTGGTTTTTTAGATGATTATGAAAAGAAAATAGGTCCAGTTAAAGAACTCACAGATTATTTGTACGGTGAGTTTAGAGCTTTGCGTGATTTAATTTTAGATCTTCTTGAGGACAAAAAATGGTTGTTTAAAAGAAATTTATGGAAATCTAAATTAGAAATTTTAAATGAAGCAAAAATGGTTGATTTAAATATTCCAAATACACTTGTAACAACAGAAAGGAAAAAATTAAAATTGTTTCTAAAAGACAATAATCAATTCGTTATTACAAAATCACTTGCAGAGGCTACACATATTAGATTGCCAGATCAGGATCCTATTGCATTAAGTACAAAAAAGATTGAGAGTGTAATGAATTTAAGTAAGAAATTCAGCCCTTCGCTTTTTCAGGAGTATATCGAAAAAGAAATTGAACTTAGAGTTTTCTATATCATGGGAAAATGTTACTCTATGGCCATATTTTCACAAAGTAATCCAAAGACGGTTCTTGATTTCAGATCATATGACTGGGAAAACCCTAACCGGCTTATTCCATACCAACTCCCTGAGCAGATTGAAACCAAGATAGATCGATTGATGAAAAAGCTTAAACTAAACACAGGGTCCGTGGATCTGATTAAAGCCAGAAAAAATGGAGAATATTACTTCTTAGAGGTTAATCCGTCAGGACAATTTACAATGACCTCACTTCCTTGTAATTATCCACTACACAGAATAGTTGCTGAAAATTTAATTTTATTGAGTAATGAAGAATAAGAAAAAGATAAGCTTACCGGTAATTGCAGAACCCATTATAGACAAACTGATTATATTGGATTACAATATGTATTATCAATATATGGAGTCTGATTTTTATCAAACATCAAAAATTATATGCAGAGAATTTAAAAAGCCACTTTATTTAAAAGATTACCATGCTTAATAAAAAATTCAAACTATTTTCAAGTTGTTTCCCTGTAAAAGGCGTAAACCAAGGAGTTGTAATTGATATCCAAAGACAAAATTACTATCTAATCCCTAATCAGATAATCGATATCCTAATCGAATATTCAAGTAAAAAGATATATGATCTTTTCAGGGATTTTAAAGATGATAAACATATTTTAAAAAAATATATACGTTTTTTTATTACCAATGAATTACTAATTGTGAGTAACGACGTAGATCGGTTTCCGGCAATAAATACAGATTTTGTGCGTCCTTACAGTATTGATACTCTAAATTTAGAATTGGGCATTTCACATTCAATTTTAAAGGATGTTCTTAAAGAAAAAATAGAAAAATTAGGTATTTCCAATATAAGACTCATCTGCAGAGATTTTGATTTGGCAGAATTGTACCAAATACTCAAAATTTTTAATAAATCCAGAGTTAAGTCAATCATTTTGTATTTAGAATATGATGTGACGAAAGAAGATGAATTGATAAAACTTCAGAATAAATTTATTCGATTAGCCGTTGTGATCTTTTACAAAGCAAGGATCGAAAACGAAACAGAAAATAGTCAGTTCGTTTATGACAGAAGGCCCTTAGAGGAGATTTTATCTATGAAAATTACTCATAGGAACAATTTTTCATTTAGTATTCAGGGCTTTATTGAATCATTACACTACAACTCAGCCTATAACAGAACTATATATATTGATAGTTTGGGAAATATAAAACGCCATTTGAATGATGAATCTGTGTTTGGAAATCTTAGTTCACATGATTTAGAAACTGTAATTCTTAATGAGGGAATAGTGAATTTTTGGAATATTAGTAAAGATAAAGTAAAAATTTGCAGGGATTGTGAATTTAGATATATCTGTCCTGATGGCAGTATCCCTTTAATTTCAGAAGATGGTTCGAATTATGTAAAATCCCATGATTGTATTTATGATCCATACACCAATATATGGAGATGAAGAAAATAGGAGCCGGCTATCAGACTAAAAATAAAAATTTCTTTTAGATGCAAATACCTTAAAATCAGTTTTGAAAAAGTTTATAAATTACAGACAAGCGGACTACAAAGATTGTGGTCCTACCTGTTTAAAAATTATTGCAAAGCACTATGGTAAAACAGTTAATATTCAAGAGCTTAGAGAAAGCAGTGAAACTACACGAGAAGGAAGTAATCTGTTTTTTTTAAGCCATGCTGCGGAAAAAATTGGTTTTCGAAGTTTAGGTGTTAAGATCAATTTAATTAGTCTTAATGAAGCTCCGCTTCCTTGTATTATACATTGGAATAATGAGCACTATATTGTTTTATATAAAATAAAAAAAGAGAAATATTTTATTTCAGACCCGGCATTTGGTCTAATTGAATATAACAAATATGATTTTCTTAAATTTTGGATTGGCAATAATGCGGATGATTCCACTAAGGAAGGAATTGCTTTATTACTGGAACCTACTCCAAAGTTTTCGCAGTCTGAATTTGAGAAAGAGGATAATAAGGGACTTGGTTTTAATTTGTTGTCCCAATATATATTAAGATATAAAGCATTTTTAATACAGCTGACTGTTGGATTGCTGGCCAGTAGTTTGTTGCAATTAATCTTTCCATTTTTAACACAGAGCATTGTAGACATTGGTATACAAAACCAAAATATTCAATTTATCTACTTAATCCTTTTTGCACAATTATTTCTATTCGCAGGCAGGACTGGACTGGAATTGATCAGAGGCTGGATATTGCTACATCTTTCCACCAGGATAAACATCTCTTTAATTTCAGATTTTTTTATTAAACTGATGAATTTGCCTGTATCGTTCTTTGATGTACGGGTCACAGGTGATATAATACAGCGAATTAATGATCATCGGAGGATTGAAAAAATCTTAACCACTTCTTCGCTTAACGTTTTGTTTTCCACTATAAATATAATAATCTATGGAGGTGTACTTTTCTATTTCAATTTAGAGATTTTTCTAATTTTTTTTATCGGAAGCCTTTCGTATTTTGGATGGATCACACTTTTTTTGAAACGCAGGGAAGAATTAGATTATAAACGTTTTGCTGAAATTTCAAACGAACAGGGGAAAGTTATAGAACTTGTCAACGGAATGCAGGAAATCAAACTTCATAATGCTGAAAAACAAAAGCGCTGGAGTTGGGAATATGTACAGGCGAGGTTATTTAAAGTATACATTAAAGGACTTGTACTGGAGCAGTCACAGAGTATTGGATCATCCGTAATCAATGAGTTAAAAAACATTTTAATTATTTTTTTTTCTGCAAAATTAGTGATAGATGGCTCTATCACATTAGGTATGATGCTGGCGATCAATTCGATTGTTGGAAGTTTGAACGGACCAATAACACAACTTATTGAATTTGTTCGGGAACTTCAGGATGCAAGAATATCTTTAGCCAGATTATCTGAAATCCATGAAAAGGAAGATGAAACACAGCAGGAAATTTATCAGTCAAATGAAGTTCCCTATCATTGCAATATAATGTTAAAGAAAGCTTCTTTCCGATATTTGGGTTCGGATAGTCCCGTTTTAAAGGATTTGACCTTGGACATTCCGGCAAACAAAATAACAGCTATAGTAGGGGCAAGTGGTAGTGGAAAAACAACACTGATGAAATTACTTCTGAAGTTTTACGATCCTGAGAGTGGTGAAATTACCATTGGTGATGTACAACTAAAAAATATTTCTCAAAGATCCTGGCGGTCTAATATTGGTGTGGTGATGCAGGAAGGTTTTATCTTTAGTGATACTATTGCAAATAATATTGCTTTTGGAGTAGATAAGATTAATAAAGAACGTTTAGCATATGCGGCAGATGTAGCAAATATAAGTGAGTATGTTAGGGAACTTCCCTTTGGATTCAATACAAAAATAGGGGCGGAAGGAACAGGGATGAGTACAGGACAAAAACAACGGATATTAATTGCAAGAGCAGTTTATAAAAATCCCGAAATTCTTTTTTTTGATGAAGCAACTTCTGCTTTAGATGCAAACAACGAGAAGGAGATTATGAGAAAGCTGAATGTTTTTTTTAAAAACAAAACTGTGATTGTAATTGCTCATCGATTGAGTACGGTTATGAATGCTGATCAGATTGTGGTACTTGAGAAAGGGGAAATTATTGAAATTGGAAATCATTCCGAATTAGTGATACAAAGAGGAAATTATTTTGAATTGGTAAAAAATCAATTGCAGTTAGGAAATTAATTATGGATGAAAATACAGCATTTGAGCTTAGAAGTGAAGAAGTACAGGATATATTGACCAAAGTACCACATTGGATAATTAGATGGGGCACTTTTCTGATATTTACCATTATTTTAATGTTTTTTTTTGTCTCATGGTTTGTTAGGTATCCTGATGTTATTAATAGTGAGATATTAATAACAACTAACATCCCACCGGAAAAAATTATTTCAAAATCGTCAGGGCGTATTGAAGCTATTTTGGTGAAGAACAAAACTCACGTAAAAAAGGATACTCCTTTGGCCATTATAGAGAATACGGCTAATTACAAAGATGTTTTTTTATTAAAAAGGATTGTAGAAAATTACGATATAAATGATTTGCAAAAGACATTTCCTTTTAAGTTGTTAAAAAATACCAGACTTGGTGAAATTGAAAGTACGTTTGCTGTTTTTCAAAAAGATTATCAAATCCAGGAACTTAACAATCAGTTACGCCCTTTTGAAATTGAAATGAAAGCACAAAATTCAGAAAATATCCAGATAAGGGAAAGATTGTCAATAATGGAGCAACAGAAAATAATCAATGAAAGTGAGCTTGCATTGCAAAGAAATGAGATAAAGCGTTTCGAAATTCTATTCGGCAAAGGAATAATTTCTGCTCAGGAAATGGATTCCAGAAAACTAGGATATCTTCAGGCAGATAAAAGTTATAGAGGGCTTTTGAGCTCAATTTCACAGCTCAAATCATCATTGATTAGCAATACAAAAGTAAGTCAGAATTCTAATATTAACAATACTAAAGAGGAAGTTAACCTAGATCGAAATGCAGCACAGTCATTTTATCAACTCAGAAAAGCGATAAGAGAATGGGAACTGACTTATACATTAAAATCCTCTGTTAATGGAATAGTAACTTTTCTGCAGGTATGGAATGAAAATCAGACTATAATTGCCGGTGAGAATGTTTTTTCGATAATTCCTCTTAAGAAAAGTGTGTTTGTTGGAAAAGTAAAGGCCCCTGCCTTAAATTCAGGAAAACTCAGAGTTGGACAAACTGTAAATATTCGGTTATCCAATTATCCCGATCGAGAATTCGGAGTCTTGATTGGAAAAATTAAGAATATCTCATTAATTCCTGATAAAGATGGAAACTTACTTTTGGATGTAGAACTTAAAAATGGACTTGTAACATCTTATCATAAGAAAATCATATTTCAGCAGGAAATGAAAGGGAATGCAGAAATTGTGACCGAAGATATGCGATTATTACAAAGGATTATGTACCAGTTTAAAAGTATTTTTTGAACTTGCTAATTTTTGAAGATGTATTTGCAAGGAAAAAAAATTAAAAACACTTTAGTTTTTTATTATTTTGCATAAGCAAGGTGGAATATCGAATTATAAAAACATATTAAATAATCAAAATAATGCGAAAAGAAAGGATCAGTTTTAATTTCATAAAATATTTTATCTCCGCCTTAAGTGTACTTATAATTTCGAGTTGTAAGGTATCTGATCAGGACGTTAAGAAACACAATTATATCTTTGGTCAAAGAAACAGTGGTGATTTATTATATAACGATTTGATAAAAATTTCTATCGACCTCCCAGACTTGCTTTCTTATAATAAATTGACGCGATCAAAGGAAAATAAACTTAAAAAAGAGGTTAAAGAAATCACAGATATCGGTAACACAGATTTGTTTTTAAGTTATCAAGCAGATAAAAATACTGAAATAAATTATTTTTTTGATCAAATAGCCAATCCAGCCGATACAATTGTCCATGAAAAACTTTTGGGTAGAGATACGATCAGTGGAGTTACAACATATATAAAGCAAAGGGGGAGTAAAAGAGTAATCCTGATGACAAAAACAAAAGATAAAAATAATGAATTGAAAATTACCAATGAGGCTTTAAGGAGAATTTCTTTAGATACTTCTAACTTAAGTAAGTTATCCTATATGAATTTATATAATTTCTACACCATTGCGCCTCATAAAAATTTTCTGCAGGGAAGAGAAAAAATTAGAACAGCACCAATTACTGATCCTAATAAATTAATGTTCAAAGAAGCATTGTACATTACTCTCAACTCATTTATGTCAAATAATAAGGAATATGATTTATTGATTAAGGATTATGAGAAAAATAAAACTAATTTCAAAGAAGTAGTAGGTAATGCTTTATTTTCGAACGAAGTTAAAAAAGATAAAGAGGTTTACAATACCATTGACAAGCTGGCCAAAAACAATCAGATCTTAATATTAAATGAGGATCATTTTTATCCGGGACACAGATTATTTGCTATGACATTGTTGGATATTTTAAAACGGAATAATTTTAAAATTATATCATTTGAAACATTTGTTCCTAATACGGAAAATAGTCCTGAAGTTATTCCAAATTCCAGAAATGGTTTTTATATTAAAGATCCTTATTTTGGACATTTTGTCAGAAAAGCTAGTGCTATGGGATTTGAATTGTTGGGACATGAAAATTATGACCGCCAGCTGGATAGGGAAATGGGACAAGCTAAAAACATTATGAAAATATTGGAAAATGATCCTCAGGCAAAAATATTTATATATGTAGGTCATGGTCATCTTGAAGAAGAGGGGGAAAGAAGAGCCATGGCTAGTTATTTAAAAGAATATTCGAAGATTGATCCTGTTACGATAAATCAGGAAACTGTTACGGCTGATGTAAAACATGATCTGGTTTTATTGCCAAAAGCAGTATTTGCTCAAGACTCTTTAATGAAATCGAGTGCAGATTATTTTTTGATAAATAATTTGCATGCAAGTCTTGAATCCGTGTACACAGATAAGGTTTTTAAAACCATAAAATTAAAAAACAGTGCATTTGAAAGTTTTAAGAATCAGGAGCTTTTGGTAGAAGTATTTTCTATGGAGGAGTATAGTAAGACCAATAATGAAAGCGTATTAATACCAATACAATCGATTCTGATGATCCCGAAAAAGGATGAAATTACAGTTAGCTTGCCACTCGGAAGATATTATATAACCGTTAAATCTGTTGATGGTGCACTTTTTAAATTTAACAATTTTTCAATAGAATAAGATTGTTGAACTAAATTGTAAACGATTTTTTATAGTTTAGATTTGTACAAAAAAGATTAGTGTTACAGATTGGGTGATATTATAATTTAATTACTTAATTGGCTGAAAATGATGAGTGAATTTTAATTATTGAATAGAAAAGAGACGATCAACAGATCGTCTCTTTTTGTCTTTAAATATGTCTTAAAATGCTTTTGAATTACCTTAGTGTTTCAAATTAGGTCATGAAAGTAAAATGTAATTTTTGTAATGGTACATACATATTTTATTTTTTTGGATTGCTTTCATTTTTAATTCTGACCAGTGAGCAAGAAGTCGGTTAGAGAGATTGGTTTATTTAAAGGTGTTAGTTAGTTAGTTAGTTAGTTAGTTAGTTAGTTAGTTAGTTAGTTAGTTAGTTAGTTAGTTAGTTAGTTAGTTAGTTAGTTAGTTAGTTAGTTAGTTAGTTAGTTAGTTAGTTAGTTAGTTATGTTTTTCTCTTGGCCCTTTTTTTCATTTGTTTATTGTTGTTTTGACCGGTGAAGGGGGAGTTGGTGGAGGAGTGTGGTTGTTTTAAATGATTGGATTTATTATATACTAATTTTATTGGATATTTAAAAGGATATAATTGTCTTGATTCAGAAATATCCAGTAACTACGGAAAACCGTAAAAATCTAATAAATGCTTTCTTTATGTTTGCCTGAAACATAACTATTCAATCATGATGAAAAAACTATTTTATTACACTCTTTTATTTCTTACAGTAACAGTGGCAACCAGTGCGCAGACTAATAAACTGGTGGCTAGCTGTTGCGAGACAAAAAAGGAAATGGCGGGAAGATGCACGGGGAGCGCTTACTGCAGTGCCTGTTCCAACTGCAGCAGGTGTGCGCATTGTTCCAGTGGCGGAAGCTGCGGGGTATGCGCTTCGTATTCTCCGCCTGTTAGATATTCTCCTCCACGGGTAACTACTCCTTCTTCTAAAAGTAAGAAGTCTAGTCAATCTAAAAGAACAGAAGTAGTTTCTTTTACTTCCGAGGCGTCCGTCAAAGCAAAGACTAAGAAAGAAGCAGTAGTCAAAAAAGCTGCTGTCATCTATCATCCTGAGGATATGGTTGCTGTAGGTTCTGAAACACTGAAGCTGCGCGAAGAGCCAGGTACTGAAGCTGCTGTAATAGAAACCCTTGAAAGATATGATCTTTTGATGGTCATAGCCGTTGACGGTGAGTGGCTGCAGGTGAAGGTGATACAGTCCGGGAACTATGGATATGTGAAAGCAGAGTATGTCTATAAGATGTAGAATGTGGAATTCACATTTGCTTTTTGTAGATAAAGTAGTATTGTCTCTAAATAATGAACAACTTTTTTGAATTAAAAACTTAGGTAGTTACGATGTTCAATTCTATCAGATCTATCTATTGTTAGTTTATTTTTAATGCTAATAAATTTAAATATACCAACAAATATCTTATGAAAATAAATCTACTTATAATTTTCACATTGTTTGCAGCCAACATCAATGCTCAAAATCGAATGGATGAACCATTGCCAATAATAACAAAAAAAAGTAGCGCATTAATATTAGCTACCGGTTGGTTAAAAAACTCCTCTGGACAATGGATAAGCGGAAAAAATAAAATACCTCAAGATCTTGGTGAAAATCAAAAGCTTTTAGGTAACTATGAGTCGTATGGTTTAGGTACTGACAATTTTAATTCGCTTGAAATAAAAGACGTAAAAATTGCTGATAGCACATATACAATTATAATTAAAAAATACAGGGACGGTTTTTATACTTACAGTTCAATACAAAAAGGCTGGAACAATAAAGTCAGTTGTAAATACTATGTGGTATCAAAGGCAGAATTAGCTAATGCATACAAGTTAACACCTGATTATCTAAATAAAACAACAATGAGAATATTATATGAGGGCACTTTGATGTTTATTAATACTCAAACCTTCAATGATACGAATATATCAAAAGACCTGGCATCTAATGTTAAGCAGAATTCACATAATCGAGATTTTTTTGAACATAGATTAGGTTTGAATATATATTACTTTAAAGCAAAAAACCTTGTGCAATTTTACCTATACGATGCCAATTCTTATAGTATGGATATGGAATATGAAGATGATGAAAGTCAGAAAGCTACAAAGTATTATGAAACAGATGCCATAACCTTCAAAAAATTTCTAAATTTTTCAGTTCTATAAAAAATTATATTAAATCCTTAATATACTCAAACTTATGAATTGAAACTTATAAAAACTGGTGAGGAATCGTAACTGCAGCAACACCTAATTGGTATCCCGGATTTTTTCCATGGGATGCATTAGGTTGTGAAATCCATCAGCACTGGATGAATGGCAGCGGGGTCAGTGTAAGTAGGGTCGAGGGCTATTGGGGAGATTACGTGTGAGCTAATGATGGGATCAATAATAGATTAAAAAATGCCGCTGGAGAGTTGGTGCTCGAAATGGAGAGAACACATAAAACTAAATATGCATATGCTTCTGGAAATAATTCAATTGAGATACAAAATGGATATTTCAGCGGTTATGAATTGCTGCATGGCACAAAATATTTCAGTTTTGCCACAAGAGGAGAAAAAGATTATGAAACTGCAATTAGATGGAGCCAGAGCATTAGTGTTAATTCTGCGGATATCAAAAATGGCAATTTTGAGGCTGGAGTGCCAATACAAAGTTCAAGAAGAGGAATTAGACGATAATTATTATATTGTCATGTTTTGCTAAATAATACATTTTAAGACATGGTTATTTAAAATTATAATCATAGGTTTACATCTATCATCTTTATTAAAATAATGGAAGAGATCATAAATTATTATCCAAAAAAAAAATAAAATCTCTACAGATAGTACATCTGTTTTTAGTAAAATTAGAGAAGTCATTACAGCTAAAGAATATAGGAGAGAAGCTATTGTAAACCGCAAAGTGCACGGAATTTCATTTCATATAAATGAAAATCATTTTTCTATTGTCGTTTACCTTTATAATGAACATAGATATTCTTTTCATATATATAAAAATAGTTCTCGCACCTTTCCTGATAAATTTTATATTGCTTATGATTTTGATACATTCGATCTCATATTGGATTATAAAATTTTTGATGATAAAGGTAAAAGATATCATTACGAAGGATATGATTTTACGAGGGAAGATTTGAATTATGATGAAAAAATAGAATACAGTTCCGAAGTGCTGCAGATTTATTTTGATAATAAGGAAACCTTTTATGATAGAGGTTTGTTTGTACATTCCTATTCGAGTCACAACAATCCGTTTGGTCTCACTCGCGAAGCAGACGAAGCGCGTTTAGGAAAAGCATTGTATGGATATTTGGTTCAGGAAAGCATGAAAGAAGTATTAGGGCATACGGTAGAGGATGATTTTATGGAAAAATATGTGCTTCAGAACGAAATTGCTAAAAAAATCATTGCTGAAGATCAAATTGAAAATCCAATAAAATATATCGCAGGCGTTGGCGTGGCGTATGACGATATAGATCAAAAAATGGTTTCGGCTATAATGGTGATGGATATTGAAACGCAGGAAATTGTTGATCAGGCATTTTCGGAATCAGAAGATGTTAGTATTCATGTTCCTGATTTGTTTGCCTATAATGAAGTTCCTTCGGTTTTGAAGACATTTGCAAAACTCAAAATTAAGCCTCAATTAATCTTTTGTGACGGACACGGTATTGAACATCCAAGAAATGTTGGCTTAGCAACTCATTTAGGAATCGAATTGGATATACCGACACTCGGCTGTCCGAAGAAAAGACTTGTTGGATATTATGATAAAAACAGTTTAGGATCCTTAAGAGGAAGTAGCGAAGAGTTGTTTTTTGATGATGAAATTGTGGGCAAAGCCTTGCGGACCCAGGAAAACAGTAATCCGGTTTTTGTTTCCATCGGGCATAAAATGTGTCTAGAAACGGCAGTAGATTGGGTTTTAAAAACAACAACCCATACCAGAGTTCCTGCCGTAGTGCAGCAGGCTGTTGATCTTACAGAAAGGCTTTTACCGCAAAGAATCAGATATGATTTTCAAGATGATGAGGAAAATAGATATGGGATATTAGTCTAAAAAAACAAAGATTTAATAGAACATAAAAAATCAGGAGTATTTGGCCAAAGCTTTTGAATCTTTTAACAGATGGTTCGAATTCTGTAACGTCACGATCGCTGGAAATTGAAAATCCACAAATTTAATAACTCGTTAGACTTCTGTTATTAAATGTGAGCCTCAATGGGATTCTAACTAATAGCGTTTACATCAAATCTTGATCTGCTGCTTTGGAGTTTTTTGATAGATTTCCAGTTAGTTAGTTAGTTAGTTAGTTAGTTAGTTAGTTAGTTAGTTAGTTAGTTAGTTAGTTAGTTAGTTAGTTAGTTAGTTAGTTAGTTAGTTAGTTAGTTAGTTAGTTAGTTAGTTAGTTAGTATTTTTCTTTTATTCTTTTAGGCCGTTTTTATTGTTGTTTTGACCGGTGAGAGAGAGGTTGGTTGGGAAGTTTCGTTGATTTTAAAAGTCTCGTTCAGATCATTAGGAGGAGAAAGGGTGATTCAAACAAAAAATATTCGCATCACATTTTAATGCTAATGTTATAAATTTCTGCCTTCTTTGCAAGAACCAACCTTAAAGTTTAAAATGCTGCGAATAAGCTGTAAATTCGCCTTAGTATTTTGTGGTATAAAAGATATCAAGTCCATAAGAAACGCTGGTATTTTTATCATATGAAATTTAAAAGCCGAATTGAAAAATTAGAATTCGGCTTTTATTATAATTGCTGTATTTTTTTAAATTACTTCGTTTTCGTAGGACGCACTTCTATTTTGCTTGGCAGTACATTAGGATTCATTCTCAGAAGGTCTACAACCATCTGTCCTATATCTGCGGGCTGGATTTTCCACTGGTCATTTTCATCGGGCGTATGACCGTTAAAGTTTGAGGCGGTCGAACCGGGCAGAATGGTGGTGCATTTTACGTCGTAATCGCGCAAATCCAGCATGGCGGCCTGGGTAAAGCCTACCAGTCCGAATTTTGACGCATTGTAGGCAGCTCCTTTGGCAAAAAAGTTAGCTCCCGCCAGCGATGCAATGGAGATGTAGTAACCTTTGTTCGCTTTGAGCTGGGGGGCTGCTGCTTTCAGGGTATGAAAAGCGCCGGTAAGATTGGTATCAATCATAGAATTCCAGTCCTCCAGTGATATCTCATCTATGGGGGCAAATTTTCCTATCCCAGCATTGGCAATGACAATATCCAGTTTTCCGAATACAGATACAATCTGTTTGACGGCTTTAAGTTCGTCATCAAAATTTCTGACATCAGACTGCAGGACCAGCACGTTCTGTTTTCCCAATGCCTGCTGCGCCTTTTCAAGGGCTTCTATATCCCTTCCCGATACCGCTACTTTTACGCCCTTTTCCACTAAGGCTGCTGCGATGCCCAGACCGATGCCTTTTGAGGCTCCGGTTATATAGGCCACTTTGTTCTCTATGTGCTGCATTTTTATAAGATTTGTTTAGTTTTTAATGTCCTTTTAAGCTTAGGGCTTTGTCTATGCTTTGTTTTTAAGAAGACGCTTTAATGAAATGCGATAAATTTCCATTAATGATTAATTAAGAGTGGCTGTTAATGGCAAAAGACTTGCTAGTACCCTTTCCAATATTTTATCTGCCACCTTGCTGAGCTATTGGTATTTATAATTTTCTTCACTCATTTTTACGCAGTCTGCGATTCTGATCAGCGTTCTTTTGGTCACATTTCCTTTAGGGTCAAAATCATACTCGTAATAGGCGGCATAACCATTTTCATTTTTTAAATTTAGAACTAAATTTCTGCTTGACCTGCCCAGATAGGGAGTCCCGAAATTAGTATTGCCTATAGAATTAGTGGTGTTCTTAGAATATTCATATTCAAGAATCCCAGAATTCTCCCAGACTTCTCCTTCTTGGTTCACCCTTCTGTTCTTTGTGCTTTCTTTTGTTAAATTGCCATTCTTGTATTCGTATTCGGTCGTGCTGGTAGTGGAATAGGTTACATAATCATCAAATAATATTTCCTTTATTAAAAAGCCGTCTTGATTATAGCTGCGTGTTAAGCGGTTTGTGAGCGCGTTTGTCTTAGAAAACTCATTCACTGCCACATCTTTTTCGAACAGGCCGTTTCGGTTTAGAATAATCTTTAACCAGCTGCCATCTGCAGTACTCACAATACTGTCCTGGTAATACGCATAAGTTACCGGTTTTTGATTCAGATCATTAATCTTGTTCAATTCTCCTTTTTCATTTATTTCATACTGGCTTACGATTTTCTTTATTAACCTATTCTTATTGTCATATTGATAATTGATTTTGGTAGCATATTTACCGCTGGCATTGCTGTATTCGCTGATAAGAAGGGGAGTCTTTTGAGCATAAGTTTTTAAGAAAGGAAAGATTATGGAAATAAGAATTGCTATATAAAGTTTTTTCATGCTTTTTATACTTTTTTATTAAATCTGATTTCAGGTCAGCGAAGAGCTGCAGGCAGAAATAGAAAACGAATATAAAAATTAACTTTAAGCTGCTGAAAAAAAAGTTGTTTTAAAAATTTAAATTCTGATGGTCTTGCGATCAATAAAAAAAGACGGCATTTATTTTGAAACAGCTAGCAGACAACTGCACTTATATGATATAAAAAAACGGAAGAATAAATAATTTTAGTGAATCAAATAGTTAGTTAGTTAGTTAGTTAGTTAGTTAGTTAGTTAGTTAGTTAGTTAGTTAGTTAGTTAGTTAGTTAGTTAGTTAGTTAGTTAGTTAGTTAGTTAGTTAGTTAGTTAGTTAGTTAGTTAGTTAGTTAG